>JAZBLM010000146.1:0-6887 GCA_037033225.1 Pseudomonadota bacterium
GCAGCCCGTGCAGCCGACGCACCCAGCCACCAGCACCTGGCCCAGGTGCTGGCGGATGGCTCATGCCGGCTCTGCGGTGCGCTGCGGGTTGGCCTGCGCCCCGGTGCTGCGCAGGCGGAAGATCGCCACGGCCTGCTGCAGCTCCTGGGACTGCGCCTCCAGCGACCGCGCCGCCGCATTCGCTTCCTCGACCAGTGCGGCATTCTGCTGGGTCGCTTCGTCCATCTGCACCACCGTCTGGCTGACCTGTTCGATGCCTGCGCTCTGCTCCTGCGACGCCGCCGAGATTTCCGCCATGATGTCGGTCACCCGGTGCACCGAGCTGACGATCTCCTGCATGGTGCTGCCTGCATCGCGCACCAGCAGAGCGCCGCGCTCCACCTGCTCCACTGAATCGTCGATCAGGCCCTTGATCTCGCGCGCAGCCGTGGCCGAGCGCTGCGCCAGTGCGCGGACTTCAGTGGCCACCACGGCGAAGCCACGTCCCTGCTCGCCAGCGCGCGCCGCTTCCACGGCCGCATTGAGCGCCAGGATGTTGGTCTGGAAGGCAATGCCGTCGATCACCGAAATGATCTCCGCGATCCGCCGCGAAGCGCCTTCGATCCCGGTCATGGTCTGCACCACCTGGGCGACGACCTCCCCACCCTGTGAAGCCACTGCAGCCGTACCCTGCACCAGCTGGTTGGCCTGGCGTGCGTGGTCGGCGTTCTGGCGCACGGTGGAGGTGAGTTCTTCCATTGACGCGGCGGTCTCTTCCAGGCTCGCTGCCTGCTGCTCCGTGCGGCGTGAGAGGTCTTCGTTGCCGGCGGCGATCTCTCCGGCAGCGGTGTTGATCATGCCGCTGGCCTGCTGGATGCCGCCCACGATACGGGTAAGCTGATCCACCGTGGTGTCCGCGTCGCGACGCATCTGCGCGAACACGCCGTGGAAATCACCTTCCATGCGCGTGGTCAGGTCTCCACGGGCGATCGCCTGCAGCAGGCGCGAGAGCTGGGCCAGGTTGCCATCGGTGGTCTGCATCAGCGTGTTGAGGCCTTCCACCATGCTGCGGAAGTCGTGACTGAAGCGCGCCGCATCACCGCGCTGGGCGAAATCGCCGGCCGCAGCGGCGTGCGCCAACTGCAGGATCTGCGCGTTGATCGCCTGCAGGTTGGCCTTGGTATCGCGCATCGCCGCGCTGATGGTGGCCTTCTCGCCCGGAAGCTCGTCCATGTCCACGCTCATGTCGCCCACGGCGTAACAGGCCATCACGTCGACCAGGCGGCGCTGGACCGCAACGTGGCCAGCAACCAGGGCATTGGTGCCGGCGACCATGCGGCCGTACTCGCCCGGGAACGACCCGGCATCGAGGCGATAGCTCATCTCGCCACGGTCATGCCGCTCGGCCATCTCCGCCTGTGCGTCGATCACCGCGCGAAGCTTGTCCTGCATGGCGCCCATCGCCCGCAGCAGGCGACCGACTTCGTCGTTGCCTTTGGCCTCGATCCGGCTGTCCAGGCGACCGTCGGCGACTGCCGCAGACACACGCTCGGCCTCGCCCAGCGGCTTCAGCACCAGCGTCCGCAGCAGGAGATACAGTGCCAAGCTCAACAGCACGGCCGAGAACAGGCCCACGGCCACGATCACCCACAGCAGCGTGCGCGCCTGCGCCATCACGTGCGCCTTGGGCACGGCGATGCCAAGCGCGAACACCTGCGGTGCCGAGCCGATGCGCAGCGGAACGAACACCTGCAGCTGCGACTCGCCGTTGACCTCGGCCTCATTGCGGACCACTTCGCCCTTGGCGACCGCCGCGAGCATCGCGCGGGTACCGGCATCCGTGCGGACCTTGCCCACCTCGGACGGCTCGCGGCTTGCCATCACCGACCCGGCCGGCGAGAGCAGCGTGGCGTAGCCCGCGTCCATCGGGCGCATTGCCGCGATCCGTGACTGCAGCGCCGCCAGGGTGAAATCGACCGTGACCACGCCCAGGTAGCGCTCACCTTCGAGGATCGGCGTGGCTACCGTGGTCATCAGGGTGTCCTTGCCAGCCACCGGGTAGTAGTACGGTTCGACAACCACCTGGGCACGGGTCTGGCGCGGTTTCAGGTTCCAGTCGCCATCACCGGGTTTTTCATAGTCGCGCAGGGGCTCGCGCGCCAGCTCACCGTTCTGCCAGGCCCACCAGGTCATGAAACGGCCGCTGCTGTCGTGGCCTTCGCTGTCGACGAACTGCGCATCGTTGCCGTCGAAGGCATCGGCCTCCCACAGGTTGCCCATGCCGAGCCACTGCGGGTGGGCTTCGAGCTGGGCGCGGATGACCTCGTTGGCGGCAGCGCGGTCCAGGCTGCCCAGTGAGCGCTGCACACGGAAACTGTTGGCCACCGCGTTGGCGGTCTCGGCCGCTACCCCGATCTCCGCAGCGATCCGCTGCGCTTCCTGGCCTGCCAGGTCCTGCAGCTGCGCCTGGGCCCCCTGCAGCAACGCGTCGCTGCTGCGCCAGTAGCTGATCACGGCGGTGAAGCCGAAACAGGCCAGGGCCAGCAGGCCGGTACCCAGCATCAGTCGCCGGGCCACGCTTGGCGGCCGCGACGTACGGTGGGACAGAGGGAGAGCGCGCATGGGGTGACTCGGAAGGGGCGGACAGCTCCTCTATCGACCTGCATGACACTTTCTTGACCGCTGCCCCCTGTCCCGGATTAACGGCTCAGGTGCAGGAACTGCACGTGCCGCTCGTACTGGCTGATGATGTCATTGATGATCTGCTCGCGGCTGTAGTCCACCAGGTCATAGTCCTGGCTGCCTTCATACAGATGGACCTCCGCGCGGTAGTAGCGCCGGTTGCGTGCCTGGTGGGCAGCGAACGACGGCACCCGGTACCCGGTCAGGATCACCCGGTAAAGGAAGTCCTGCTGTTCGCCGTGGTCCACCGCCAGCTCCATGTCGCCGGCCTCCAACCGCGTGGTGACCTCCCAGCCATCGGCGCGCAGCTGTTCGGCGACGGCCTCCATCGCCGGCTTCACGTCAGTGTCCATGAAGCGGTACACCTGGTCGCGCACCGGGAAGTTGACCGCCTGGTTCAGACGCTGGCGCCACCCCTGGTGGTGGCGGCTGGCTCCCACCAGCGGCGAGGCACGGTACTGCAGGGCGCGCTTGCGGTGCGCTTCATCGGAGAAGGACCGCATCAGGCCCCAGGCCATCAGCAGCAGCACCGCCGAGAACGGCAACGATGCCAGCACCACGGCGGATTTCAGCGCGTCCATGTTGCCGGCCAGCAGCAGCCCGGCGGTCACCACTGCCGTCACCGAGCCCCAGAACACGCGCAGCCAGCGCGGGCCGTCGTCTTCCGGCGCCCCGCCATGCGAGGACAGCGTGGACAGCACGACGGCACCGGAATCGGCAGAGGTCACGAAAAACACGAAGCTGACGAACACGGTCACCGCGATGACCGCCCGGCTCCAGGGATAGCTGTCCAACAGCGCGTACAGGACCGTCGGCGGATCATCGATGGCCAGCTGTGCCAGCTGCTGCTGTCCGTGGTGCAGGACCTGGTCAAGCGCACTGTTGCCGAAGATCGACAACCACGCCAACGTGAAGCCCAATGGGATCAGCAGCACGCCGAACACGAACTGGCGGATCGTGCGGCCGCGCGAAATGCGCGCGATGAACAGGCCGACGAACGGCGACCAGCCGATCCACCAGGCCCAGTAGAACACCGTCCAGCTGCCCATCCATCCCGGCTTTCCACCGTAGGCGTAGACATCGAAACTCTTGCCGACCACGCTGCCGAGGTAGTCGCCTGCGTTCTGCATCAGCGTGCCGAGCAGGTACTGGGTCGGCCCGGCGAACAGCATGAACAGCACCAGCCCGATCGCCAGCAGCATGTTGAGGTTGGACATCAGGCGCACGCCCTTTTCCACCCCGGTCACGGCCACGGCAACGGCGGCGCCCATCATCAGCACGATCAGCCCGATCTGCACCGCGTGGGTGTGTGGCACGTCGAACAGATGCGCCAGGCCGGCATTGAGGTGCAGCACGCCAAAGCCCATGTCGGCGCCGAGACCGAACACCGTGGCGACGATACCCAGCGCATCCACGGTGTAACCGATCGGCCCATTGATCCGGTTGCCGATCAGCGGATACAGCGCCGAGCGCAGGGCCAGCGGCAGGTTGTGCCGATAGGCGAAGTAGGCCATCGCCATTGCGGCCAGGGCGAACACGCCCCAGCCATGCAGGCCCCAGTGCAGGAACAGCAGCTGCATCGCCTGCCGCGCACCGGCTTCACCCGCCGCGGCCTCGCCTGCGGGCGGTTGCATGAAGTGGGTCAGTGGCTCGGAAACGCAGAAAAAGAACAGGGTGATGCTGATACCGGCCGCAAACAGCATGCCGGCCCAGGACAGATAACTGAATTCCGGCTCGTCATGGTCGGCACCGAGCTTGATGCTGCCGTACGGAGACAGTGCCGCCACCACCACGAACACCAGGTACAGCGTCATCGCGAGCAGGTAGTACCAGCCCACGTTGGACGACGCCCAGTCCTGGGCCTGCATGAGCATGCGGCCCGCTCCCAGCGGGAACAGGCTGACGAAGACGGCGAATGCGACCACGATCACCGATGCGACGGCGAAGACGGGGCGAAGGGTACGTACCGGGGGGGAACCAGGCTCCAAGGCTTCCATGGGAGGCCTACTCCAGATCAGGGATATATCCAGACAAGTGTGGACGACATCACATCGCGGTCACATGAAGGAATGCCCAACCCCGCATGGGACGGGGCCCGATGCCCGAGCAGGGCGGGGCCCGTCCCTGCCAGACGCGTCAGATCACGCCGACCCGCCCGACTGCAGCGCGAAATCGAGCGCTGCACAGACGGCGGTCACCTGGGCCTGGTTGCACTGCGCCGGGGTCGCGCGCGGGCTGTCAGGATAGACCTCGGTGGTCGTGGTGAAGCGCGCACCGGTAATGCCCGCGCAGAGCCCGAGGGCAACCAGCGGGTATTCGATGACGCCATGGGCGACCACACGGGACCCGATGATCTCCCCGTCGGCGTCAGCTGGCGCGATATGGGTCACCTGTTCCACCGCAGCGATCACGGCCTGCTGGAAGGCCGGCTGCGGGTTCGCCGTGTCATCCACCAGATAGAACCCGTCGGGAATCGCGCCGGGCTCGAACGGCTTGCCGTCACGCGCTGCAACCGCGGGGCGGAATTCGCTTTCATCGCTGTCGGTGGTTTCGTGCAGGTCGATATGCACCACGAACTGCGACCGCACCGGCGCAACCAGCTCGATCAGCGACGTGGATTCGCGTGCCGGACCGTCGGCGCGGAAATTGCGGTTCGGATCGATCGCATCGAAGTTCCAGCGGTTGATCCGCTCGTAACCCCAGGGATTCACGCAGGGCACCACCAGCAGGTTGAGCCGGCCGGAATAGGCTTCCGCGCGCTGTTCCAGGAACATCAAGGCCCCCATCACGCCGCTGGTTTCGTAGCCGTGCACGCCGCCGGTCACCAGCGCGGCAGGCAACGCCGGATCCCATGCCCTGCTGCGCAGCGCGAGCAGCGAATAGTGCTCGCCGGCGTAATCCAGTGCGCCGTACCGGACGCGTTCGAAGCGGTCCGCCAGCGCGTCGATGCGCGGCAGTACATCGTCGTCGAAACGACGCAGACGCGACTGCCTGGAGCGCCACTGCGCACGCTCCGCCTCGCCCCAGGGCCGGCCCGGCGTTCCGACGGGATAGAAGGGTTCAGCGTGCATGGCAGTCTCGCAGCAGTCAGGTACAGAGCGCACTTTACCATCGCTTGCCGCACTCACTCCGCTGCGCCTGGCGCATCAGGATCCGCCGGGACCCTCCGCGTCCTTCCACACCGGCCCAGGCGTT
Organism: Pseudomonadota bacterium; assembly: GCA_037033225.1. Taxonomy (GTDB): domain Bacteria; phylum Pseudomonadota; class Gammaproteobacteria; order Xanthomonadales; family Xanthomonadaceae; genus Stenotrophomonas. The sequence continues at coordinate 5,857 of JAZBLM010000146.1, forward strand.
GCGTTGGCGGGGGGCGACGGCGCGTCGCCCGCTGCTTCGGCGGCCGACCACGCCGCACGCAGTCGTCGGCGCTGCTGCGGCGAGGTGTACAGATAGGCGTTGAGTGCCTCCAGGAACGCACGCTGCTCCTTCGCCGCCAGTTGCGTGAAGCGGGCGAGCAGGCGGACCACTACGTCAGGAGGAAGGGCAGGCAACACGTCGACACCGGGTATCCGCAACAATGCCCGTCACGATAGCGGCGCGCCGGCGGCCTTCGCATCGGACACGTCGGAAACGCCCCGGGATCAGTCCGGTTCGATCGCGTTCGCACGGGCCTGCTGGGACGAGGTCACCAGGCCATGGGCGATCGCGTACTGGAAAACATCAGCGTCACTGGACAGGCCAAGCTTGCGCATCGCCGCAACCTTCTGGGTGCTGACGGTCTTTCGACTGCGCCCGATGCGGGCTGCGATCTCGATGACCGACAAACCCTCTGCGTACATGCGCAGCACCTCGCTCTCGCGCTTGGACAATGCCGTCGCCGCAGTGGCCGCGGGGTCGGCACCCGCAGCGGCCATGTCGCCCTGCCCCGCCAACCGGCCGGCGATTTCAGGCGAAAGGTAGCTTCCCCCACCCCAGGCCGTACGCAGCGCAGGGACAAGATGGTCCAGCGGGTCGCTCTTGCTGACGATGCAGCGGACGCCGGCAGCCAGGATGTTGCCCAGCACCAATGGGCTTTCCATGCCCGTCAGCACCACAAGGCGTATCTCCGGAAAGCGGCGCTGCATGAACCGCAGCATGGCGATGCCGTCGCCGTACTGGCCATGCGGCATGGAGAAATCGGTGACCACCACGTCCACGCCCGTGCTGCTGGCCAGTGCCACCAACGCCGTCGAGTCCTTCACCAGGCCGGCGATTTCCAGGTCCGGCTGGCTGCGCAGCAGATGGGCCATACCGGCCAACAGCACCGGGTGGTCGTCGGCGATCACGATGCGGAGTGTCACGTGGTCAACCCGTTCAGAATAGGCATGGCGCAACTATATGCCACCTTG
>JAZBLM010000147.1:0-6822 GCA_037033225.1 Pseudomonadota bacterium
GCGCAGTGCGTGCCCGCCGAGCTGCGGCTGCCGTATCATCCCGGCTTCTCCTACATGGACGTAGCGCGATGCCTGTTTCCCGATCCATCCTGCTCCTTGCTCTGCTTGCGTGTGCGATGTCGCCACGCGCTGCCCACGCGACCGAGGTGCCATCCGCGCAGGCGCTGGCGACGATGATCGAGCTGATGGAGCGTCGTGCGCTGTACCGCCAGGAGGTCGACTGGACCGTCGTACGCGCCGAAATCGCCAAGGCAGCGGGCAATGCCGAACGTACCCGCTCCCTCCTCGACGCCGCCATCCAGCGCAGCTCACGCGGACACGGACGCTGGGTGCCAGCGGCCGGCAGCACGGTGCCGGGCCCGCTGCCGCCCGCAGCGAAGGTGGGCGAAGAAGCGGATGCAGGACAGGCACGCCTCGGCACGCCGCCAACGCTGGACGCGCGCCTGGGCTGGGTGACCGTGGGGCGGTTCACGTCGACGGCCGGCAGCACCAGCGAACAGGCGCGCGCGGCTGCCATGCATGCTGCCGGGTTGCAGCAGCGCATCCGCGATGCCGACCGCAGTCCCCGTTGTGGCTGGATCGTCGACCTGCGCGGCAACACGGGCGGCAACATGTGGCCCATGCTGCTGGGCACCGAGCCCCTGCTGCGGATTCCGGGTGACGGGATCCAGGTGGTCGGCATGATGCGTGCTGCGGGCGCGCCCGTGCCGTGGGAACTGCACGACGGTACGGTGATGGCGCGGGGCCGTCCGATGCTGGGCTTCGGCCAAGCCGGTTACCGGCTGCGTGAGCCGGGCGCTCCGGTGGCGGTGCTGCTCGGACCGCGAACAGGCAGCTCGGGCGAAGCGATCGCGCTGGCCTTCCGTGGTCGCCCTGACAGCCACAGCTTCGGCCGCCCCACCGCCGGTTACTCCACGTCCAACTCCAGCATCCGCCTGCCGGACAGCAGCCTGCTCCTGCTGACCGACGCGGTCCTGGCCGACCGCAATGGGCAAGGCGATGGCAGCCGGATCGTCCCTGACGACGTCACTGCAGACGATGCAGCGACGCTGGCGGCGGCCAGCCGCTGGCTGCTGTCCCACCGCGCCTGCGTCGAACAGACCCGGGCCACGGCACGGGCACGCTGACGCGGGCCGGCGTCGTTGCACGGGATGACAACGCCATGGCCTGCTAAAGTCCCCTCAACGACAACGCGTGCCCGCACGCAAGCAGGAGAAACCGTGGAATCCGAAGCCCAAGCCCCCTTTGAACCGCTGAACGACCTGGAAGTGCGCCTGGTGCAGGCACAGGACGGCACGCTGCCGGCGCCCGAGTTCCTGGACAGCCTGCTGGCCGACCAGGTGTTCGTGCTGCTGGACAAGCCGGTGGGCCCGGATGCGGACTGGGACGAGTCGATCAACCCGCTGGTATTGACCAGTGAAGCGGAGGAGCCGATGTTCGCGGTGTTTTCCGCCGTGGAGCGCGCCAGCGCCTGGAGCGAGCAGCTGCCGCAGTTCGAGAATGCACTGCAGGTGAAGATGAGCTGGCTGCTCAGTGCCATCTCCGATGGCGTGGGCATCGTGCTCAATCCCGGCTTCGACCTGGGCATGGAGATGATCCCCGATGCCGTGGTGCAGCTGAAGCAGCGCGCCGACGCCTTCACCCGCGGCGAAGCGCGCTGATCACCCCGCGCGCGCTGCCGCGAGCGCGGCAATGCGCGCCTTCAGCAGGGCCTGACCGATGGCCGGACCCTGCAGATGGGTGGTGTCCAGGTCGCGTGCCTGCACCGACAGCGCCGCCTGGTGCAGGCGCTTGAGCGTTTCGCCCTGCGGGTAGTCGCTTTCCTCGAAACCCAGCCGGCCGCGCTTGTCGGCCTCGCAGCACAGCGCCATGCGCGCGACCCGCTCCGGCCGCCGCAGGGCATCGCAGCGGCCCAGCAGGTCCAGCACGGTGGCATCGCGCAGCTCGTCGATGCGATGCACGTTGAGATGTTCGCGGCATACGGCCTCGGCCAGCTGCTGGTGCTCGGCAGGGACCTTCAGCCGCGCACACAGCGCCTTCAGCGGCTTCAGGCCGCGTTGCTCGTGCATGATGTGGCGCGGCCACTCTTCGCGCGGCGTCAGCCCCTTGCCCAGATCATGGGTAAGTGCGGCGAAGCCGACCAGATCGTCACCCGGCGCCAGCCGCGCAGCCATGTCGCTGACCATCTCCTGGTGCACGCCCGTGTCGACTTCAGGGTGGAACTCGGCCCGCTGCGGTACGCCGTACAGCGCCTCCAGCTCGGGCAGGATCGGCCCGAGCGCCTGTGCATCGTGCAGGGTGCGCAGGAACGCGGAAGGGCGCTCGCAGGCAAGCGCGCGGCGCAGCTCCTGCCACACGCGCTCCGGCACCAGGGAATCCAGTTCGCCGCTGGCGGCGACATGACGCATGAGCTCCATCGTCTCATCGGCCACGGTGAAGCCAAGCGGCGCGAACCGGGCCATGAAGCGCGCTGCACGCAGTACGCGCAGTGGGTCTTCCACGAACGCCGGGCCAACGTGGCGCAGAACGCGCTGCTCGATGTCGCGCACGCCGCCGTACGGATCGACGAGGGCACCGCTGGCTTCGTCGCAGGCGATCGCATTGATGGTGAAGTCGCGCCGCTGCAGGTCTTCTTCCAGCGTGACCGACGGGTCGGCGTCGACCACGAAACCGCGGTAGCCCCGACCTGATTTGCGTTCGGTGCGCGCCAGCGCGTATTCCTCCTGCGTCTGCGGATGCAGGAATACCGGGAAATCGCGGCCTACCGCCCGGTAGCCCTGCGCCTCCATCCGGGCGGGCGTGGCGCCCACGACCACCCAGTCGCGGTCTCCGGCGGGGCGCTGCAGCAGGCGGTCGCGCACAGCGCCGCCGACAAGGTAGATCTTCATGCGTCCATGATACGGCGGCTTCGCCGCAGGTGGCGACGGCTGCTGGGGCGTGCTGCCTACGGCTGGTGCGTCGGTAGTGACGGCCGCTGGCCGTCAGCTTTCTCCGTCCGCTGCGTTCGCCGAGCATGGCTCGGCGCTACCCTCCGCTGCGTTGGCTGCGTTGGCAGCGCACGGCGCGGCACGGCCCGTATACCGTGCCCCGCTGCCTTCAGGTCAATCTGCAGCCTTGGCAGCGGCCCCCGCGGCGCAGTCGAACTTCTTGCGGGTGTCCACCAGCCGGCCCATCAGGCGGTCGCTGAGCGGCAGCGCATCGCCATTGAGGCGCCAGTCGTAGATCACGCTGAAGGCCAGCACGCGGGCGACATACTCGCGCGTTTCCTTGTAGCTGATGGTCTCGATCCACAGGTCCGGGTCAAAGCCCGGGCGCTGCGACTGCCAGCGTGCGGTGGGCGTGGGGCCCGCGTTGTAGGCCGCAATGGTGACGTAAGGCAGGCCGTCGTACTTGTTCATCAACTGGCGAAGGTACGCGGTGCCGATCGCGATGTTGGTGTCGGGGTCATACAGACTCGCCGCCCCACCGTAGCTGGTCAGCCCGATGTTCTTCGCCACGGCGGCGCCGGTGGCGGGCAGCACCTGCATCAGGCCCATCGCATTGGCAGGCGAGCGCGCGTTGGGGCTGAAAATGCTCTCGGCACGGATTTCCGCAGCGACCCAGGCCGGGTCGATCGCGTTGCGCGCTGCTTCGCGTCGGATGCTGCCATCGTGGTGCAGCGGGAAGCGCAGGTGGTACAGGCGCTGCTCGTCCGGCTTCTTGCCCAGCGAGAACACCGCCCGATCAAACCAGCCGTTTTCCTGTGCCACCTCGACGGCCAGCCGACGCTGGGTGTCGTCGAATTTCGCCAGCGCGCTGTTCCACTCGGCCGTTGCCCAGCTGGCGCGGTCAATCCGGTACAACTCCATGGCCCGCACGATGGCTGGGTCGCGCGCCACCGCAGCGCGTGCCGAGGCGCTGTCTTCCGGCTTCCAGGGACACAGGGTGTAAGGCTGCTGCAGCTTGTCGGCCGCAAGGAAGCCGTGGAAGGTCGGTGAGCCAGCGGCACGGGCGAACACCGGCTTCGCCTGCGCGGCCTGCCCGGTCTTCTCCAGCATGCGCGCCTCGAAATAGGTCCAGCGCGAATCCGCGCGCTGGGTGGCGCCCATCTTCCGGATGGCGGACAGCGTTGCCGGCCAGTCACCGCGCGACATCGCTTCACGGACGCGCCACTCGTGCAAGCGTTCGTCGTACGCGGAGTCGGGCACCGCATTGAGCCGCCGCGCCGAATCGGGCAGGTAGGAGGCGACCGTCCACAGCGCGATCTGGTAACGCACCTGTGCCTGCTGCTCGGCGCTCAGGCCAAGCGCCTGCGCGTACTGCGGCAGCTGCTGCTCGGTCGCGTCCGGGTTGGCCTTGGCCAGCTTTTCCAGGCCGTCGGTGGCGATGCGGCGGCTGCGTTCGGTCCGCGGCCAGTTCAACGCCTTGGCGTTGGGGGCATCGACGAAGGCCGCATAGTCATTGGCCTGTGCGAGGTCGGCGGGCGGCAATCCGCGCGCGGCGCTGCGCATTACGGCAGGTTGCTGCGCATCGGCGGCGGCATCCACGCGCTCCCAGCGCAGCGCATCGGTCAGTCCGCCCTGGGCCTGCAGTACGGCGAACACCGCATCGCAGCCATCCGGCAGCGATTTGCCCGCCTTGCGCCAAAGATCCTGGGCTTCGCGCGTCCATTGCGCATCGGCCTTGCCGGTGGCCTGGCGTGCACTGAGCTGCGCGCAGCGCAGGCCGACGTTCTCGGTCGGCGCCCAGTTGGCCAGCAGCGTGCTCCAGTCCTGGCGCCGTGCAACGGCAGGCAGCCACACGCTGCGGAAGCTGCTCGCCACGGCCTGGCCGTCGTACCGCTTGAGGAAGGCCTGCGCCTGGTCGTTGCTGACCGTTTCGATATTGCGTCGTAAATTCGCGTACTCCAGCCACGCGTACGCGGGGTGGCGGCTGAGCGTGCCAGCCTGCACGGCATTGAACTGACCCCGCTCGGCATCGGCGATGGCGGCCTTCAACTGTGCGCGTTGCGCATCGGCAGACTGGGCGGAAACGGTCAGCGGGGCCGCAGGCATCAGCAGGGCCAGCGCGAACAGGGACAGGGCAGGGCGCAGGGGTCGATTCATGGCCCCAGCATAGCGACTGCAGGCTGAATTCCGCTTTTCACATCGGCGCACTTGGCCTTGCCACGTAACGCTCGTGCCCAGTTGCCTTTGTGCATTGGAGGTGAAAACGGGGTGCAGATCACGTCGCATGTTTTACAGGTTGTTTACAACTAGGACGCTGTGTGTTCCCGAGCGTTGAGTTGCCCCGCCCATCTGGAGAGAGAAAGCGAATGAGCAAGCTGCATTACCGACCCTTGGCGGTCGCCGTATCGTTGTGTGTAGGACTGCTGTCGTCCGCCACCGTGGCAGCGCAGGACACGCCACGGGTCGCCACCGACCTGGACCGCGTCGAGGTCACCGGTTCGCGCATCAAGCGTGCCGAAGTCGAGGGTCACCTGCCGATCCAGACCCTCACCCGCACCGAGATCGAGCGCACCGGCCTGACCTCCATTGGCGAGGTGCTGCAGCAGCTCACCGGCTCCGGTTCGGCCCTCAATGCCAAGTTCAATTCGTCCGGCAACTTCGGCTTCCCGCCCGACGGCAGCGGCGTCGGCGCCGGTTCGGCGCAGGTCGATCTGCGCCATCTCGGCGCCAAGCGCGTCCTGGTGCTGGTGGACGGCATCCGCTGGGTCAACGAGTCGTCCGCCTCCGGCGTCGGCTCGGCGACCGACCTCAACACGATCCCGCTGGCGATCGTGGAGCGTATCGAAGTGCTGGAAGACGGCGCCTCGTCGCTGTACGGCTCCGATGCCATTGCTGGCGTGGTCAACATCATCACGCGGCGCGATTTCGATGGCGGCCAGGTCACACTGAACTACGGCGAGTATGGCAAGGGCGACGGCACGCAGAAGGGCGTCGACCTGGCATGGGGCACCCAGGGCGATCGCTACAGCCTGTTCCTCGGCGCCAGCTACACCAAGCAGGACCCGGTCTACGCAAACACGCGCGAGCAGTCGCGCCTGCCCAAGCCGGGCACCGGCTTGAGTTTCGGCAGCGGCAGCATTCCGCAGGGGCGCTTCCAGTTCGTCGATCCCAACACCGGCGCGGTGCAGGACCTGGTGCCCAATGTGGGCTCCGGCACGCCCACCTACGATGGCAGCGCCGGTTGCAGCCGCACCGACGACTACCACTGCTTCACCAGCGCTGATCGTTTCAACTATGCGCAGTACAACCTGCTGATGACGCCGTCCGAGCGCAAGGGCGTGTTCGGCCAGTTCCGCTTCGACATCACCGACAACCTGCAGTGGTACGTCAAAGCGCTCGGCAATCGCCGCGAATCCACCAACCAGGCCGCGCCGGAACCGCTCGGCCTGGGCCCGAATGCGGGTACGGGCAATCCGCTGGCCGACAACATCACGGTGTCGGCGCTGAACCCGTACAACCCGTTCGGCTTTGACCTGGTGTCGGCCGGCAACCTGCAGTTCATCGGCCGGCGGCCCACCGAGGGTGGCGCGCGCGTGTTCGAGCAGGAGGTCAACACGAGCTACGTCGCCACCGGGCTGGTCGGCAATTTCGAAGCGGCCGAGCGCAGCTGGTTCTGGGACGTCAACGGAATGTACAGCAGGAACAAGGCCGAGCAGACCAACCAGGGCAGCTACAACATCTACAACGTCAACCTGGCGCTCGGCGATCCCGCTCTCTGTGCGGCCACCCCCGGATGTGTGCCGCTGGACATCTTCAGCGGCGAAGGCAGCATCACCCCGTCCATGCTGCAGTGGATCCAGCCGGTGGTCCGCGACCGCAGCCAGAACGAGCTGAG
>JAZBLM010000148.1:0-6739 GCA_037033225.1 Pseudomonadota bacterium
GCGGCGCGCCGGGGACCGGTTGCTGCACAACGCAGAACGGCGCCCGCAGGCGCCGTCCGATCAAGCGTATTCACTCGCGATCAGAACTTCGCGTCGAACTCGGCCGCGTAACCGGTGTTCACCAGCACCTTCTGCAGTGATTCGGCGACCTTCAGGTTGCCAGCCACTACCTGGTGGTTTTCCGGGCCACGGCTGTCCATGCGACCCAGCGGGGCGCCCTTGTAATCGCACACCTTGCCGCCGGCTTCGCGCACAAGCAGGATGCCCGCCGCGATGTCCCAGGACTTCACGCCCGCTTCGAAGTAGGCATCAGCACGGCCGCAGGCCACATACGCCAGGTCCAGCGCGGCCGAACCGGTGCGGCGCACGTCTTCGGCCTGTACCAGCAGCGTATCCAGCGTCTTCAGCTGGGCGCTGGCGCGGGCCCGTTCGCGCGGGGCGAAACCGGTGTGGATCATCGTGCCTTCCAGGTCCTTGCGATCGGACACGCGGATGCGACGGTCATTGAACACCGCGCCAGCACCGCGGCTGGCGGTGAACAATTCATTGCGCAGCGGATCGAAGATCACCGCATCGGTCGGCTCGCCATTCTCCACCAGCGCGATGGACACGCAGTAGTGCGGGAAGCCGCGAAGGTAGTTGCTGGTGCCGTCCAGCGGGTCGATCACCCACATGTGGCGGTTGGCGCCCTGGATCCCGCCTTCTTCGCCGATCACACCGTACTCGGGATAGGCGCGCTTGAGTTCCTTGACGATGACCTTTTCCGCGTCCGCATCCACTTCGCTCGCATAATCCATGCGGCCCTTCTGCACCACGTTGAGCGCGTCCAGCTTGTTGATGTTGCGCAACAATACGTTGCCGGCGAGGCGGGCGGCCTTGACCATGACGGTGACGGCGGGTTTCTGCATGGCGGTAGCTCCCGGGAGGGCAGAGGGGGGGATCGGCGGGGGAAAAGAGCGGGTCCGGCGCAGTGGCCGGCCGCACAGTTTACCATTGCAGGCCGTCCAGCTCGACTATTGCGTTCATGTCCGATCCATCCCTTGCCCCCCGTATCCGTTTCGTCCTGGTCGGGACCCAGCATCCCGGCAACATGGGCGCCGCCGCGCGCGCCATGAAGACCATGGGACTGGCCCGGCTGGTGCTGGTCGCACCGGAGAAGCCGCTCGACGAAGACGCCTTCCGCCGTTCCGCCGGCGCCGAGGACGTACTGGGTGACGCTCCGGTGCTGCCGACGCTGGCCGACGCCGTCGCCGACTGCACCCTGGTACTGGGCTGCACTGCGCGGGCGCGGAGGGTGCAGCTGGAAGAGCTGCTCCCGGCCGTGGCCGCCGGGCGTGTGGCCGCCAAAGCAGGCGAGGGTGCGGAGGTCGCGATCGTGTTCGGCCGCGAGCGCACCGGGCTCACCAATGAAGAGCTGCAGCTCTGCCACGCGGCGGTGCATATTCCATCCGATCCCGCCTTCAGCTCGTTGAACCTGGCCGCAGCCGTGCAGGTGCTGGCCTATGAGGTCCGCATGCAGCTGCTCGGCGAGGCGGCCACGCCGGTGATCGAGCCCGGGCTGCGCGAGCACCCGGCCAGCCACGAGCAGATGGAGAGCTTCTTCGGCCAGCTTGGCGAAACCCTGGACGAGATCGAATTCCACAAGGGCAGGGCGCCGGAATCGGCCATGCGCAAGCTGCGTCGGCTGTTCCTGCGCAGCGAGCCGAGCGAGCAGGAGGTGCGCCTGCTGCGGGGCATCCTGGCCGATGCGCAGCGGATGGCGCGCATTGCCCACGGCGACAAAAAATAGTCTGACGCAGTTCTCACTTTCGGGTAGTCTTTCCCTGTAACCAAGGGGGACATCGTGGACGCTTGGCTGGGACGCATGCAGTGGGGACTGCTGGGCCTGGCGTGCCTGCTGCTGGCGGGCGCGTCGATGGCGGCGTCGCCTCCGACCACGACGTCGCGGCCGGATGGGCATCACGTGCTGGTGCTGGGCCGGATCAGCGACGATCCAAGCGCACACCACGCGCAATTGCAGCCTCTTCTGGACTACGTGGTGGCCCACATGCGCGACCTCGGCATCCGCGAAGGGCGGGTGTTGATGGCGCGCGATGCCCAGCAGATGGGCAGCTACCTGCGGCGGGGTCGCGTCGATTGGGTCACAGAAACCGCCAGTACCGCAGTGGCGCTTGGACAGCGCGCCGATGCCCGGCCCCTGCTGCTGACCGAGCGCAGCGGCGTGCGTGAATACCACAGCGTGTTCTTCGTACGGCGCGGCAGCGCGCTGCACGAACTGGCCGATCTGCGCGGGCGCACCCTGGCGCTGCAGAATCCGGCCTCCACCAGTGCCTATCTGGTGCCGGCGATGACCTTGCTGGACAACGGGCTGACCCCGCAGATCCTGCAGGAGCCCGATGACCGGCCCTCTGCCGATGCAGTGGGGTATGTGTTCGCGCGAACCGAGCTGAACATCGCAACCTACGTGCATAAAGGCATGGTCGATGCCGGGGCCGTCAGCAGCGTGGACTGGGACGACGAGCGCCGCGTACCCCCTGCCTTCAAACACGACTTCCGGGTTGTTTTCCGCACCGCGTCGTACCCGCGTGCAGTGGAAGTGGTGCGCGCCGACCTGGACCCGCGCGTGCGTGAGCGTTTGCAGCAGGTGCTGCTCGATGCTGCACGCGACCCGCAGGCGAACGAGGCGCTGGCGCGGTTCTTCGGGACCTCCGGTTTCCACCGGGTGGACGCGCGGATGCAGCAGCGATTGAATGATCTGAGACGAGGGTTGGTTCGCGTGCGGATGGAAGTGGAATGAAGCGCCTGGGACTGGGATCGGGGATGCAGGCACGTTTCGTGCTCGCCATGGGCGGGGCAATGCTGGTCGTGGTGGCCATCCTGGCGGTGCTGCTGGGTCGGCAGGCGGCGACCCAGCGCGAGGTGACGCGGCTCAGCGGGACGGTCATCCACGAGCTGTTCGACCGCAGCATGCGCAGCCGGGGCGACACCATGGCGCGCGAACTGGCCGATGCGCTTGCCAATCCGGTGTACTACAACGACCTGGAGCAGGTGGGCGCGCTGGTGCGCAACGTATCGCGGCAGCGCGCGGTGAGTTACGTGCTGGTGTTCGATGCCAAGGGGCGCCTGCTGCATGACGGATCGGTCGCCGTGCCGGAATATGGGCGTGCGATGGCCGACCCGCTCGCGCGGTCGGCGGTGGCGGCGCGCGGGCCGCTGGTCCAGGAATCACCGCAGGTGCTGGAGAACAGCGTGCCGATCCGGGTCGGCAACCAGCACCTGGGCGGCGTGCGCGTGGGGATCTCGCTGAAGGAGGTCCAGGCGCTGGAGGCGCAGGCCAGGCAGACCCTGGCCGAGCGGCTGGAGCAGGTGGGCACGCGGCACCTGGGCTGGCTGCTGCTGATGCTGGCGCTGCTGGTGGTGATCGGGGGGGCGGTGGTGCTGTACGTGCAGCGCACGCTGGTGACGCCGATCCGAGGGCTGGCCCTGGCGGCGCGGCAGATCGAGGCCGGCGATTACCAGGTGCCGCTGCGCGAGAACCATCGCGACGACGAGGTGGGCGAACTGGTGCGTGCGTTCGCGCGGATGCGCGATGCGATCGCCCGGCACGACCGCGAGGTGCGGCACATGGCCTACACCGACGGCTTGACCGGCCTCACCAACCGGCTTGCATTCCGCGAGGCGCTGGACCACCGGCTGATGGCGGCGCGCGCTTCCGGGCACCCGCTGGCGCTGCTGTTTGCCGACATGGACGATTTCAAGCGGGTCAACGACACACTGGGCCACGAGGCCGGTGATGAGGCGCTGCTTCAGTTCGCCCAGCGCATCAGCGAAGCGGTGGCGACGGCGGGAGACGACGCCATGCTGGCGCGCTTCGGCGGCGACGAGTTCGTGATCCTGCTGGCCGAGGGGGATGATGTTGCGACCCGGGCGCGCGAGCTCGCCGAACGACTGGTGCGCGAGCTGGGCAAGCCGCTGCGCGTGCAGGGCAGGGAGCTGTTCCTGGGCGCCTCGATCGGCGTAACCCTGTTCCCCGACGACGCCGCCGATGCCACCACGCTGCTGAAGAACGGCGACATCGCGATGTACCAGGCCAAAGTCGCAGGCAAGAACTGCTACCGGTACTACAGCCGCGCGATGGACCATGCGGTGGAACGCCGGGTGCACATGGAGCAGGAACTGCGCGGCGCGTGGGAGCGGGGAGAACTGCGGCTGGCCTACCAGCCGATCTTCCGCACCCGCGACCGGCGGCTGGTAGGCGTGGAGGTCCTGCTGCGATGGCAGCATCCCACGCTGGGCACGATTCCGCCCTCGGTGTTCATCGAAGTCGCAGAACACAGCGGGTTGATCGAAGTGATCGGGCCGAAGGTGCTGCACGCGGCCTGCATGGAAGCAGCGCAGTGGCCGCGCCCTGCGGGTGGGGATGCGCTGTTTGTCTCGGTCAACGTGTCACCGCGGCAGCTGCGCGGCGGTGAACTGCCCGACCTGGTGGCCCAGTGCCTGCACGAGTCCGGGCTGCCTGCGTCGCGCCTGCACCTGGAGCTGACGGAAACCGCGGTGATCGGTGATGAAATGCTGGCCGCCCAGCTGCTCGACAAGCTGCACCGGACCGGCGTGAAAGTCTGGCTTGATGATTTCGGTACCGGTTTCTCCGGCCTGAGTCACCTGCGACAGGTGCCCGTGGATGGGGTCAAGATCGACAAGAGTTTCGTGGCCGACATGCAGCGCGACCCGGATGACCTGGCACTGACCACGGCGATCATCGCCATGGCCCACGCACTGGGGATCACCGTCGTGGCCGAAGGCATCGAACAGCAGGCGCAGTTCGACCTGCTGTGCCAGCGCGGTTGCGACCTTGCCCAGGGCTATTGGCTGAGCCACCCGGTCACCGCCACCGCCGTCGTCCAGATGATCGAATCCGGCGCCTGAAGCAAAAAAGGGGACGGAGGGGATTAAGTCGTTTCCGGCCCGCATGGGCTGATTGCGACTTAATCCCCTCCGTCCCCTTTTTTCAGACAGGGCGCTTGCTGGGGTCGCCGGGGAGTTCGCGCACCAGTTTGGGGACGAGGTAGCCGGACAGGCGGGCGGTCAGGGCAGCAATCAGCTGCTTTGCCGTTGGGTCGTCCACTTCGAAGTGCGCCACGCCTTCCACGCGATCCAGCTGGTAGAGGTAATAAGGCAGCACGCCGGCCGCAAAGCTGCGCTCGCTGAGGTCGGCCAGCGCGTCTTCGCTGTCATTGACTCCGCGCAGCAGCACCGCCTGGTTCAGCAGCTGCGCGCCGGCAACGCGCAGGCGGGCCAGGGCGGCGTCGACGCTGGCGTCGAACTCGTTGGCATGGTTGGCGTGGATAACGAACGCCAGCGGCCAGGGCAGGCTGCCCAGCCAGGCCACCAGTTCGTCATCCACGCGCTCGGGCAGCACCACCGGCAGGCGGCTGTGGATCCGCAGCCTGCGCAGGTGCGGGATCGCACGCAGCGCATCGGTGAGCTCGACCAGTTTGTGGGTGGCCAGTGACAACGGGTCGCCGCCGGACAGGATGACTTCATCGACCAGCGGATCTTCGGCAATCGCCTGCACCGCCTCCTGCCATGCGCCCTTGGCAGCATTTTCCGTGCCGTAGTCGAAATGCCGGCGGAAGCAGTAGCGGCAGTTGATCGCGCAGCTGCCGGTCGTCACCAGCAAGGCACGGCCACGGTATTTCTGGATCACCCCGGTGGCCTTTCTCGCCGCGCCGTCACCGACGGCGTCGAGGCTGAAGCCAGGGACCTGCCGCATTTCATCGCTGATCGGCAGGACCTGGCGCAGCAGCGGATCGTACGGATCACCGGGGCGCATGCGCGCTACGAAACCCTCCGGGACACGCTGGGCGAACTGCTTCAACGCGGCTTCGGACACGCCCATGGCGGCGGCGTCCAGGCCCAGCCGGGCCAGCAGTTCGCCCGGGTCGCGGATCGCCTGCCGCCAGAGCTGCTGCCAGCGGACGGAAACGGGGCGTTGAGCGGCGGAGAGCTGCATGGACAAGGGGCCTGCGGTTATCATGGGGGCATCAATCAGCGCCCACCGTTCCGCGGTGGGCGTTCCATTCTATCCGGCTCGCCGCACATGCGGCGCTTCAGCCACTCGAGGAGCTACAGCATGGCCACTGCGGGCATGAACGATGTCAAGAACGGGATGAAAATCCTGGTCAACAATGAACCGGCCGTCATCCTGGAGACCGAGTTCATCAAGCCGGGCAAGGGCCAGGCTTTCACCCGCGTGCGCTACCGCTTCATCAAATCGGGTCGTACGGTCGAAATGACCATGAAGGCGACCGACGACGTCGAAAAGGCCGATGTTGTCGACACCAACATGGATTACATGTACAGCGACGGTGAGTTCTGGCACTTCATGGATCCGGAATCCTTCGAGCAGGTGCAGGCCACCAAGGCCGGCGTCGGCGAAGCCGCCAAGTGGCTCAAGGGCGAGGAATCCTGCATCGTGACGCTGTGGAACGGAGAGCCGATCTTCGTCCAGCCGCCCAATTTCGTCGAGTTGAAGATCACCGAAACCGACCCGGGCGTCCGCGGCGACACCTCCGGCGGCGGCGGCAAGCCGGCGACGCTGGAAACCGGTGCCGTGGTCCGCGTCCCGCTGTTCGTGAACCAGGACGAGATCATCAAGGTCGATACCCGCTCGGGCGAATACTCGGCGCGCGTAAAGTAATCCGGCAAGCCGGGTTGTGGTAGGGACGGCCGCTGGCCG
>JAZBLM010000149.1:0-6722 GCA_037033225.1 Pseudomonadota bacterium
AATCCCGCGCGCGGCCGTGACGGCCAACGGCCGTCACTACCAGAAGCGAACGGCCGTCATTACCGGGAGCGCTTACGCGCCCAGGCGTTCGCCGGTCTCTGCGTCGAAGAAGTGCAGCGCGTCGGGCTGCACCGCGATCTGCATCGTTTCGCCTACCGCAGGCAGGGCACGCGGCGCAACGCGCATGGTCAGCGCATGCGGGCCACTGACCAGGTTGACGAAGATTTCATTGCCGACCGGCTCGATGCCCTCGATGCGCGCATCGAAGGTCCACTCCGCGCCGGCGTCGGCAGGCTGCAGGTGCTCGGGCCGCACGCCGACGGCGATCGGACGGTCCAGCCAGCCGGGCCGGATGACGGCGTGTCCCAGCGGAGCCTTCCATTCGCCGTCTGCCACGACCACGCCAGCGGCGCTGGCCTGCAGCGTGCCGCGCAGCACGTTCATCGCCGGGCTTCCGAGGAAACCGGCCACGAACAGGTTGGCCGGCCGGTCGTACAACGCCATCGGCGTGTCGATCTGCTGGATCACGCCGTCCTTGAGCACCACGATGCGCTGGCCAAGGGTCATCGCCTCCACCTGGTCGTGGGTGACGTAGATCATCGTGGTCCCAAGCTTGCGGTGCAGCTGGGCGATTTCCGTCCGCACGCTGTGGCGCAGCTTGGCGTCCAGGTTGGACAGGGGCTCGTCCAGCAGGAACACCGCAGGTTCGCGCACCAGCGCGCGGCCGAGCGCGACGCGCTGGCGCTGGCCACCGGACATGGCCTTGGGCAGCTTGTCCATCATGTCGGTCAGGCCGAGCGTCTGCGCCGCCTCACTGATGCGCTTTTCGATGGTGGGCTTGTCATGGCCGCGCAGCTTCAGCCCAAAGGCGAGGTTCTCGGCCACGGTCATGTGCGGGTACAGCGCGTAGCTCTGGAACACCATGGCGATGTCACGGTCTTTGGGCGCCACGTCGTTGACCACGCGCTCGCCGATGGTCAGCGTACCGCCACTGATTTCTTCCAGCCCGGCGATCATCCGCAGCAGGGTCGACTTGCCGCAGCCCGACGGGCCGACCAATACCATCAGCTCGCCATCGGCGACCTCGAAGGTAGCGTCCTTCACCGCGACCTGGCCGTTGTCGTAGACCTTGCGCACACCCTGCAACTGCACTTTTGCCATATCACTCTTCCAGTCCGCCCGATGCCGGGGCTGTTGCACGTGGACTGCCCTCGGCCCTCCCGATGGCAGTGTTTTTGCCTCGGTGCCGCATGACGGCGCCAATGCAATCGAATACAGTTGCACATTCTGCCATGTAAACGTTTTCACGTGGCACTATCCGTACCTCGCAACGTAGCAATTGCGTCACGATGTGCGCAGCGTACCGCCGGCATTCACCGTTGCCCCCTCCGACGCTTCGTCGGGACGCCCCGGTAGGTGCCGACAAAAAGCAGTGCCAAACCCTTCCCGGAACCCAGCCAGGTAGCGATTGACAACGATGTCACCCGGATCTGAAACTCGAGCGATGCACGATACCCTCTTCCTGTTCGGCGCTACCGGCGATCTGGCCCAGCGCTATCTCTTTCCGTCGCTGCTGCGCCTGCTGGGCGATGGCCTGCTGCCGGAAGACTTCAAGGTCCGCGCCCTGGCGCTCTCACCGCACGACACCGAGGCGTTCCGGAACCTCCTGCGTCCCCGCCTGCAGCAGGCGATGCCGCTGGCGACCGCTGAAGACATCGCGGGACTGCTCGGACGCATCGATTACCGGTCGGTCGACCTGCGCAACGCCGATTCGGTCGCCGAAGCGGTAGACGACCTCGTCGATCGACGCTGCGTGAGCTATCTGGCGATTCCGCCGGGCCTGTACATCTCCACCTGCGAGGGCCTGGCAAAGGGGGGCGCATTGGCCGCGCCGCACCGGCTGATGCTGGAAAAGCCGATCGGCAGTGACAGCGAAAGCGCCGAGCAGATCATCAGCACCATCGGCCAGTGGATCGACGAAGACCGCGTGTTCCGCCTCGACCATTACCTGGGCAAGGCAGCGGTGCAGAACCTGATCGCACTGCGCTTCGGCAACACGCTGCTGGAAGCGGTCTGGAACCGCAACTACATCGAGTCGGTCCACATCCTGGTTTCCGAGAGTGAAGGCGTGGACGGCCGCGACGCCTACTACGCGCGCTCCGGCGCCCTGCGCGACATGGTCCAGAGCCATATCCTGCAGCTGCTGTGCCTGGTGGCGATGGAGCCGCCGGCCTCGCTGGAAGCGGACCGTATCCGCGACGAGAAGGTCAAGGTGCTGCGCTCGCTGCGTCCGCTCGATGCCCGCCATGCAGCGCGTGACAGCGTACGCGGCCGCTATACCGCTGGCACCATCAACGGCCAGCCGGCCCAGGCGTACCAGCCACCGGAAGGCAGCGATGTGGAAACCTTTGCCGGCGTCACCGCGCATATCGACAACTGGCGCTGGAGCGGTGTGCCCTTCCACCTGGTCACCGGCAAGCGCCTGCCCGAGCGCACCAGCCGGGTGGTGGTCACGCTCAAGCCGGTGACGCACTGGTTGTTCGAGCGTCCACACCGTAGTCAGGCGACCCCCAACCGCCTCGTCTTCCAGCTGCAGCCGCAGGAAAACATCGAGCTCGGCCTGATGAGCAGCCTGGCCGGCCCCGAATGGGGCGCACTGGAACTGCAGCCGCTGGAGCTGGAGCTTTCCGTGCCGACCGGCCTGCATCGCCGCATTGCCTACGAGCGCCTGTTCCTGGACGCGTTCAATGGCAACCACGCGCTGTTCGTGCGCGATGACGAAGTGCGCGCGGCCTGGCACTGGATCGACAGCGTCGCCGACGCGTGGAAAAACGCCGAGCTGCCGCTGCAGCCTTACCCGGCCGGCTCCTGGGGCCCTGAGGCAGCGGCCGGCTTCCTGCCTGGCGACGTTGACGGCACGCAGTCCGGAGGCAAGGCGTGACCGTGCTGGCCCAACCGATCCTGGTCGCGGACATCGGCGGCACCAATGCGCGCTTCGCGCTGGCCGACACCGCGCACGTCACGCCGCTGCTGGTGGAGAGCATCCGCGAATTCCCGGTAGTGGACTTCCCGTCGTTGGGCGATGCCGCACGTCATTACCTGCAGGAGGTCGGCGCCGAAGCCAACCGCGGCGTGTTCGCCGTGGCGGGACGCGTGGACGGCGATGAGGCCCGGATCACCAATCACCCCTGGGTGATCTCGCGCAGCCGTACCGCCGCGATGCTGGGGTTCTCCGAACTGCACCTGATCAACGATTTCGCCGCCCAGGCGATGGCCATTTCGCTGCTGCAGCCCACCGACGTGGTGCAGATCGGCGGCGCCAGCTGGAGCCCGCGCCGCAGCGGTGCGCCGGCGAACTACGGCGTCATCGGCCCGGGCACCGGGCTCGGCGTGGGCGGCCTGGTGATCCGCCATGACCGCTGCTTCCCGCTGGAAACCGAAGGCGGCCACGTCAGCTTCCCGCCGGGGACGCCGGAGGAAATCCGCATCCTGGAAATCCTCTCGGAAACGTTCGGCCGGGTGTCCAATGAGCGGCTGATCTGTGGTCCCGGCCTGGTCAACATCCACCGTGCGGTCTGCGAAATGGCCGGTTTCGATCCGGGTCACCTGAAGCCGGCCGACGTCACCGCGCGTGCCCTCACCGGCGATCCGCAGGCGATGCGCTCAGTGGACCTGTTCTGCGCCATTTTCGGCGCCATTGCCGGTGATCTGGTGCTGATCCAGGGCGCCTGGGACGGCGTATTCCTGACCGGCGGCCTGGTGCCGCGCATGCTGGAATCACTGCAGCACTCCGGCTTCCGCCAGCGCTTCGAGCACAAGGGCCGTTTCTCTTCGATCATGGGCCGGGTCCCTTCACTGGCCGTCATCCATCCCAATCCCGGCCTGCTGGGCGCGGCGGCGTACGCTGTCGATGCCGAGTGCGCCACCGCTGGAGCTGCAGCCTGATGCCCGTGCCCTTCACCTCCGACCGCGTCGAGTTCATCGCCCACCGCCAGGCCGACGCCTGGATCGAGGCGGTCGCCGCCGACATGGCCGCGCTGCTCAACGCCGACATCGCCGAACACGGACGCGCACGCATGCTGTTGTCCGGCGGTACCACCCCGGCGCCGGTGTATCAGGCGCTGGCCGAACTGGACGTGCACTGGGACCGTGTTGAAGTCAGCCTGGCCGACGAACGCTGGCTGTCGCCGCAGGACCGCGACAGCAATGCCCATCTGGTGCGGGAGAACTTCCTGCAGCGTGCCGAAGGGGCCCACTTCGATCCCCTGGTGCGGATCGGCAAGCCGCTGGCCGAGTGCGTCTACACCGCCAACCTGCAGGCGCAGTACAGCCTCGCACCCAGCATCGTTGCCCTGGGCATGGGCAATGACGGTCATACCTGCTCGTTGTTCCCCGGCTCGCGCGACCTGCAGCGTGCGCTGGAAAGCACCCTGCCCTATGCGGCCCTGGATGCGACCGGCTGCCCCGGCGCGAACCAGTGGCCGCTGCGTATCACCCTCACGCCGCATGGGCTGCGCAGCTGCCGCCATCGGCTGCTGCTGCTCCGTGGCAAGCGCAAGCTGGAAGTGCTGCAGCATGCGCTGGACAGCAATGACGTCCAGCAGTATCCGATTCTCGCCGCCATTGATCAGCCCGGTCCGCGCCTGCGCGTGCACTGGGCCGACTGAGCCGACGTTCCCTCTCGCCACCCTCCACGCTGGTAGCCAATGAGTCTGCATCCCCAACTGCACGCCATCACCGAGCGCATCGTGCGCCGCAGCGCCGCTTCGCGCGCTGCTTACCTGGCCGGCATCGATGCCGCCCTGCGCGATGGCCCGTTCCGCAGCCGCCTGAGCTGCGGCAACCTTGCACACGGTTTCGCCGCCTGCGGTGGTACCGACAAGAGCCGCCTGCGTGGCGGGGTGACCCCGAACCTGGGCATCATCACCTCCTACAACGACATGCTGTCGGCGCATCAGCCGTTCGAGAGCTATCCCGAGCAGATCCGGACCATCGCCCGTGAAATGGGCGCTACGGCCCAGGTCGCCGGCGGCGTGCCGGCGATGTGCGACGGCGTGACACAGGGCCGCGGCGGGATGGAGCTGTCGCTGTTCTCGCGCGACGTCATCGCCCAGTCCACCGCGATCGGCCTGAGCCATGACATGTTCGACGCCGCCATCTACCTCGGCGTGTGCGACAAGATCGTGCCGGGCCTGCTGATCGGCGCCCTCGCCTTCGGTCACCTGCCCTCGGTGTTCGTGCCGGCCGGTCCGATGACGCCGGGGATTCCCAACAAGCAGAAGGCTGAAGTACGCGAACGCTATGCCGCCGGCGAAGCCACCCGCGAGGAACTGCTGGAAGCGGAGGCGGCCTCTTACCACGGCGCAGGCACCTGCACCTTCTACGGCACTGCCAACTCCAACCAGGTGCTGCTGGAAGCGATGGGCGTGCAGCTGCCGGGGGCGTCCTTCGTCAACCCCGACCAGACCCTGCGGGGCGCGCTGACCCGCGAAGCGACCGTGCGCGCGCTTGAGATGACCGCACTGGGCGACGACTACCGTCCGATCGGCCGCCTGATCGACGAGCGCGCCATCATCAACGCGATCGTCGCGCTGATGGCCACCGGGGGTTCGACCAACCACACCATCCACTGGATCGCCGTCGCGCGTGCGGCCGGCATCGTGGTGACCTGGGACGACATGGACCAGCTCTCGCAGCTGATCCCGCTGCTGACCCGTGTCTATCCCAACGGCGAGGCGGACGTGAACCGCTTTGCCGCCGCAGGCGGCCCGGCCTTCGTATTCGGTGAGCTGATACGCGCTGGCCTGATGCATGGCGACATCGTGACCGTGGCGCGCGGCGGCATGGCCGACTACGCGCGTGAGCCGCGCCTGCAGGATGGCCAGGTGACCTGGGTGGACGGCATCGTGCGCAGTGCCGACGAGACGGTCGCGCGTGGCGTCGACAACCCGTTTGAAAGCCAGGGTGGCCTGCGCCTGCTGCGCGGCAATCTGGGCCGCTCATTGATCAAGCTGTCGGCAGTCAAGCCGCAGTACCGCAGCATCGAGGCGCCTGCGGTGGTGGTGGATGCACCGCAGGTGCTCAACAAGCTGCACGCCGCTGGCCTGCTGCCGCAGGATTTCGTGGCGGTGGTGCGTTACCAGGGTCCGCGCGCGAACGGCATGCCGGAGCTGCATTCGCTGGCGCCGCTGCTGGGCCTGCTGCAGAACCAGGGCCGGCGCGTTGCACTGGTCACCGACGGTCGGTTGTCCGGCGCGTCGGGCAAGATCCCGGCGGCGATCCACATGACGCCCGAAGCGGCGCGGGGTGGTCCGCTGGGCAAGCTGCGCGAGGGCGACATCATCCGTCTGGACGGTGAAGCCGGCACGCTGGATGTGCTCGTCGACGCCGCCGAATGGGCCGCCCGCGAGCATGCGCCGAACACCGCGCCGGCGGCCAATGACCTGGGACGCAACCTGTTTGCGGTCAACCGCCAGGTGGTGGGCCCGGCCGACCAGGGTGCGATTTCGATTTCGTGCGGCCCGGCGGCGTCCGATGGCAGTGCGTGGGATTACGACGCGGAGTACGAGCTGGGCCACGATGCCGCGGCGGCGGCGGCGCCGCATGAGGCGAAGGACGCCTGAGCGCACGAAGCGGCTCAGCTTTCTGGTCGAGGCTGCGGGAGGCCTCGGCCAGGACGCGCCGCAAGTACCTCCATGTAGGCTCGCACACGCGCATCCATG
>JAZBLM010000150.1:0-6717 GCA_037033225.1 Pseudomonadota bacterium
CGATCCATGATCGACCGGCCGATACGGCCGCACCGTGCGACGAACGCGGGGAACTGGAATCTCGCATCTGAAACCGCGCGCGAAAGGCAGTCGATCATGGATCGACTCTACCCGCCTCCGGCGCTGGCGACGCCCGGTAGTGACGGCCGCTGGCCGTCAATTTCGACGCGCGACCGCGGCCGGGTGGAAACGCGAAAACCCCCGGCTCGCACCGGGGGTCTTCGTTTCAACAGGCTGCCGGCCGGCGGCCGGCATTACCGCATCAGGCAGCGACCGGCTTGGCCGCTTCCTGATACTCCTCGATCTGATCGAAGTTCATGTAGCGGTAGATCTCCGCGCCGCTGGCTTCCAGCACACCCACGTCCGCCATGTACTCCTCACGCGTCGGGATGCGGCCCAGGCGCGAGCAGATGGCGGCCAGCTCCGCCGAACCCAGGTAGACGTTGGAGTTGCGGCCCAGGCGGTTCGGGAAGTTGCGGGTGGAGGTGGAGAACACCGTCGCGCCCTCGCGCACCTGCGCCTGGTTGCCCATGCACAGCGAGCAGCCCGGCATTTCCATGCGTGCGCCGGCGCTGCCGAAGGTGCCGTAATGGCCTTCCCGGGTCAGCTCGGAGGCATCCATCTTGGTCGGCGGAGCGACCCACAGCTTGGTGGGAATGTCCCGCTTGCCTTCCAGCAGCTTTGCGGCCGCGCGGAAATGGCCGATGTTGGTCATGCACGAGCCGATGAACACTTCGTCGATCTGCGCGCCGGCAACTTCGGACAGCGTCTTGACGTCATCCGGATCGTTCGGGCACGCCACGATCGGCTCGTGGATGTCGGCCAGGTCGATCTCGATGACGGCCGCGTATTCGGCATCGGCATCCGGTGCCAGCAGCTGCGGATCGGCCAGCCACTCCTTCATCTTGTCGATGCGACGCTGCAGCGAGCGCGGATCCTGGTAACCCTCGGCGATCATCCACTGCAGCAGGGTGATGTTGCTGGTCAGGTATTCGATGATCGGCGCCTTGTCCAGGTGCACCGAGCAGCCCGCCGCCGAACGCTCGGCCGAGGCGTCGGACAGCTCGAACGCCTGTTCGACCTTCAGGTCCGGCAGGCCTTCGATTTCCAGGATGCGGCCGGAGAAGATGTTCTTCTTGCCCGCCTTGGCGACGGTCAGCAGGCCGGCCTTGATCGCATACAGCGGGATGGCGTTGACCAGGTCGCGCAGGGTCACGCCGGGCTGCATCTTGCCCTTGAAGCGCACCAGCACTGATTCGGGCATGTCCAGCGGCATCACGCCGGTGGCGGCGGCGAAGGCGACCAGGCCCGAACCGGCCGGGAACGAGATGCCGACCGGGAAACGGGTGTGCGAGTCACCACCGGTACCGACGGTGTCCGGCAGCAGCATGCGGTTGAGCCAGCTGTGGATCACGCCATCGCCGGGACGCAGCGAGATGCCGCCGCGGGTCGAAATGAACTCCGGCAGCGTGTGGTGGGTCTTGACGTCCACCGGCTTGGGATAGGCCGCAGTGTGGCAGAACGACTGCATCACCAGGTCCGCCGAGAAGCCCAGGCAGGCGAGGTCCTTCAGTTCGTCACGGGTCATCGGACCGGTGGTGTCCTGCGAACCGACCGAGGTCATCTTCGGCTCGCAGTAGGTACCCGGGCGCATGCCCTGGCCTTCCGGCAGGCCGCAGGCGCGTCCCACCATCTTCTGCGCCAGCGAATAGCCCTTGCCGGTGTCAGCGGGCTGCACCGGCAGGCGGAACAGGTCGGTCACCGGCATGCCGAGTGCCTCGCGTGCCTTGGCCGTCAGCCCACGGCCGACGATCAGCGGGATGCGGCCACCGGCGCGCACTTCGTCGAACAGCACATCCGACTTGACCTGGAACTCGGCGATCACTTCGCCGTTCTTCAGCGCCTTGCCGTCGTACGGACGCAGCTCGACGACATCGCCGTGCTCCATCTTCGATACGTCCAGCTCGATCGGCAGCGCACCGGCATCTTCCATGGTGTTGTAGAAGATCGGCGCGATCTTCGAACCCAGGCAGACGCCGCCCGCACGCTTGTTCGGGATGTACGGAATGTCGTCGCCGGTCCACCACAGCACGCTGTTGGTGGCCGACTTGCGCGAAGAACCGGTGCCGACCACGTCGCCGACATAGGCGACCAGATGGCCCTTGTCCTTCAGCGACAGGATCTGCTGGATCGGACCCCGCTTGCCATCTTCTTCCGGGGTGAACGCGGCATCGTCGCGCTTGTTCTTCAGCATCGCCAGGGCGTGCATCGGAATATCGGGACGCGTGGTCGCGTCCGGCGCCGGCGACAGGTCGTCGGTGTTGGTCTCGCCCGGCACCTTGAACACGGTGATGGTCAGGCTCTGGGGTACTTCCGGCTTGCTGGTGAACCATTCGGCGTCGGCCCAGCTCTGCAGCACGGACTGCGCGTTGGCATTGCCCGCCTTGGCCTTTTCCTGCACGTCATGGAACGCATCGAACACCAGCAGCGTGCTCTTCAGTGCGGTAGCCGCAATGGTGCCCACGGCGCTGTCATCCAGCAGCTGGACCAACGGGGCGACGTTGTAACCACCGAGCATGGTGCCAAGCAGTTCGGTAGCGCGCTCGCGGCTGACCAGCGGGTTCTGCTCGCTGCCGAAGGCGATGGCCGCCAGGTAGGACGCCTTGACCTTGGCGGCGTCGTCCACGCCGGCCGGCACGCGGTGGGTCAGCAGGTCCAGCAGGAACTCGGCCTCGCCGGCGGGCGGGTTCTTCAGCAGTTCAATGACATCGGCCGTCTGCTGCGCGGTCAGCGGCAGGGGCGGGATGCCAAGCGCAGCGCGCTCGGCGACGTGGTGGCGGTAGGCTTCCAACATGACAACTCCCGGTAGTGCGGTGAATACAGCGAATGGATGGAGCAATGTAAACAAGGGGGCCGGTGCGTCTCAGGCCTGCGGCACGATCAGCTTCAGGCCCTTGAAGTAATCCCGATGGAACGCGTCGTTCCAGGTGATCAGGCCGTCGCACTGCAACAGTGCGTGTGCCCCCACCATGAAACCGTCCAGGCTGCGGCGTTCATTGCCGCGCTGCCGGTGCCGGCGCTGCATTTCTCCTGCGCGCAGCGCGGACTTGGCTTCCAGTGCATTGAAGTGGACGCCCATTTCTTCGAGCGCCTCCAGCACCTCGGCGCCGCCGCGCAGCGCGGCGCACACCTCGGCGAGCGTCGCGCCACAGACCACCACTCGACCACTGACCAGGCTCTGCCGCAGGCACGCCTCCACCGCGTCGGCCTGGGGGCCGTTGCTGAGCAGTTCGATCAGCACCGGGGAATCAACGGCGATCATGGACGGATCAGCCCTCGTCACGGACGGCCTTCACCGCTGCGTCGGTCGACGCGAAGCCGTCCAGCGCGAACTTGCCGCGGGCGCGGGAAATGGCATCGTCCACGCTCTTGCGCAGGATGATGCGACCGCCTTCCAGCTCCACGGTGAGCTGGGTGCCCTTGGTCAGGCCCAGCGCATCCCGGACCGCCTTCGGCAAGGTGATCTGGCCGCGTTCAGCGACAGTGGCTTCCATGGGTAGGCCTCGTTCGGTATGTACGAATTATACATACTGACGCACCTCAGGGCAAAAAAGGGGACGGAGGGGATTAAGGCGCAATCAGCTCGATTCGTGCCATTTGCGCCTTAATCCCCTCCGTCCCCTTTTTGGCGTCCGTGACATCGGACGCACATGTGAATGTGTAATCTTCAACGTGAGCCAACGGGCCGGCAGGTCCGAAGGCAGCCGCAGGCAGGCGCGCCCGGTGCGCGGCCGCTGCAAGCCATCAGCAAAGGAGCCATCCGCAATGAGTGATTCGTTCTCCACGCGCAGCCAGCTGGACGTCGGCGGCAAGCGCTACGATTACTTCAGCCTGCCCAAGCTGGGCCAGCGCTTCGACATCTCCCACCTGCCCTACTCGATGAAGATCCTGCTGGAGAACCTGCTCCGGCATGAGGATGGCGGCGTCACCGTGGGAAAGGACCACATCGAAGCAGTCGCGCGTTGGGATCCGAAGGCCGAGCCAGACACCGAGATCGCGTTCATGCCCGCCCGCGTGGTGCTGCAGGACTTCACCGGCGTGCCCTGCGTGGTCGATCTGGCCGCGATGCGCGATGCCGTGGTCAAGCTCGGTGGGCGGCCGGAACAGATCAATCCGCAGATTCCCTCCGAGCTGGTCATCGACCACTCGGTGCAGGTCGATGTGTTCGGCAAGCCGGACGCGCTGGACCTCAACGGCAAGATCGAATTCCAGCGCAACCAGGAACGCTATGGCTTCCTTCGCTGGGGCCAGAAGGCGTTCGACAACTTCAAGGTGGTTCCGCCGAACACCGGCATCGTGCACCAGGTGAACCTGGAGAACCTGGCCCGGGTGGTGATGGGCGTGGAGAAGGAAGGCCGCCTGATCGCCTATCCGGATACGGTGTTCGGCACCGACAGCCATACCACCATGATCAACGGCATCGGCGTGCTGGGCTGGGGCGTGGGCGGCATCGAAGCGGAGGCTGCGATGCTCGGCCAGCCTTCCTCGATGCTGATACCGCAGGTGGTGGGCTTCAAGCTGACCGGCCAGATGCCCGAAGGCGCCACAGCCACCGATCTGGTGCTGACCGTGACCCAGATGCTGCGCAGGCACGGTGTGGTGGGCAAGTTCGTCGAGTTCTTCGGCGAGGGCCTGCAACATCTGCCGCTGGCCGACCGCGCCACGATCGGCAACATGGCGCCCGAGTATGGTGCGACCTGCGGCATCTTCCCGATCGACCAGGAATCACTGAACTACCTGCGCCTGTCCGGCCGCCCGGAGGACCAGATCGCGCTGGTTGAAGCCTACGCCAAGGCCCAGGGCCTCTGGCACGACGCGGACACCGCCCACGCACAGTACAGCGTCACGCTGGAACTGGACATGGGCACGGTCAAGCCCTCGCTGGCCGGGCCCAAGCGTCCGCAGGACCGCGTGCTGCTGGAAGACGTGCAGGCCAACTATCGTGAAGCGCTGGTCGGACTGACCACGAACCGCGACAAGAAGGACGTGGACGTATCGACCTTCGTCAACGAAGGCGGCGGCACCGCCGTCGGCAACGAGCAGTTGGCCAAAGGCCAGGCCGACGTGCAGATGGACGGGAAGGCCTTCCGCCTCAAGGACGGCGCGGTGGTGATCGCCGCGATCACCTCCTGCACCAACACCTCCAATCCGGCGGTGATGATCGGCGCCGGACTGCTGGCGCGCAACGCCGCCGCCCGCGGCCTCGACCGCCAGCCGTGGGTGAAGACCTCGATCGGCCCGGGCTCGCGCGTGGTCACCGATTATCTCGAGAAAGCCGGCGTGCTGACCGAGCTGGAGAAACTGGGTTTCTACGTGGTGGGTTACGGCTGCACCACGTGCATCGGCAACTCCGGCCCGCTGCCGGCCGAAGTCAGCGCGGGCATCGCGCAGGGTGACCTGGTGGTGGCCTCGGTGCTGTCGGGCAACCGCAACTTCGAGGGCCGCGTGCACCCGGAAGTCAAGATGAACTACCTGGCCAGTCCCCCGCTGGTGGTGGCCTATGCGATCGCCGGCACCACGGACATCGACCTGACCACCGAACCGCTCGGCACGGGCAGCGATGGCCAGCCGGTGTACCTGCGTGAGATCTGGCCGAGCAACAAGGAAATCGGTGATGTGATCGCCGCGACGTTGGGGCCGGAGATGTTCAAGCAGAACTACGCCGATGTGTTCAAGGGCGACTCGCGCTGGAACACCATCGCCTCGCCGGACGGTGACCTGTACGAATGGGACGGCAGCTCGACCTACATCAAGAACCCGCCGTATTTCGACGGCATGACCATGCAGGTCGGTCACATCGAGGACGTGCACGGGGCCCGCGTCATGGGCCTGTTTGGTGATTCGATCACCACCGACCACATCTCGCCGGCCGGCAACATCAAGAAGGACTCACCGGCGGGCCGCTTCCTGCAGGAGCATGGCGTGCAGCCGGCCGACTTCAACAGCTACGGCAGCCGCCGCGGCAACGATGATGTGATGGTGCGCGGCACGTTCGCCAACATCCGCATCAAGAACCTGATGTTCAATGGCGAGGAAGGCGGTAACACGCTGTACTTCCCGTCCGCTGGCGGTGAGCCGGAAAAGCTGGCGATCTACGACGCGGCGATGAAGTACAAAGCCGATGGCGTGCCGCTGGTGGTGCTGGCCGGCAAGGAGTACGGCACCGGTTCGTCACGCGACTGGGCGGCCAAGGGCACCCTGCTGCTGGGAGTGAAGGCGGTCATCGCAGAGAGTTTCGAGCGCATCCACCGCTCCAACCTGGTCGGCATGGGCGTACTGCCGCTGCAGTTCCGCAACGGTGAGAATGCGCAGTCGCTGGGCCTGGACGGTTCCGAGGTGTTCGACATCACCGGGCTGCAGGATGGCGCCAGCAAGCGCGCGACGGTATCGGCGAAGAAGGCCGACGGCACGGTGGTCAGCTTCGAGGCGTCGGTGATGCTGCTGACCCCGAAGGAAGTGGAGTACTTCCGCCATGGTGGCCTGCTGCAGTACGTGCTGAGGCAGCTGGCGGGGCGCTGAGGATCCGGACGGGTCGAACGGGCTGAGCCCCCTCGCGGCTGCTGGTGTTGTTCGTGTCGTCTGCGGAGTTGGCGACGAGTGGGCGGGGTGTCCGGGACACGCCGCAAGTACGTCCCTGTAGGCTACTGTTCGGCTCCT
>JAZBLM010000151.1:0-6596 GCA_037033225.1 Pseudomonadota bacterium
CACGAATACACCGTGTCAAATGCCGTCTTCGCGCGGCATGTCGACCCCGCCAACGCTGCCCTGAGGCAGCGCCATGAGGAGGCACTGGCCATGCGCCGCGATGACCGTTCCACCCTGCCCGTTACGTTGGCAGATGAGTTGCTTGCAAATCCGTTCCTGCGTACTGACACCGCATCCGTCCGCGCGGCGGTTGCAGGTTATCTGGGGCGGGAGATCACTGACGATGTCGACGTGATAGCCGGACTTCGGCACTGGAAAGACGGCTTCCGCGCGTGAGGCGGCGAAGTCTCCCGCTGGCTCTCGGCCTCCTGCTGGGCCTGGCCGGCACCGCACACGCCCAGTCGCTGGCCTCCGGCTTGACCCAGAACATGGCCGGCGCTGCCTCCCTGCCGCTGGATCCGGCCAGCCTGCCGCCTCCGAGCGTACGCAATGGCCAGGAGATCTTCGCCAGCTTCCGCGAGGGCCTGGCCGAGCCGACCTGCGATGCGGAAGCGACCAGCCCGCGCTGGCAGAAACAGTTCGCCCACGCGCCAGCGCGGCTGGCGAACCAGAACGATGATGCGCTCGTGCTGTTCGGCTACGTGGTTGAAGAACTGCGCAAGGCCAGCCTTCCGACCGAGTTCGCGTTGATTCCATTCGTGGAAAGCGGCTATCGCCCAAGCGCGCGCAGCGCGTCCGGACCGGCCGGGCTGTGGCAGTTCATCGCCACTACGGCACGCAACCATCGCGTGCCCATGACTGAAGGCTATGACGGTCGCCTGTCGGCGGTGGATTCCACCCAGGCTGCCGTGCGTTACCTGAAAACCCTGCATGGCATGTTCGGCGGTGACTGGCGGCTTGCCACCATGGCGTACAACGCCGGCGAGTATCGCGTCCTGCAGGGCCTGCGCAAGGCCGGCATGAATGCAACCAATGCAGTGCCCGCAGAGTTGCCGGGACTGTCGCCGATCACGCATGCCTATGTGGAAAAGCTGCATGCGCTGGCCTGCGTGCTGGAAAACGCGGAAGAGCAGCCGTCGGTAATGGCCTCGCTGGACCGCACCGTGCCGGTGCTCAAGAGCCACACGCTGCCTGCGGGCACCAGCGTGCAGCAGTGGGCCGCCCAGCGCGCGCTGGACCCGGACCGCATCGCGCGCCTGAATCCTGCCGCGAGCGGTCGTGCGCGGCCGCAGAGCGTTCCCGTGCGCCTGCTGGCCCCGGTCAACACGCCCGCCGTAGAGACAGCGACAATGGTGGCCAGTGTGGATACGAGCGCGCCCCCCGCCGCCGCATCGGTATCCGCTACGCAGCCTGTGCCCGCCGCCGCACGCACGGTGGCCGCCGCGGCCGACCGTCCGCGCAGTCGCCGCCACACCGTGCGCAACGGCGAATCGCCGTGGACCATCGCGCGCCGTTACGGCATGCCGGTCAAGGCGCTGCTGAGCCTGAACGGCCTGAACGGCAAAGCCGTGTTGAAGCCCGGCGCGATCCTGCGCATCGAAGACTGACCGCCGGAATTCCTCGTAGTGCCGGCTTCGGCCGGCAAGCCATCATCGTGCGGCCTCCCCGCCCGTGCAGGTTCCCCCCACCGCAGCCGGCTGAGGCCGGCTCTGCCGACAGCCTGCCCTGCGGGTGGTCCCGCATCGTTGCCGCCACCGCAGCCGGCTGAGGTCGTCGCTACGGCCAGTACCGTTCGCGATCGGCACTCACCGCGCTTCCATACGCAGAAGGCCCGGCATTGCCGGGCCTTCTGCGTCACGCGTCGTGCGATCGACGGTTACAGGTTGGCTTCGGTGGTCTGCACCAGGAAGCGCTTGCGCGTCGACTTGATGAAAGCATCCGCGGCCGCCATGCCATCGATCTGGCTCAGCTGCTGCTTGAGCTGCTGACGCTGCTCGGCGGTGACTTCCTTGACGTTGCCCGGCGTTACCTTGCTCACCGCAAACACCACCGAACGTCCCTGCACATCCACCTTGCCGTAGGTCGGCTTGCCTTCGGCCGGCAGGGCCGCAGCAAACACTGCGCGGTTGATCTCCGGCGTCGGCACCGGCTGCGTCCGCGGCAGGCCCGGCATCGGGCTGACCTGCAGCTTCTCGCTCTCGGCAAGCGCCTGCAGCGTCTGGCCGCCCTTGAGCTTGGCCAGCAGCGCGTCGGCCGCCTTGTCTGCTGCCTGGCGTGTGCGGTCGGCGCGAACCGCTGCGATGACCTGGTCACGCGCCTTCTCAAGCGGGATGGCCTGCTCCGGCGTGTGCTCGGCGACGCGGATCACGACGCTGTGGTTACCCGATTCGTCCAGCAGGATCGGATCGCTGGCCGTACCGTCCTGCACCAGGATGTCAGAGAACGCCGCACGCAGCACAGCCGGATTGGCCGCAATGCCGGTGGCGTCCTGGCGGGTGAATGGACCCACGGTCTGCAGCGGCAGATTCACCGCCTTCGCTGCCGCCGCCAGATCGCTCGGGCTCTTGTTGACGGCGTCGACTACGCGGCCCGCCAGCTCGGTATAGCCGCGCTCGCCGTCGGCCTTGATCTGCTCGGCCAGCAGCTGGTCGCGGACGTCTTCAAATGCCTTGCCCTCACCCCCGCGCACTTCACGCACCTGGATCACGTGATAGCCGAAGTCGGTCTTGACCGGGCCGATGATGTCGCCGGCCTTGGCCGCAAACACGGCGTCTTCGAACGGCTTCACCATTGCGCCGCGATCCACCCAGCCCAGGTCACCGCCCTGCTCCTTGGAGCCGGTGTCGTCGGAGTTGGCTTTGGCCAGTGCCGCGAAATCAGCGCCTGCCGCCTTCGCCTCTGCAGCGAGCTTGGCCGCCTTGGCCTCGGCGCCGTCACCGGTGCTGATCAGGATGTGCGAGGTCAAGCGTTGCTCGGGCGTGGCGAAGCGCGCGCGCTCATCGTTGTAACGCTTGCGCAGCGAGGCCTCGTCCGGCGTCGCCGGCGGCGGCAGCGTGGCACCGTTGATCTCGACGTACTCCAGCTTCACCGACTCGGCCTGGCGGAAGTCCTTGGTGTGGGCGTCATACCATTTCTTGATCTCCGCATCGCTCACCGGCGCGGTGTCTGCCGGCTGCTCGGGCAGCATGGCGATTTCCACGTCGCGCGTTTCACCCAGCAGCTTCAACAGGCGCTCGGTTTCGGCGTCGGTCACGAAGCCGGAGTTCTGCAGCGCGCTTGGAATGATCGACTGCTGCAGACTGGTGCGCACCAGCTGTTCGAACATCGCCGGCGTGCGTGGCGGATTACCGCTGGCCAGTGCGATGCGGTACTGATCGCCATTGAACTTGCCATCGGCGCCCAGGAACGCAGGAATCGTCGCGATGTACTCGCGCACGGCCGCATCACCGATCACGACACCGGACTGCTCACCGGCCAGCCGGACCACCTGCTCGTCGATCATCTGATCGAGCACGGCCAGTTTGTTTTCCGCGCTTTCAAAGGCACGCGGATCGAAATCCTCACCCTGCTGCTGGCGCACACGGGCGCGCTCCTGCTCGAAGCGTTCGCGGAATTCCTGCGAGGTGATCTCGTGGTGTTTCCACAGCAGGCGGGCGGGCCACCAGGATGGCGCCGATGACCACCACGACGGCGGCGCGGACACCTTGGCAACGTTCTGTGCACCGACGCCACCGAGGTAGCTGCTGTCGATGACAAACAGGAACGGGATCATCAGCAGCCCCAGGATCACGGTGACGATCCAGCCCGAGGTCTTGTCGCGAAGTTTCTGCAGCATGGGAAAATCATGGCCTGAGTGGCGAGCCGCGCAGTGTAACCCGCTTCACGTCGTCTACCAAAAGCCTGTGCCTGCACGGGCCTCACCGGCCCTCTCCGCGCGATCCTCCCTCGCGGATCCGGGACAAAAAAAAGCCCCTGGCTTTCACCAGGGGCTCTTCAATCGTGGCGGAGCGGACGGGACTCGAACCCGCGACCTCCGGCGTGACAGGCCAGCATTCTAACCAGCTGAACTACCGCTCCACATTTCAAACTTTACCGCGGTGCTGTGGTGGGTGCTGAGGGTTTCGAACCCCCGACCCTCTCCGTGTAAAGGAGACGCTCTACCACTGAGCTAAGCACCCCAGCGAGCCGCTTAGTTTACAGCATCCTTCAGGGCCTTGCCAGCCTTGAACGACGGATTCTTCGAAGCCGCGATCGCGATGGTGTCGCCGGTCTTCGGGTTGCGGCCGGTACGGGCAGCGCGGTCACGGACCTGGAAGGTGCCAAAGCCGACCAGCGTCACAGCATCACCGCTCTTCAGTGCCTTGGTGACGGCAGCAACGACGGCATCGACAGCACGGGCGGACTCGGCCTTGGTCAGGTCAGCGGTCTCGGCAACGGCGTCGATCAATTCGGTCTTGTTCATTCTCTACAGCTCCTTAAGCGGGGTACCCGCGGATTAGCCAGGGAAGCCGTCGGTCGATGCAGCTCGCACGACGGCAAAGTGGTTCGGTTGGGCGAATCGTATGTCGCTGATTCGCGAGTGCTGCTTTTATACCAGTGGCCCCAGACCCGCGCAAGCCGAAAACCCAGCAATGACGCGGGTTTCGGCCGGTTGCGGTGCAGGATTCAGTGCTTGACGCGCGTCGTGGAAGGTGCCTTGGCTTTCGTACGAACAGTGACACGCTGCGCAGTCTTGCGTGCCTTCTTCGGTGCGAGCGGACGCTCCAGCGCCAGGTCCAGAACCTGCTCGATGTACTTCACTGGAATGATCTCGATGTCGCGCGTGACATTGGCCGGAATGTCCGCCAGGTCCTTGCGGTTCTCTTCCGGGATGATCACCGTGCGGATGCCACCGCGCAGGGCCGCAAGCAGTTTCTCCTTCAGGCCACCGATAGCGGTGACACGCCCGCGCAGCGTGATTTCACCGGTCATCGCAACGTCGGCCCGCACCGGCACCTTGGTCAGGATCGACACCAGCGAGGTCACCATGGCCGCGCCGGCACTCGGACCATCCTTGGGCGTGGCGCCGTCTGGCACGTGCACGTGCACGTCCTGCTTCTGCAGGAAGCCGACGTCGATGCCCAGCTGCGCGGCGCGCGAACGCACCACCGAGAGCGCCGCCGACGCCGATTCCTTCATGACGTTGCCGAGCTGGCCGGTCAGGATCAGCTGGCCCTTGCCCGGAACCAGCGTGGATTCGATCTGCAGCAGGTCGCCCCCCACCTCGGTCCAGGCCAGTCCCGTCACCAGGCCGATTTCGTTCTCTTCCTCGGCGCGGCCGAAATCGAAGCGGCGCACGCCCAGGTACTTGTCGACATTGCTGCCATCGACCACGACCAGCGCGGTCTTCTTCGCCTTCCTGCCCTTGGCCACCTTCGGCTTGGGCAGGCCGGCGGGGCCTGCAAGCGCGATCTCCTTGACCACCTTGCGGCAGATCTTGGCGATTTCGCGCTCAAGGCTGCGCACGCCGGACTCGCGCGTGTAGTAACGCACGATGTCCTGGATCGCCGCGGCATCGATCTCCAGTTCGTCGACCCTCAGCCCGTTCGCCTTGATCTGCTTGGGAACCAGGTAGCGCATCGCGATGTTGAGCTTTTCTTCCTCGGTATAGCCGGGGATGCGGATGACTTCCATACGGTCCAGCAACGGACCGGGAATGTTCAGCGAGTTGGACGTCGCTACGAACATCACCTCGGACAGGTCGAGGTCCACTTCCAGGTAGTGATCGTTGAAGGCGTTGTTCTGTTCCGGATCGAGCACCTCCAGCAGCGCGGACGACGGGTCGCCCCGGAAGTCCATCGACATCTTGTCGATCTCATCCAGCACGAACAGCGCATTCTTGCTGCCGACCTTGTTGAGGTTCTGCACGATGCGACCCGGCATCGAACCGACATAGGTGCGGCGGTGGCCGCGGATCTCGGCCTCGTCGCGCACGCCGCCCAGGCTCATGCGCACGAACTTGCGGTTGGTTGCCTTGGCGATGGACTGACCCAACGAGGTCTTGCCGACGCCCGGCGGACCGACCAGGCACAGGATGGGGCCGCGCATCTGCTTCACGCGCGACTGCACCGCCAGGTATTCCAGGATGCGGTCCTTGACCTTCTCCAGCCCGTAGTGGTCGGCGTCCAGCGTTTCCTGCGCGACCTTCAGGTCCTTGCGCACCTTCGTGCGCTTCTTCCACGGCACGCCGAGGATCCAGTCCAGGTAGTTGCGCACCACGGCCGCTTCGGCCGACATCGGCGACATCTGCTTCAGCTTGGTCAGCTCGGCCTTGGCCTTGGTTTCCACCGGCTTGGGCATGCCCGCTTCGGCGATCTTGCGTGCAAGCTCCTCCAGCTCGCCCGGCGCATCGTCCAGGTCACCCAGCTCTTTCTGGATGGCCTTCATCTGCTCATTGAGGTAGTACTCGCGCTGGCTCTTTTCCATCTGCGACTTGACCCGGCCGCGGATGCGCTTTTCCATCTGCTGGACGTCGATCTCGCCATCGACCAGGCCCACCAGCATCTCAAGGCGCTCACCGACCGGAAGCACTTCCAGCAGACGCTGCTTGTCGGCCAGGCGCACGCTGATGTGCGCGGCGATCGTGTCAGCCAGGCGCGCCGGTTCTTCGATGCCGGCCAGTGTCTGCAGCAGCTCCGGCGGCAGCTTGCGGTTGGTCTTGACGTACTGCTCGAACA
>JAZBLM010000152.1:0-6579 GCA_037033225.1 Pseudomonadota bacterium
CAGCGATACCCTGCGCGGCGCGCTGGCCGGCGTGAACGAGGCGCAGGCCACCTCCGGCGCGTTGGCGCGCGACTTCGAACTGGGGGTGCCGGGCGCCGACCTGGCCAAGGTGATGGTCGCCTCGCAGCAGTCACAGATCGCCTTCCGCGCCACCGTGGAAGTCCGCAACCGTCTCGTCCAGGCTTACCAGGACGTGATGAACATGCCGCTGTAAGGACGCTCCTAGATGGCACTGACCCTTTCCAAGGAAGCACTGAACGGCGAGAAGGCCGGACAGTGGTTTGATCGCCTGCAGAGCCTGCAGATCGCCCGCCGCCTGGGCCTGATGGCGATGATCTCGGTCGCCGTGGCGGCCGGCCTGGCCGTGTTCTTCTGGTCGCAGAAACCGGGCATGGTGCCGCTGTACACGGGGCTGGACCAGAAGGCCACCGCCGAAGCGACCGATCTGCTGCGCGCCGCACAGATTCCCTTCGAGCTGGATGCGGCGACCGGCGGCATCACGGTGCCGGAGAAAAACCTGCACGACGCGCGCCTGAAGCTGGCCGGTTCGGGGCTGACCGACAACGGACGCCTCGGCTTCGAGCTGATGGAGCGCGACCCCGGCTTCGGTGTCAGCCAGTTCGTGGAAAGCGCGCGCTACCAGCACTCGCTGGAAACCGAGCTGTCGCGGACCATCAACACCCTGCGGCCGGTGCGTGATTCACGCGTCCACCTGGCCATTCCCAAGCCCAGCGCTTTCACCCGCCAGCGCGACGTTGCCAGCGCCTCCGTGGTGCTTGAACTGCGCGGCGGCCAGCAGCTGGAACGCGGCCAGGTCGACGCCATCGTGCACATGGTCGCGGCCAGCATCCCGGACCTGGCGCCGGAACGCGTCACCGTGGTCGACCAGAGCGGGCGCATGCTCAGTGTTTCCGATCCGAACAGTGAAGCGGCCCTCAATGCCGCGCAGTTCGAGCAGGTCCGTCGCCAGGAGACCTCGTTCAACCAGCGCATCCGCGAGCTGCTGGAGCCGATGACCGGGCCGGGCCGGGTCAAGCCGGAAGTCACCGTAGCGATGGACTTCTCCACCACCGAAGAAGCCCGTGAGCTCTACAACGGCGAGCCGGCCAAGGTGCGCAGCGAACAGACCAGCGAGAACTCCACCAGCACGAGCGGACCGCAGGGGGTGCCCGGCGCGGCCAGCAACGCCCCGCCCGGCCAGCCCGCGCCTGCCGCCGCCACGCCGCCCGCGCCGACCGAGACGTCGCGCAATGCCACCCGCAACTACGAACTGGACCGCACCCTGCAGCACACCCGGCAGCCGGGTGGACGCATCGAACGTGTCTCGGTCGCCGTGCTGCTGGACAATGTGCCGCGGCCCGGCGCCAACGGCAAGATGACCGAACAGGCGTTGTCGGCGGCCGAACTGACCCGTATCGAGGGCCTGGTCAAGCAGGCCGTCGGCTTCAATGCCGAGCGCGGTGACACCGTCTCGGTGATGAACGCCCCCTTCGTGCGCGAAGTCACCCCCGAGGAAGGCCCCAACTGGTGGGAGCTGCCGTGGGTGCAGGATGGCCTGCGGCTGCTGCTTGGCGCGGTGGTCGTGCTGGCCCTGTTGTTCGGCGTGCTGCGTCCGGCGCTGCGTGCCATCAGCGGCAATGCGCCACGCCCTGCGCAGATCGGCCAGGATCCGCTGACCGCCGACGTGCAGCTGGTGGACGATGACATGGACCTGCCGGCCCTGGAGCGCGACCGCGTCTCCGTGGCCAGCGCTCCGCTGGCGCTGCCGGTGGACTCTTATGAAGAACGACTGCGGATGGCACGCGAATCAGTGAAGACCGACTCCAAGCGCGTTGCGCAGGTAGTGAAAGGCTGGGTGGCCCATGAGTGAGGCCCCGCTCAATGGCGTGCAGCGCGCCGCCGTCCTGCTGCTGTCGCTGGGCGAACAGGAGGCGGCCGACGTGCTGCGCCACATGGAACCCAAGGAGGTGCAGAAGATCGGCATCGCCATGGCCACCATGAGCAATGTCACCCGCGAGCAGGTCGAAGGCGTAATGGACACGTTCAACAACGAACTGCTGTCCAAGACTTCGCTGGGCGTCGGTTCGGATGACTACATCCGCAACATGCTGGTCCAGGCACTGGGCAGCGAAAAAGCCAACAGCCTGATCGACCGCATCCTGCTCGGACGCAACACCACCGGCCTGGACGCCTTGAAATGGATGGACCCGCGCGCGGTGGCCGACCTGGTGCGCAACGAGCATCCGCAGATCATCGCCATCGTGATGGCCCACCTGGAAATGGATCAGGCCGCCGAAGCACTGAAACTGCTGCCCGAGCGCACCCGCGTGGACGTGCTGCTGCGCATTGCCACGCTCGACGGCATCCCGCCCAATGCACTCAATGAGCTCAACGAGATCATGGAGCGCCAGTTCGCCGGCAACCAGAACCTGAAGTCGTCCAACATCGGCGGCGTACAGGTCGCCGCCAACATCCTCAATTTCATGGACAGCGGACAGGACCAGGTGATCCTGGGCGAGATTGCCCGCGTCGACGCCTCGCTGAGTGGCCGCATCCAGGAAATGATGTTCGTGTTCGATGACCTGGTCGACCTGGATGACCGCGAAATGCAGCTGGTGCTGCGCGAAGTCAGCGGCGAGCGGCTGGGCCTGGCCCTGCGCGGTGCCGACATCAAGGTGCGCGACAAGATCACCCGCAACATGTCCCAGCGTGCGGCCGAGATCCTGCTCGAAGACATGGAGGCCCGTGGGCCGGTGCGCCTGTCCGACGTGGAAGGGGCGCAACGCGAGATCCTGGCCATCGTCAAGCGCATGGCCGATGAAGGCACGGTCACCCTGAGCGGCAGCGCGGAGGCCATGCTGTGAACGGCGCCGTGACCCGCTGGAACGCCCCCGACCTGCTGGCCGCCACCCAGCTGCTGCTGGACGAGCAGGCGCTGCTGGATGCGCCGCCCGAGGAACCGGAGCCGCTGCTGCAGCCGCCGACACTGGAGGAAATCCAGGCGATCCAGGACAGCGCGGAGAAGGAAGGTTTCGCCCACGGCCACGCCGAAGGCTATGCCCAGGGCCAGGCCGAGGTGCGGCGCGTCGTCGCCCAGATGGAGGGCATCCTGGACAACTTCAGCCGCCCGCTGGTGCGCCTGGAAAACGAAGCCGTCGCCGCGCTCGGCGAACTCGCGGTGCGGATCGCCGGGGCCCTGGTCGGTCGCGCGTACCAGACCGATCCGGAGCTGCTGGCGCAGCTCGTCGCCGAGGGCGTCGACGCCGTCGGCGCGAGCAGTCGCGACGTCGAAGTGCGGCTGCATCCGGACGACATCGCAGCGCTGTCGCCGCTGCTGGCCTTGTCGCCGCAGCAGCGTCTGGTGCCCGATGCCGCCCTCAGTCGTGGCGACCTGCGCGTCCACGCTGAAAGCGTACGCATCGACGGCACCCTGGAGGCCCGCCTGCGCGGCGCGCTGGACAAGGTGATGCGGCAGGTGGGGAGCGGCACATGAGCATGCTGGACCTGCCGCTGCCACCGGAGTGGACGGGGGCGCGCAACCTGCGACTGGGTGCGCGTCTGGACGCACTCAGTTTCGACGCCCTGCACGGTCGCGGGCTGATCCGCGAGGGCGTCCTTCGGCGCGCTGTCGGCCTCACCCTTGAAGCGGTCGGCTGCGAAGCGCCGCTGGGCGCCAGCTGCAAGGTGGAAGTGGACGGCGGCTGGGTCGACTCCGAAGTAGTCGGTTTCGCCGGTGAGCGCACCTACCTGATGCCCAGCGCCGAACTGCACGGCCTGTTGCCCAATGCACGGGTGGTGCCGTCCCTGCGCCGCGGCGGCGGTGTCGATGTCGGCGAAGGCCTGCTCGGTCGCGTGATCGACAGCGACGGCGTCCCACTGGACGGCAAGGGACCGATCCGCGCCGAAGGATCGGTCGGCATGGCCGGTGTCTCGATGAATCCCCTCTCGCGCGAACCCATCACCCAACCGCTGGACGTCGGGGTGCGCGCGATCAACGCGCTGCTCCCGATCGGGCGTGGCCAGCGCGTCGGCCTGTTCGCGGGCTCGGGCGTGGGCAAGTCGACCTTGCTGGGCATGATGACCCGCTTCACCTCGGCTGACGTGATCGTGGTCGGACTGATCGGCGAACGTGGCCGCGAAGTACGCGATTTCGTCGAATCCACCCTCGGCGAGGAAGGTCTGCGCCGCGCCGTGGTCGTCGCCGCCCCGGCCGATCGTCCGCCGCTCGCCCGGCTGCATGGCGCCTACCGTGCCACGGCCATCGCCGAGTGGTACCGCGACCAGGGCCTCAATGTGCTGCTGCTGATGGACTCCCTGACGCGCTTTGCACAGGCGCAGCGCGAAATCGGCCTGTCCGTCGGCGAACCCCCGACCACCCGCGGTTACCCGCCGTCGGTGTTCGCCAAGCTGCCCGCGCTGGTGGAACGCGCCGGCAACGGCGCCAAGGGACGTGGTTCGATCACCGCGTTCTACACCGTGCTGACCGAAGGTGACGATCCGCAGGATCCCATCGCCGATGCGGCCCGTGCGATTCTCGACGGCCATATCCTGCTGTCGCGGCGTGTCGCTGACAGCGGCCTGTACCCCGCCATCGACGTGGAAGCGTCAGTGAGCCGCGTGGTCACGGAAATCGCCGACGAACCGTGGCGCCTGCGCATCCGCAAGCTCAAGCGACTGGTCTCGGCGTACTCCTCCAACCGCGACCTGATCGCCATCGGCGCGTACCAGCGCGGCAATGACCCGGCCACCGACGAGGCGCTGGAGCGCTGGCCCGAGATCGTTGAATTCCTTGGCCAGGACGTGGCCAAAGCGGCCGACCTGCCCCACAGCCAGAGCGCCCTCCGGCGGCTGGTGGAACCGGAGAATCCCGCATGATGCAGTCCAAGCGCATCGATCCGCTGCTCAAGCGCGCACAGGAAAAAGAAGACACCGTGGCCCGCGATCTCGCCGAGCGCCAGCGCACGCTGGACACGCATCTGTCGCGGCTGGACGAGCTCCGGCGCTACGCCGAGGAATATGCAAACGCGCAGATGGCGGCAACCAGCCCTGCACAGCTGTTGAACCGGCGCGCGTTCCTCGACCGGCTCGACAGCGCCGTCAGCCAGCAGAGCCAGACCGTGGACAGCAATCGCGAAAAGGTAGAAGCCGAACGCGCCCGCCTGCTGCTGGCCAGCCGCGACAAGCAGGTACTGGAACAGCTCGCCGCCAGTTACCGGGCACAGGAGCAGCAGGTCGTGGAGAAGCGGACGCAACGCGAAATGGATGATCTCGGCGCACGCCGGGTGCGCCTGCTGCAGGCCGACGAGGGCAGCACCGGAGGCCAGCCATGATGGCCAACGTACTGGGCGCTGGCCTGGCCTCTGCGGGAAACGGAACCGCCGGCACCACGCGGGACGCCGGCACGCACCCGCGTGACCCGCAGGCCTTCGAGCGCCTGCTGAAGCAGGATCAGACCGCCCCATCCCCCCGCGCAAAGACGGAGGCCGCTCCGGCTGAGGCGTCCGCACGCGGACCGACGACCGCGGACGTCGATCCGGACACCCTGGACGACGCCACCCTGCCCGGGCCGGATGAGTCCGCCGGGGCCGCTTTGCCGGGCTCCGCAGACTCCGACGCTGCAGCCAAAGAGCCGCCGGCTGAAGCCTGGCCACCGGCCGGCTTGGCGGGGCTGGTGCTCTCGGCACCCATGCCCCCGCTCGATCCCTCCGCCCCCGCCGCTGCGCCCGTGCAGGCGGGTGCCGCGCCTGCAGGTTCCCCGGCAGCGGTGGTGTCAGCACTCGCCACCGTCGTCCCAACGGGCGCTGCCGCGGCAGGTACCGCGCTGGATGCGGAGGCTGCCGCCGATGCGCCTGGTGTGGCGGACGTCGACGCGCTGCTGGCCACGATCGCCGCGGAAGGCGGCGAATCCAGCGACGAAGCGACCGCGCCCGCGCTGCTGCACGTCCCGGCCGCCGCGCCTGCCACGCGCGCCGGGCTCGACGTCGGGCTGGTGCGTGCGCTGGATCCGACGCCGACCCCGGTGCTCGGCCAGGAAGGGTTCGATGAAGCGATCAGTACGCGGCTCGGCTGGCTGGCCGAGCAGAAAATCGGACACGCCCACATCCGTATCAGCCCCGATGACATGGGCACGATCGATGTTCGCCTGCAGATGGACGGCGACAAGGTCCATGCCAGTTTCAGCAGCCCGCACGTGGAGGTGCGGCACGCGCTGGAAAGCAGCCTGCCCCGCCTGCGTGAACTGCTGGGCGAACAGGGGTTCCAGTTGGCACACGCCGACGTGGGCCAGCAGTCGCAGGGCGAGCCGGGCGGGTCCCGCGACAACGGCAGCTTCCACGCTGGCGCAGCCGATGGAGAACACGGTGCAGCGGAGGTGACCCTGTCCAGTGCCCAGCTGATCCGCCAGCGCGGCCTGCTCGACGTGCACGCGTGACGGTTTGCCGCCGCCAATAAACCGTCATGGCTGAGGGTCGCCGCAGTTCCCGGGCACGGGCCGGGCGGTGGCCCTGGGCAGGGGACGGCAAAAGCCGCCCTCCGGGCCCCGGCCCAGCCGCTGGGCGGCTGTGCGTTCGGGCGCTTGCG
>JAZBLM010000153.1:0-6471 GCA_037033225.1 Pseudomonadota bacterium
CAGCCGCACGGTGACGCGTCGTCGGCTGGTCGACCATCGATCGACCCTACCGGGGGTCGGCTGACACAAGTCCCGATCTTCACGCGTGTATAAATCGCTTAACAGAGGGCCGGGTATGCTCCACGCACCCGCGCGCCGCCGTAGGCGCCGAACGACCGATCAGGAGGATCCGTTGTCTCAATCACGCTCCCTCGCGCTGTTGGCGCTTTCGCTGGGCTTTGCCCTGTCCGCCTGTAAACCCGCGCAGCCGCCGGCTCCAGCGGCGGCTGATCCTGCCGCCCCGTCCACGGCGTCGGCCCCCGCCACCGCTCCAGCAGCCGCAACGGCCGCCGACCCGTCTGCCCAGTGTCCGCACCCGGAATTCAACGCCTTCCTCGCGCAGTTCGGCCACGATATCGCGGTGCAGGAGAAGGCCACTGCCGATCCGCTGATCAGCGAATCCGTCGATCCACAGGCCCAGCCTGAACCGGCCAAGGTCACGCGCCAGGTGCCACTGGCCGAGGTGGAGTGGCCGGTGATGCCGGATCCTGCGGGCTTGTCGCGGCAGGGCCGCGAGATGCAGGTGACGCCGCAGGCGGACGGCAGCATGCAGGTGCGCATCCGCAAGCCGGACACCAGCGACCAGCAGACCTACACATTCGCGCAGAAGCCTTGCTGGCAGCTGCAGCGGGTGGTCGACGAATCCATCTGATCCCGATGGCGGCGGGTCGGTGATCCGACCCGTCGCCGCTTCACGGAGCAAGGCCCATGACGTCAAAATTTGTCGCTCCCGCCCTGATGCTTCTGCTGGCGGCCTGCAACGACCCGGCGGTCGATCCCGCCAAGGCACCCAATGCCGGGGTGGACGCGGGCGCTGCGTCGCCTGGCATGCAGACGCCGGCGCCCGGCTCTGCGGCGCCTGCCGCCCCCTCGTCCCCTTCCACGCCCCCCCTTACCCAGCAGGACGACACAGGAATGCACATCGAATGCCAGGGAACCCGCCTGACCGTGGCGGGTCTGCCAGACCAGGGCGCTGACGCCGCGCCGCAGACGCGGCTGGAGATCGAAAAGGACGGG
The DNA here is from genome assembly GCA_037033225.1 of Pseudomonadota bacterium. Lineage (GTDB taxonomy): Bacteria > Pseudomonadota > Gammaproteobacteria > Xanthomonadales > Xanthomonadaceae > Stenotrophomonas. The sequence continues at coordinate 1,057 of JAZBLM010000153.1, forward strand.
CAACGCCGCAGCCTGGACAAGCCGTCCGAAATGGCCGATTACACGGCCGTCGGACTGGCCTGTGTCCAGGACAAGACCGGCACGCCGTACTTCGTCGTGCAGTACGGCGAACTGCCGTATGGCTGCCAGTTCTGCGAGTGGTTCTACCTGTACGACGCCGACGGCAAGCAACTGACCCACAGCACTCCGCCGCTGCGCGGCGAGGCGCCATCGCAGGAGCCCAACAACGACGAGTATGAGCAGTGGTTGGCCAAGCTCGGCGTGACGCACCCGGAGGTGACCTACTTCAAACCCTGACAAGCACGACGAACAGGATGTAAGCAGCAACGTTTCAACTGGAGCAATACCCCTTAAGGAAATTCCCTTTTTCATAGAATGGATCGCACCGATATGCCTGATATCTACCAAAACATGATCCAGCCCCGAGGGGCCGGATACCGCAGTGACCAGATCAAGCCCTACAGTCACTATCGCGAGCCGATCGACCAGAGCGATGGCCGCCTGCATGGCGAGTCGCGACGCTGGGGCGATGCCAGCCCGGAAGTCCAGTCGCGCGTGATCGACACGCTGATTCAATCCTCGCGTGAAGCCGGCCTGTCGCCGCGCGATACCGCCCATGTGCTGGCCATTGCCCGCGTCGAGTCGGGATTCAATCCCGACGCCGCTGCCGGCACCACCTCGGCCTCTGGGCTGGGTCAGTTCGTCGACGGCACCGGCAATGCGTACGCGCTCAACAACCGCAATCGCTTCGATGTGGAAGCGCAGTCCGACGCGCTGGTGAAGCACTTCATCGACAATCGCCAGCTGGCGCAGCGACGCGGCCAGGGCGAGGAATACATCTACAAATACCACCACGATGGCCCGACCCGCGATTACGGCGGCCTGGCGCTGTCGGAAAGCAAGGTGATGCCGCGCCTGGCGGAGTACGAGCAGTTCGTCAACGAGCGTCTCGCGCAGTCGCAGTCGCAGTCGCAGTCGCAGTCGCAGGCCCAGCCGGCGCAGTCGTCTCCGATGCAGGCCGCAGGTGCGGCTGCTGCGGTGGCGGGCGGTGCTGCGGCCGGCGTCGCTGCCGTGCAGGCACAGGCAGCGCAGCAGAAGACCGGCTCGTTCCAGCACACCATGCAGGTGATGCTGCCACCGCAGAACGGCGTCAAGCCACACATCACCGGTCACTACGGTGAAGAGCGCGGCGCCAAGGACCACGGTGGCACTGACTTCAACTACGTGGGTGGCCAGGCCGGGCGCAACCTGCAACATCCGACCATCCATGCGCCCGTGTCGGGCACGGTGACGTTCGCCGGCGGTGACTATGGCACGGTGAAAATCCGCGACGCCCAAGGCAACTCGCACGAGATCCTGCACATGCAGGGCGTGCAGGTGAAAGCCGGCCAGACCATCGAGGCGGGGCAGGCGATCGGCACGATGGGCGGACGTGGCCCGAACGGGGCTGACCAGTATGCGCAGCACGTTCACTACCAGCTGCGTGACCCCGCCGGGAAGCTGCAGAGCCCGGAAGCGTTCTGGGATCGTGGGCGGGCGCAGGACGGTGCTGCGGCGCTGGGCCAGGCCCGTGGCGATGACAGCGCAGTGCTGCGCCATGGTGCGCGCAGCGAAGAAGTGACACGGCTGCAGCAGGAGCTGAACCGCCAAGGCGTGCGTGATGCCAATGGCAACCGATTGGCCGAAGACGGGCGCTTCGGCGACAGCACCCGCGAGGCGGTCAGTGCCTACCAGCGTGCCAACGGCCTGAAGGTCGATGGGGTCGCCGGGCCGCAGACGCTGGGTCGCCTGGGCGAGGGCAGGGAAACGTCGCACGGCCACGGCCATTCGCATGCTGCCCCTGCACGTGGGCCGCAGCTGGGTGAGCCCGGCCATGCGGATACACCGCTGCATGCGGCCATCCGCGGCCAGCTGCCATCGGTCGTATCCAACGACATGGCGGCGCATATCACCCGCCAGGCCAAGCAGGCAGGCATCGACAGCCCGGAGAAGCTGCAGACGGTGGCCGTGCAGGACGGCAAGGCGTTCGTGATGGGCACCACGCCGGGCTTCCGCGCGATGGTCGACATGCGCGAGCCCGCGCCGCCTGCCGAGCAGACCAGTGCGGCCTTGCTGGGCGAGAAGCTGAGCGCGCAGGTGCAGCAGACCCAGGAAGAACAGCAGCGGGTCGCGGTGGCGTCGCGCTGACGGGTGTGGACGGTCTCCGGCAGGCGACGATCATCGATCGTTGCCTGCCGGAGCACTTTGGCGAACGCGGTGGCGGCCCACGGTCGCCATCGCCTCGTGTGTCATTCGGTGGGCGTGCGGGTTTCCATCGCGGCGACCGCCTGTTCCAGTGCCTCGAGTTTCTCGCGCGTGCGCAGCAGCACCGCGCGCTGCACGTCGAACTCTTCGCGGGTCACCAGGTCCAGCCTGGACAGGCCGGCCTGAAGCGCGCTCTTGAACGTGGACTGCAGCTCCTCGCGCGATTCACGCAGGCCGGGTGGTACCAGGTCACTGAGGCGGCGGGCGAGGTCATCCAACTGGTTGAGGTCGATCATGGGGCTCCTGGGCCTGCCCGTAGGCATCGGCGGGTGCCGGCGCCACGCGCGATGGGATGGGGGTGCGCCAAGGATACTGCTCGCCACTACCGGCGCACAGGCGCTATCCTCGCCGCGATGTACAGGAGGAATGACGATGAAGATGGTCATGGCGGTGATCAAGCCGTTCAAGCTCGATGACGTGCGCGAAGCGCTGGCCGAGCGCGGGGTCACCGGCATCACGGTGACCGAAGTGAAAGGCTTCGGTCGGCAGAAGGGTCACACCGAGTTGTACCGCGGCGCGGAGTATGTGGTCGACTTCCTGCCGAAGGTGAAACTGGAAGTGGCCGTGACCGATGACCTGGTGGAAAGCGTGGTCGAAGCCATCGTCAAGGCGGCCGGTACCGGCAAGATCGGCGACGGCAAGGTGTTCGTGTACGACCTTGGCAGTGTGGTGCGCATCCGCACCGGCGAGCTGGACGCCGACGCGCTGTAACGCCAGCGCCTCGCCATGCCTGGCGAGCGCGGCGGCGAAGGCAACGGCGTGGCGACCAACGCTCGTCGCCCACCCGGGCAAGGGCCAGCGGCCGCCGCTACCCGACCCGTTTTGCCCAGGCGTAGAACCGCTTCCACCCTTGCCGTACGGCGGCGACCCAGCCCGGATCGGCCACCCGCGCGACCAGGGTATCGTCGGGCTGCTGCCCCGTCAGCCGCTGGCGCATCTTCACCAGGTTCTTGAGGTCGCTGCGGCTGAGCTGGCGGGTGATCGGATTGCGCCGCAGCCAACGCGGCGTGCGCCATGCCGCGGTGAAATCCAGCAGCACCGGCACACCGCCGCTGACCACCACGTTGGTGCCATGCAGGTCGTTGTGGGTGATGCCGGCGGCATGCAGGCGCTCAAGGGCCTGCTGCAGTTGTTCGAAGACCTCTCCGCTCACGGCCTGGGCGGTAGTGAGCGTCTGGCCGGGGATGAACTCCATCCCCAGCGCCAGGCCGCCCAGCGTTCCGAGCAGGGCCGGCGCATGCTTCCAGCCGCTCAAGCGCTGCAGAATATGGGCTTCGTGGTGCACCAGCACCCGCGCCAGCAGGGACAGCGGGGTACCGCGGTAGCGCGTGTAGTCCTTGACGACGGCGGGCTGGCCGTCAAGGCAGGTGCGGTAGACGTCCGGCTCCAGGAAGCGCTCGCCGCGCTTGAGCAGCAACGGGGTCGCGGCGTCGTCGCCGCAGGGATCGGAGGAGGAAACAACGGGGAGATTCATGACGTTCTCTGTCAGCCCGGTGGGTGGCGCAGAGCGTCAAGCGAACCGGTGGGGCGGAAGCAGTGGGGGAGAACGTCAATTTTAGTACTCACCAGTACTCTATTAAAGATTCGTTACGGAGTTGGCCGTGAAACAGTGCGTCGCATCTCAGCGGACAATTCTGTCCCGTCAGAATTAAACTCTTTATATTCAATGGTTTGGTCGCAAACAGCGGTGCGCTGACAGGCTGCCTGGCGCGCGAAGACGATGCCTGACCCGCCTCAGGCCGGCTAAAACCGCCGGCTGCGCTTGACCGGCGGCGTCCAGCTGCGGACCATTGCGCGTTGTCTGCGCACCTGGATGGACCGTCACCTTCTGGCGGTTCGAGTCCCGTGCGCCATCGACCCGGATCCACCGCGTCGATCCACCCCTGCGTCCGGCCCCCGCCGGAGGAATCCAATGATCAAGATCGTGCTGGCCGTGTTGTTCGTCGCCTGCGTGCTGTACATCCATTACCGCGGCAAGGTGCGCGCGCGCTGGTCGCGGCAGCTGCTGGACCACTCGAGTTTCATGGCGCCCATCAACGTCGTCATGTACCTGTTTTCCAAGGTGCCGACCACGCCCTTCCTGGATCCGGGCAAGGATTTCCCGCAGCTGGAGCCGTTGCGGCAGAACTGGCAGATGATCCGCGACGAGGCGCTGGCGCTGCGCGACGCGCAGAAGATCGCCGCGTCCAGCAGCTTCAACGATGCCGGCTTCAATTCGTTCTTCCGCCGCGGCTGGAAGCGCTTCTACCTGCGCTGGTATGGTCCATCGCACCCGTCGGCCAGGCAGTTCTGCCCGCAGACCGTGGCGCTGATCGAATCCCTGCCGGACGTTCGCGCGGCGATGTTTGCCCAGCTGCCGCCGGGCAGCGAACTGCGTCCGCACCGTGATCCGTTCGCCGGCTCGCTGCGGCTGCACCTGGGCCTGAGCACGCCCAACGACGATCGCTGCTACATCGAAGTCGACGGCGTTAAGAAGAGCTGGCGCGACGGCGAATGGATGATGTTCGACGAAACCTACATCCACCACGCGCACAACGAAACCGAGCAGGACCGCGTGATCCTGTTCTGCGATATCGCCCGTCCGCTGCGTTTCGGCCTGCCTGGCCTGTTCAACCGGGCGGTGGCGTCCACGCTGCTGGCCGGTGGCGCCTCGCCGAACCTGCCGGGCGACCCGACCGGTGGGGTGAACAAGGCGTTCGGCGGCGTCTACAAGGTGCGGCTGAAGGCCAAGGCGCTGCGTGCGCGCAGTGCGTTTGCCTACCACGCGATCAAGTGGGGTCTGGTGGTGGCGGTCATCGCGGGCATCTGGGCGATCTGACGCTGGCTGGTCCGGGCCGGGCTAGATGTCCAGCTCCAGCTTCGTTCCACGGCAACCGGACACACAGGGCAGCATCAGTGATGAATGCTGTCGTTCGTGCTCGCTCAGGATGCCATCGCGGTGGTCGACCTCGCCGCTGACTACCCGGGTGGCGCAGCTGCCGCAGACGCCTTGGCGGCAGCCATTGGGAATGGCGACGCCGCTGCGCAGCAGGAAGTCCAACAGGCTTCCCTGGCCATCGTAATGGAGCCGCGTACGCGAGTGCGCCAGCACCACGTCGTAGCCCCTGGGGG
>JAZBLM010000154.1:0-6471 GCA_037033225.1 Pseudomonadota bacterium
GCCGGCGGCAACACGCGGGCGTGGCATGGAATACGCCGAGTCGCGCGAGTACGTCGCCGGCGACGACGCGCGGCACATCGACTGGCGGGTCACCGCACGTAGCGGCCGCACCCATACCAAGCTGTTCCAGGCCGAACGCGAACGCGTCACCCTGATCGTGGCCGATACCGATCCGGCGCTGTACTTCGGTACGCGTATCCGCTTCAAGTCGGTGCAGGCCGCGCGCGTGGGCGCGGTCGCCGCGTGGTCGGCGCAACGCCGGGGCGACCGAATCGCTGCGCTGCGCGGCAGCGTGCAGGAAGCCCCGGTACCTCCCGCCGGCGGCACGCGGGGTGTGCTGCGCGTGCTGGATGCGCTGACCCGCTGGTATGCACGGCCGCCGACCGATGATGCCGGGCTGGAGCAGGCCCTGCGGCAGGCCGCGCGCGTGCTGCGGCCGGGTGCGCGCCTGCTGGTGCTGGCCGACCCGCTGCGGGCAGCCGGCATCCCCCTTGCGCACTGGGCCGGACTCGCCCAGCACCACCAGGTGGAGGTGCTGTTGCTGGTGGATCCGCTTGAAATGCAGCCACCGCGCGACGCACTCGATTTCCTCGCCGACGCCCGGCGCATCCGCATCGATCTGCGCAGCGCGGACGTGCGCGCGCAGTGGCAGGCGCATTTCAGCGAACCCTTGCAGCGGCTGCAGGACGCACTGGCTGCGACCCGCGTGGCCAGTCATGTCGTGGCGACCGATGCACCCAGCGCAGGGTGGCTGGCGCCGGCCACGCGCGAGGTCGTGGCATGAGCGGCACCCTGCCGCTGCGTGATGTGCAGCTGCCCCCGGCACCCAGCCTGTGGCCACCCGCGCCGGGCTGGTGGCTGGTGGGGGCGGCGCTGTTGCTGTTCGTGGCGATCCCCCTGCTGCTGCGGGCACGTCGCCTGCGGCGCGAGCGCGCGTGGCAACGGCAGTTCGATCGTGAGCTGCAGTCGGCAGGGACGGGCGTGCCACGCCTGGCCGCGCTGGTGGTGCTGCTGCGGCGCGCCGCGCGGCAACATCGACCCGGCGACGAACTGCTGCAGGGTGAGGCATGGCTGCAGGCGCTGGACCCGGCTGCGTCGCTGCCCCCGGCGCAGCGTGCGTTGCTGCAACAAGGTGCCTACCAGCGGCAGGCCGATCCGGACCACCTCGCGGCGCTCGAACGTTGGGGACGGGCACGTTACGTCGCTCTGTTGAAGGGGCGTGCGCGATGAACCTGCCGGCATGGCCGTGGCCGGATCTGTCGTTGGCCTGGCCCTGGGCGCTGCTGGCCCTGCCACTGCCCTGGCTGATGCGCTGGTGGCCGCAACGCGTGGCGCACCAGGGGGCGGCGTTGCGGGTGCCATGGTCGGCACAGCAGCTGCAGGCGATCGCCGGCGGCAGCGGCAGCGAACGCACGCGCGTGCACCGCGTGCTGCTGTGGCTGGGCTGGTGCTGCCTGTGCGTTTCGCTGGCGCGCCCGCAGCTTCTGGGCGAAGCGGTCAGCCCGCCTACCCAGGCCCGCCAGCTGATGCTGGCGATGGATGTGTCCGGCAGCATGGGCGAACCGGACATGGTGCTCGGCCGGCAGGTCGTGGAGCGGCTGACGGCGGCCAAGGCCGTGCTGGCCGACTTCCTGGACCGTCGCGCGGGGGATCGTGTTGGCCTGTTGGTGTTCGGTGACCGGGCGTATGCGCTCACACCGATCACCGCCGACCTGGCGAGCGTGCGCGAGCAGCTCGGTGACGCCGTGGTCGGCCTGGCAGGCCGCGAAACCGCAATCGGCGATGCCATCGCGCTGGCCGTGAAGCGGCTGCGCGACCAGCCCGAGGGCCAGCGGGTCCTGATTCTGTTGACCGATGGGGTGAGCAACGCAGGTGTGCTTGCACCGCTTCGCGCGGCCGAGCTGGCCGCCACCGAACGCGTACGCGTCTATCCGGTGGCGTTCGGTGGCGATGCCGGGACGAAGTTCTTCGGCATGGACCTGGGCCAGGCCCAGGATCCGGTCGACGAAGCAACCCTGCGGCAGATTGCCGAACGCACCGGCGGGCGCTTCTTCCGCGCGCGCGATACCGCCGAACTGGCCGGCATCTATGCCGAGCTCGACCGGCTGGAGCCGGTGACCGCGAAAGGACCCGCGCTGCGCCCGCGCAACGAAGTCTATTTCTGGTCGCTGGGGCTTGCGATGCTGCTGGGCGCGCTGGCCTGGCTGTGGCCCGGGCGGCGCGCATGAATCTGGAGCTGCTGTCCGCTGTTCATTGGGCTCGTCCGCAGCTGCTGTGGCTGCTGTGCGCCTTGCCGTTGATCGCTGCCTGGGCATGGCGCCGTGGACGCTCGGCGGGCACCTGGCAGAACGTGGTCGACGCGCACCTGCTCAACCACCTGCTGCAGCCGGGCAGCGGCAATGCGCGGCGCTGGCCGTGGGCGGTGCTGCTCGGATGGCTGCTCGCGGTGGTGGCAGTGGCCGGGCCGGGTTGGCGGCAGCAGGCGCAGACGCTGCTGCAACCGCAGTCGCCGCTGGTGGTGGTGCTGGATCTTTCGAGCCGGATCACCACGCCGGACCTGCCGCCTTCGCGGCTGCTGCAGGCGCGGGCCAAGCTGGCGGCGCTGCTGCAGCTGCGCGAAGGCGGCCAGATGGCGCTGGTGGTCTACGCGGGCGACGCCTACACCGTGGCACCGCTGACCGACGATGTCGCCAATCTGGCCCTGTACCTGGATGCGTTGTCGCCGCAGGTGATGCCTGCCGATGGACAACGTACGGATCGCGCCCTGGACTGGGCCACCCGGCTGCTGCAGCGCAGTGGCCTGCGGGGTGGGCAGGTGCTGCTGCTCACCGACGGCGCGGATGCAGACGCGGTACGTGCCGCGCGCCAGGCCCGCAGCCAGGGCGTGCAGGTCTCCGTGCTCGGGCTGGGCACGCCGGCCGGCGCGGCGTACCGCGATGTGCGTGGCGAGATCGGCCACGCCGCGTTGGACGAGCCCGCCCTGCGCCAGCTGGCCGACGCAGGAGGGGGGCGCTACCAGCGGCTGGCGGTCGACGCCAGCGACCTGCGTGCGCTGGCGCTGTTGCGTGCAGACCGTTCGGCCGGAGAGCAGGAGCGCGGAAGCGTCCGCCAGTGGCTGGACCAGGGCTACTGGCTGCTGCCACCGTTGATGCTGCTGGCCCTGCTTGCCTTCCGCCGCCGCGCCACCGTGCTGCCGGTACTGCTGGTGGCGATGTTCGCGGGCATGCCGAGCGGCCCGGCGCAGGCGCGCCCCGCCGCGACGAACACCCCTGCTTCCAGCGCATGGTTGCGTGCCGACCAGTTGCGCCAGAAGCAGCTGGAGCAGGGGGTACAGGCCTACCACGCGGGAGATTTCACCACCGCCGCACGCGCGTTCGAGGGCGTGGACAGCGCCGAAGGCTGGTACAACCTGGGCAATGCGCGCGCACGCTTGGGCGACCTGGACGGCGCCATCCAGGCCTACGACCGCGCCTTGGGCAAACGCCCCGCGATGCCGGACGCAGTCGCCAACCGCGCGGTGGTCGATGCGGCGCGCAAGCGCAGGCCTCCGCCGTCGCCGAAGGACGGACCCTCGCCGTCAAAGCAGGGCGACAAGGGCAAGCCGCCGCCGCAGGGCCAAGGCCAGGGTCAGGGCCAGAAGCAGGATCCGGGCCGAAGCCCGGGGCAGGGGCAGCCGCCTCCCGCGCCAGAGGGATCGAAACCACCGGCTGACACGCAGAACGCGCCCACGCAGGATGGCAATAGCCAGCGGCAGGCGCCATCGCCGCCACCGGATCCGCAGGCCCAGGCGCGCGCCGATGCCGAGCAGCGCCAGCGCATGCAGCAGGCCATGGCGCAGGGCAAGCCCGCCGCTGATGGTCGACCGGCTACGCGCAGCGATGGCCGCACGCCCCAGCAGCGCGAACAGCAGCAGGCGGTCGAGGCATGGATGCGGCGCGTGCCGGACCAGCCCGGTGACCTGCTGCGCGCCAAGTTCCAGCTGGAAAACGAACGCAGGAAACGGGAAGGACCATGACACGCTCTGCTTATCCGCGAGTGCTCGCGCGCCTGTTGCCCTGGTTGCTGGTGGGGCTGCTGTGTGCGCCTTGGGCCGCGTCCGCGCAGACCCGCGCCTGGCTTGATCGTGCCCAGGTTGCGCTGGGCGATACAGTGACCCTCAACATCCAGTCCGATTCGTCGGCGTCGCCGGACCTTGCACCACTGGGTGCTGATTTCGAGCTCAGCAACCAGACCCGCAGCCGCCAGGTGGAGTGGCTCAACGGCCGCATGCAGACCCGCACGCTGCATGGCATCGCGCTGTCGCCACGGCGCAGCGGTCGGCTGATCGTGCCGCCGTTGCAGGTGGGCCAGGTATTCACCGAACCGTTGCAGCTGCAGGTGAGCGCCGCAGCGCCCGCGCGCAATGACGGCAGCGCCATCGCATTCATCGAGACCGAGGTCGACGATGGGACGCCGTATGTGCAGCAGAGCGTGGGCGTGGTGGTGAAGCTGTATTACGCGGCGCAGCTGGCGTCCGGCTCGCTGGTCCTCGATACGCCGGAGGGCGCGTCCCTGCAGGTCATCGGCCAGGATCGCACCGACGTGCGCGAGGTCAACGGCCGCAGGTACAACGTCGCTGAGCGCCGTTATCTGTTGATCCCAGAGCGCAGCGGTCCACTTGTGCTGCCGGGCGCGCGCTTCGACGGACGTACCGCAGGCAGTTTCTTCGATGATTTCTTCGGCGGACGTGGCGATGGCAAGCTGCGCGCGGCGGCCGCGCCGCAGACCCTGCAGGTGCAGGCGCAACCGGGCGACGCACCGCAGCCATGGTTGCCGCTGCACGACCTGCGGCTGCGTTACACGCTGGCCCCGGACCGCGCGCGCGCCGGCGAGGCGGCCACGCTGGAAATCGAGGCGATCGCGGTGGGCGCGACGCGCGCGCAGTTCACCGATCTGCCGGTGCCGGACCTTGGTGCGGATGCGCAGGTGTTCGCCGAGCCGGCGCGCTACGACGAAACGTTCGCGGGCGCATCGCCGCAGCTGAAGATCACCCGGCGTTACTCGATCGTGCCCCGCACGGCGGGCACGCTGCACGTGCCCGGTATCGCAATGCGGTGGTGGGACGTGAAGGCGGGGCAGGCGCGTCGCAGCACGCTTGCGGACCTTGACCTGACCGTGGCAGCGGGCACCGGCGGTGCAGCGGCAACGCAGCCGCCGGTGCAGACCATGGACACCCAGGCCGCGCTGCCCGGCGATGCATCCCCGCCCGATGCGGCCGGGGAGGCGCCTTCGCCAGGTCTGCCCTGGCGTTGGATCGGGCTGTCGGCGGCCCTGTTGCTGCTCTGGATGGCGACGCTGGTCTGGGGCCTGCGGCGTGGGCGCGCTGCACCCTCCGTATCCGCCTCGCCGATGACGCCTTCCGCCTCTGTTGGACCGTCCAGGACCGAGTTCCGCCGCCTGCTGGAGACCGGCAGCTTCGCCGAGATCGGCGACGCCCTGTGTGCCATGGCCGGTGTGTCGCGGCTGGAGCAGGTCATTGCCGCGTTGGACGATGCGCCGCAGCGCGAGGCCCTGCAGGCCATGCAGAAAGCGCGCTGGGCCGGCGACGGCGATCTGCCGGCGGTGCGCGGATTGCTCAGGCGCGCGTTCCATGACGGACCGCACTGGTCGGCGAAGGTAGCGTCCCCGCACACTGGCTTGCCTCCGCTGTATCCGCCACCGCCGTGATCGGCAAGACGGGCCGGCGGGACGCTTTGCTACAGTGACCCTCATTTCCCAGGAAGCCGACCCGATGACCGCAGCACGCCCCGCGAAGAGAAAGATGCCACTGCACTGGAAAATGGGCATCGGCTTCGCCATCGGCCTGATCGCGGGCCTGGTGGTGCACGCGCTGGGCGCGCAGAATCCGGCGCTGATGGACGCGGCGAAGTGGCTGATGCACTACATCACCACGCCCGCGTCGGGCCTGTTCCTCAACCTCATCTTCATGCTGATCGTGCCGTTGATCTTCTCTGCGCTGGTGATGGGCGTGTCGGAGATGGGCGACATCCGTGCGCTCGGCCGCATCGGCTGGAAGACCCTGGCCTACACCATCGTGCTGTCCAGCATCGCAGTCGCCATCGGTCTGGTGCTGGTCAACGTGCTCAAGCCAGGTGTCGGCGTCGACCCGGCGATGGCCAACCAGATCCTGGCCGAGAACCTGGAGCGCTCGAAGGAGATCGTGGCCGGTGTCGGCAGCCAGCCCAAGGGCATGGACATGCTGCTGTCCATCGTGCCCAGCAACATCGTCGAAGCGGCCTCCAGCAACGGCGCGATCCTCTCGCTGATGTTCTTCGCGTTGATGTTCGGCATCGGCATGGTGCTCACCGATGAGGAAAAAGTGGCGCCACTGCGCCGCGCCATCGAGGGCGTGTTCGAAGTCTCGATGACCCTGATCAACCTGGTCATCCGCCTGGCGCCGTATGCGGTGGCCTGCTTCATGTTCAACCTGGC
>JAZBLM010000155.1:0-6463 GCA_037033225.1 Pseudomonadota bacterium
CCTGCTTGGCGCGCCAGCCGCTGGTGAGCTCGTAGTTTTCCTGCTTGATGTCCAGGACCACCACCGATTCTTCGTATTCCAGCAGGTTGGGAATGACTACGCCCACGCCCTTGCCCGACCGCGTGGGAGCGGCCAGGATCACGAACTGCTGCCCGGACAGGCGCACCAGCTTGCCCTTGTAGCTGCCCACCACGATGCTGTCACCGGTCTTTTTGAACAGTCCATGTGAGGACAGGTCCGAGCTGGTGGCAAAGCGCGCGTCGCCGTGCAGGCCCTTCTTTTTCGGGCGCACCAGCAGGTAGCCGCCGACCGCGACCAGGACGAACAGCGGAAGCCCGAAGCCGACATAACCCGCTGCCTTGATCTTGCCGACAAACGGCGCGACCTGCGGCTGATCAAGCGCCGCGACATAGGGGTAGTAGGTGTTCCAGCCGTAATGCGCGGTATCCAGCCCCAGGAACAGCAGGACAAGATAACCAGAGAGCAGGTAGCCGAGGACGAGGGTCGCGACGATGGCGACAGTGGTACGAACCCATTTCTGCGTGGACAAACCCGTTCCTCCCTGAGCGCATGATGGGCCGGACTTTACACAAGTGGCCGTGACACCGGTAGGTGCATTGCGGTTTCCGATACGCTGCACGTCATCACGTGACCTCGCCCTGTCGATGGACCACACTGCGCAGCAACCCCGCAAGATGGATCGTCATGCACATTCTCCTGACCGGAGCCAGCGGCCTGCTGGGCCAAGGTGTCCTCAATGCCTGCCTGGCTTCGCCCGTGGTACACCGCGTCACAGTGCTGGCGCGCAGGCCGCTGGCCCACGCCGATGAGCGCATCGAGGTTCTGCTGCTGGAGGATTTCGCCCAGGCGGCTGCCGTGCGTGACCGGCTGGCCGGCATCGACGCCTGTTTTTACTGCGCAGGCGCTCCGCCTGTGGGCACGGCGGAAGACGAATACCGCCATGTAACGGTCGACCTGACCCTGGCCGTGGCGCGTGCCTATGCAGCGGCAAACCCGCAGGGGCGCTTCCTTTACGTCTCCGGCGCCAACTCCGATCCGGACAGCCGTTTGATGCCACTGCGGGTCAAGGGTGAGGTTGAAGTGGCGCTGCAGACGCTGCCGATCCGAACAGTGATGCTGCGTCCGGGTGGCATCCTGCCGGAGCAAGGCACACGCAGCCCGCACGGGGTACTGCGCGCGTTGCATGCACTGGCCCGCCCGCTGCAGGGCGCCCTCATCCGGAACGTGCCAAGCGCTGCCACGACCAACGGCGGCATCGGCCGGGCGATGATCGCGCTCGCACAGGACACCGCGCCACCGGCCGTCGTGGAGAACCGCCAGATCAATGCGCTGGGCAAGCCCGGCGGTGCCTAGCCAGCGGCGCTGCGCGCTTCCGCTGTAGCGCCGGCCCATCGGCCGGCTGCACGTCTCAGCGGTGTTGCGTGCGCCGATTCCACGGAGCCGGCTTTCCAGACGGACCGCTCCATCACCCGCCGCGTGCAGCCTTGCGGACTTCGGCGCCGACGCGTGCCTTGACCCGGTCCACGTCCGGGTTGCCGGGTCCGCTGTAGTCGAAGGCCTGGATGACGAAGACCGTCTGGTCACCGGCAGCGATGCAGTACGAAATCAGCGAACGGCCGTCCTGCCGCGGGGCTGATACGTGCAGCGCGAGGGTTTTCTGGTCCTGGTCCACGCGCGTTGTATAGCCCGCTGCGGCAGCGCCGCGTGCCACCGCGGCGCGACATGCCGCCATGCTCAGCTTGCTCGCCGGGTACCGGTCAACGTCATAGCCCAGGCTGAACTCATCGGCTGCAGCGGGGCGCGCAGCAGCGAGGGCAGTGACTGCAAGCAGCGCAAACATCATTGTTTTCATCGCGATTCCCTGGAAAGTGAAGCAGGTGTCGGCTTACGAGCGGACGAAGATCTCGACGCGGCGATTCAACTGCCGCCCCCCGGGGTTGTCTTTGCCATCCAGCGCATTGGGCGCGACCGGTTGGGTCTCGCCATAGCCTTTCGCCTCGGACTGCTGGGCCGCGCCACGCTCGCGCAATGCGGCTACGACCGACGAAGCACGCCGTTCGGACAGTGCCTGGTTGTAATCATCGGCCCCCTTGGAATCCGTATGCCCACGCACTTCCATGCCGGTGGTCTTCACCGTTTTCAGTGCACCCGCCAGGGTGTCCAGCAGCGTGGCGGCGTCAGGCCGGATATCGGACTTGTCAAAGTCGAACAGCACGCGGTCGTTCAACGTAATCACGTAACCGCAGGCCGCGCCGGGGGGTGCGAACTTCTTCAACGGCGGGAAGCGGCCTGCGGGCGCCAAGGGCGTCAGTGGCGGCATCCGCACCGGCCGCGCCGGCGGGCCAATGGTGCCGGTACCATCGCCGTTGTTGGTGATCAGGCCCTCATCGCCATTCCAGGTGCCCGAGCCGTCGGCATTCACGCGCACAAGCCCTTCGGGCCCGTTCCACGTTCCGCTGCCGTCGCCATTGTTGGTGATCAGTCCGCTGTCACCGTTCCACGTGCCCGCCCCCTTTCCGTCCAACCGGATCAGGCCGGCCACGCCGTTGTAGGTACCGGAGCCGTCGGCCTCCACGCTGATGATCGCATCATCGCCACCGCCAGCCGGGTTGCCATTGATGGTGCCGCTGCCGTCGGCGTTGACGCGGACCAGTCCGCCCTCGAAGTTGGCGGTGCCGCTGCCGTCCGGGTTGATGGTGAAAATACCCTCGTCGCCATTGCGGGTCAGCCTCCCCTGCGCATCGACACTGGTGATGCCCCCGGCGTTGATCAGGCTGCCGTCGGTACTGCAGCGCGCGGGCGTGACCGTGATGCCCTCCACCGGATCGAGTATCGACGCCAGCGACGATTCCAACGCACGCTGGGCCGGGGTGACGCCGATGATCTCGGGCACCACGATGGTGGGAATGATGGGGAACGCCGGGACGCCAGGATCCTGTTCCACCGCATCAGCGTCGGCGCTGCTGGAATCGATGGCTGCGGGGGTATCGGCTGAGGTGGCGCCGGCCGGAACGTCGTCGGGGGCTTTCGAGCAGCCGCCCAGTGCCAACAGCAGCGGCAGGACAGACAGGGACACTACGCGCGTCGATCGGGTCATGAACTGGATCAATCCGTGATGGCAGCAAGGCGAGCATCCTATCCAGCCGCCATTTGCACGGCGTGAAACAGTCGCACCACGGCACGTGTCCCTCATTTCCCATGCCGCAGCTGTCACACCCACCCTCGGATGCTCTGCCGATGGACATCGCAGCCGCCATCATCGATCTGCTCGGCCGTCGCGCACCGACTGCGTCCGTCTGTCCATCCGAGGTGGCGCGCCTGCTGCAGCCCGACGACCCGGCGGCCTGGCGCGCCTGGATGCCTGACGTCCGAAAGGCGGCCGGCGTCCTGGCCCACGAAGGTCGCGTCGCCATCACCCGCAAGGGTGAACGTCTGGATCCGGACCGGCTGGGCAAGGGACCGATCCGGCTGCGGCGGGGGTCGGCGTTCTAGCCGAGCCCGGCCGGGCACCGATCCGGTAGCCCTTGCCGTCGCTGTTCACTTGCCGCGAAGATGCATTCGTCATTCCACAGGCAGTGCAAGGATGAGCACCTCCCCGTTGGTTCCGGTCCCCCGCGTTGCGGTCCTGATCGACTGCGACAATGTGGACCCGGCGATCGTGGAACCCGCGATCAGGAAAGCGGCCGCAATGGGCCGGCTGGTATTCAAGCGCGGCTACGGAACACCGGAAACCCTTCATCGCAAGTGGAAGGACGTTCTGGTGAACCACGCATTCACGCCCTGCCTGCAGTACCCCTATGTATCGGGCAAGAACACCAGCGACATCGCGCTGTCACTGGATGCACTCGAAGCCCTGCTCGACCAGCGCGCCGATGTCTTCGTGCTGGTTACCAGTGATTCCGATTTTGCGTACCTGTGCCGCAAGTTGAGCGAGCGCGGGGCCGTCGTCTTCGTCGTCGGTGACGTGAAATCGCCCTCTGCGCTCAGGAAGGCGGCACAGGAGTTCTTCGAATGGAGGGCCCCGCAGACGGTCAAACAGGCGGCCGAGCCGGCGCCGCCGCCCGCAGCCGGACCGCCGCGCGTGCTGCCGCCGCCCAAGCTGGTGACCCCGATCGCGACGCCCAAGGTCGCGGCAACGGGCAAGAAGACTCCCGCACTCCTTCGCGAGGCCGTCAGGCATCTGGCCGCCACGACGAAGGGCGGGAAAGTCGATGGCAATGCACTGATGCGGTATCTGAAGAAGACCCATCCGGGTTTCACCCCCAAAACCTATGGCCATGGCGGGCTGATGAAAATGGTGAAGAGCGACGCAGGGCTGCGTTACGCGGCTGGAGCCTCCGGCGTCTGGACCGTCAGCCTGGCGGGATGACGGCCATCATCCGCGCCCGCCTTTGTGCGCCCTGCCCGCTCAGCCGCGGCGCCGCGAGGTGGCCCGGGGCGGCAGCGCATCCAGTGCCCCGGCGTTGCGCCGCGCCCAGTCGTAGATCAGCTCGATCGGCTCTACCAGCTGGGTACCGAGCGGGGTCAACCGGTATTCGACGGCGGGCGGCACGCTCGGGTGCGTGAGTCGCAGCACGATGCCCGCCAGCTCCATCTCGCGCAGTGTCTGGATGAGCATTTTCTTCGAGATATCCGGCAGGCTGCGGTGCAACGCATTGCTGCGCGCCACGCCGGCATGACGCACGGCCAGGGTATGCAGCACCATCGAGGTCCATTTCGTGCTGAACAATTCCAGCACGCGCCGCGGCGCACAGTCTTCGCGCCATTCGTCCTCGGCGCTGCCGGTTTTCATCGGGTGGTTACCATTTGGTGCCTTCTTTCGGCGGTACAGCCACTATCCTAGGGTAGGTGCCTGCATTTGATGAAAGAGGCAACCGACATGACCCGGAACGCGCTTGTGGTTGGCGCCAGTGGTATCACCGGCAGCGCGCTGTGCGAACAGCTTGTCCGCGCAGGATGGAACGTGCAGGGCCTGGCCCGCAATCCGCACTCCCTGCCGGCGGGCGTCCAGCCCCTGGCCGCCGACCTGCGCGACGCGGATGCGACGCGGGCCGCGTTGTCGGCAGCCCGGCCCCATGATGTCTTCATCACCACGTGGCTGCGGCAGCCGACCGAGGCCGAGAACATCCGGGTCAACGCGGGCATGGTGCGCAACCTGCTGGAGGCAGTGCGACCTGCCGGCAGCGTGGAGCATGTGGCCCTGGTAACCGGGCTAAAGCATTATCTGGGCCCCTTCGAAGCCTATGCCCAGGGCGATCTGCCACAGACGCCGTTCCGCGAAGATCAGCCCCGGTTGCCCATCGAGAACTTCTACTACGCCCAGGAAGACGAGGTGTTCTCTGCCGCTGCGCGCGATGGATTTACCTGGAGCGTGCACCGGCCGCACACGGTCATCGGGGCGGCGGTGGGCAATGCCATGAACATGGGCACCACGCTGGCCGTATACGCATCACTGTGCCGTCATACCGGGCGGCCATTCCGTTTCCCGGGCTCGCCCGCGCAGTGGGAGGGGTTGACCGACATGACCGATGCAGCCCAGCTCGCCCGGCAGCTGATATGGGCCGCGCAGACCCCGGCGGCCGCCAACGAGGCGTTCAACATCGTCAATGGGGACGTCTTCCGCTGGCGCTGGATGTGGTCGCGCATCGCAGGATGGTTCGACCTTGAGGCCGCCCCGTTCGAGGGTGATGTGCAACCCCTGGAAGCGCAGATGGCCGGCGATGCGCCGATCTGGCGGGAGCTGGCAGCAGTTCACGGCCTGGTCGAGCCGGATATCCTGCGCCTGGTCTCCCCGTGGCATACCGATGCCGACCTGGGGCGCCCGCTTGAAGTGATCACCGACATGTCCAAGAGCCGGCGGCTCGGCTTCCTGGACTACCAGCCCAGCGACGACGCGTTCTTCCGGCTGTTCGAACGGTTGCGCGCGCAGCGCCTGATTCCCTGACTGATGGCGCGATCAGGGCGATCGGAACGGGTTCAGACCTCGCCGCTCCAGGCGATCCATGCCCAGCGCAGGCCACCGGCCACGCCCCACAGCAGGGGCACGCCGAGGGCCGCCGACATCCAGTTCCAATCCAGCCAGCCGACGAACAGACTGACCGCGCCCAGGGCGACGATCAATGCGGTAACGCCTGCGAATGTATCGATGCGTTCCGGGATCCTCAGCTCGCAGGCACATACAGGACACCTCGCCTTCCACAGCTGCGTCTGACGGCCGCTCGCCACGATGCGTCGCTGGCAGCACGCAGCGAAGCTGAGCACGATGGTGTTACGACACTGATGGCAACGGGCGCGCAGACTCACGCGACACCGCCCGGGACAAGGCGCCGGCGCCGCCTGCGCCAGGAGCGTGTGGGAAACATGGATTCTCGGTAACAGGGGCTGACTCCGAGGATCCGGAGCAGCAGGTAGGTCCGCCAGGACCCGTATCACCATGCTGTCC
>JAZBLM010000156.1:0-6433 GCA_037033225.1 Pseudomonadota bacterium
GCCAGATCAAGTCGATCACCGACTTCGGCATCTTCATCGGCCTGGACGGCGGCATCGACGGCCTGGTCCACCTGTCCGACATCAGCTGGGCGACCACTGGCGAAGACATCGTGCGCAACTTCAAGAAGGGCGACAACCTGGACGCTGTCGTCCTGGCCGTTGATCCGGAACGCGAGCGCATCAGCCTGGGCGTCAAGCAGCTGGAGCAGGACCCGTTCGGCCAGTTCATGGCCGTGAACCCGAAGGGTTCGAAGATCGAAGGTGTGGTCAAGGAAGTTGACGCCAAGGGCGCCATCATCGAACTGGCCGACGGCATCGAGGGCTATGTGGCTGCCCGCGATATCTCCGCCGACCGTGTCGACGATGCGACCCAGCACCTGAAGGTTGGCGACAAGATCGAAGCCAAGTTCGTGGGCATGGACCGCAAGGGCCGCACCCTGCAGCTGTCGATCAAGGCGAAGGACGATGCCGAAATGCGCGAAGTGCTGGAGGACTACCAGTCCGCCGCTTCGGGTGGCATGACCCAGCTCGGCGCGCTGCTGCGTGCACAGCTGGGCGGCAACAAGTCCGAGTAATCGGTCTTACGCTGTCGTAGTTTCCTGGACGGCCCGGACATTTGTCCGGGCCGTTTCAGGGTTGGACCCCCCGAGCAGAGCCCGCAATGACCAAATCCGAACTGATCGAGATCCTTGCGCGCCGGCAGGCGCACCTGAAGGCCGACGATGTCGATCTGGCGGTCAAGTCGTTGCTGGAGATGATGGGTGGTTCGCTGTCGGCCGGAGACCGGATCGAGATCCGCGGATTCGGCAGTTTTTCCCTGCATTACCGTCCGCCGCGGCTGGGTCGCAATCCCAAGACGGGCGAATCGGTCGCCCTTCCGGGCAAGCATGTTCCCCATTTCAAGCCGGGCAAGGAGCTGCGCGAACGCGTCAGCGACGTCGTCCCGCAGGATGCCGATCCCGCCTGAGGGTGCGCGGTCGTGCGTGCGGTTCCGTTGCCGGGTCGGATAAGCTACAGGCCTGGCCTGACTGGAGCTGTCGCATGAAGGTATTCCGTTTGCTGGTCCTGCTGGCCGTCCTGGTCATCGGACTCATCATCGGCGCGGTCAACATGACCGAAATGTCGATCAATCTTGTCTTCACCCAATTGCATACTTCGGTCGGCGTGGCGATGATCGCTGCCCTGCTGGTCGGGGTCGTGGTCGGTGCCGGGCTGGTGCTGGTGAGCGTGGTCATCCCGCTCTATGCCCAGCTGCGCCGTGCCAACAAGGCGGGGCTGGCCACGCCGGTCGCCCCCGTCACTCCTCCTTCTGCAGGACGCTGATCGCGCATGGAATTCGTTTCCGAGTATTTCTGGTTCTTCCTCTGCGTGCCGCTGGCCGCCGTTGCCGGATGGGTCATTGGCCGCCGTGGCGGGCAGCGTCATGGCGACAACCAGGTCAGCCGCCTGTCGAGTACCTACTTCCGTGGCCTGAACTACCTGCTCAACGAGCAGCCGGACAAGGCCATCGAGCTGTTCCTGCACATCGCCGAGCTGGACAAGGAAACCTTTGAAACCCAGGTGGCGCTGGGGCATCTGTTCCGTCGGCGGGGCGAGGTGGATCGCGCCATCCGCCTGCACCAGGGCCTGGTCAACCGCAGCGACCTCACCGACGCGCAACGCGTGCAGGCGCTGCTGGCGCTTGGCGAGGACTACATGAAATCGGGCCTGCTGGACCGCGCCGAGACGGTGTTCAGCGACCTGGCGCAGATCGATCAGCGGGCGCCACAGGCGCTGAAGCACCTGATCGGCATCTACCAGGCCGAACGCGACTGGGAAAAGGCGATCGACAACGCGCTGCGTTTCGAGGAAGTCACCGGCGAACCCATGGGCAAGCTGGTCGGCCAGTTCGAGTGTGAGCTGGCCGAACGCCACCGCGGTGCCGGCAACGTGGACGAGGCGAGGGCGGCCATCGCACGCGCCTACCAGGCCGACGCGATGTCGGTCCGTGCCGGCATCATCGAAGGCCGCATCGAGACCGACGCGGGCAATGCCGAGGCCGCCGTGCGCGCCTTCGAGCGCGCCGCCCGCAACGACCCTGAGTATTTACCGGAAGTGCTGCAGCTTCTGATGCAGAACTACCGGAAGGTCGGCGATCTGGGCGGTGCGCGCAGCTTCCTGTCGGAGATGACCGAGCATTACCGTGGCATTGCCCCGGTATTGGCCCTGACGCGGTTGATGGAGGAGCAGGAGGGCGTGTCGCCTGCGCGGGCCTACCTCGGCCGCCAGTTGAAGGATCGCCCCTCGGTGCGCGGCGAGTCGGCGTTGATCGACCTGACCCTGGCCGAAGGCGCCGATCCCACGGCCACCCTGCACGATCTCAAGCACATCACCGATCAGCTGCTGGTACGCAATCCGGCCTACCGCTGCACCCGGTGCGGCTTCGGTGCACGGACCCACCATTGGCAGTGCCCCAGCTGCAAGGAATGGGGAACGGTCAAGCCGCTGCTGAATTACGCGGTGCTGTGATCAATGCGCCTGGTTGATCAGCTGCCGGCGCTGATGTTGCTTGCGCTGGGAGCAGGCGTGCTCACCTGGCTGTCGCGGGTGTATGCCCTGCGGCGACAGCTGCTGGACCACCCCGGTGAGCGCCGCAGCCATGTCGTGGCCACGCCCCGGGGCGGCGGGATCGCCATCGTGCTGACGGTGCTGGCGGCGACTCTGCTGGGTGCACTGCGCTACCCGGAAGCGGCGCCGCATCTTGGCGTATTCGGCACGGGCCTCGGCCTCGTTGCCGGGATCGGCTGGTGGGATGACCATCGCCCGTTACCTGCGGTGCACCGCCTGCTGGTCCACATGCTGGCCTCAGCCCTGCTGGCGGGCGTGGTGTGGGAGGTAAGCCGCAGTCCCGTACAGGCGGTGTTGGTATTCCTGGTCGCGACCGCTCTGATCAACCTGTGGAACTTCATGGACGGGATCAATGGGATTGCCAGCAGTCAGGCCCTGATCGCCGCGCTTGCCTTGGCCATGGTCACGCCCACGCCCTTCGGATTGCTCCCCATTGCAGTGGCGGCAGGGTGCCTGGGCTTCCTGCCGTTCAACTTTCCCCGCGCCCGCATCTTCATGGGCGACGTGGGCAGCGGTGCGCTGGGCTACCTGATGGCGGCCCTGGTGGGCCTGGCCAGCCTGACCACCTATATCAACTGGCTGCTGCTGTTGATGCCGCTGTCAGCCTTCATTGTGGACGCCGGCTTCACACTGACTTCCCGCATGCTCTCCGGGCAGCGCTGGATGGACCCGCATACGCAGCATGTCTACCAGCGCGCGGTGAAGGCGGGGTGGAGTCATGTGCGCGTGACAGGCGTGTATATTCTGCTTGGCCTTGCCGGCGCAGCGGTGCTGGTTGTATCCGTCAGGTTGCCGCCGCCGCAGCAAGCCGGCGTGGCGATCGCCTGGGGGGCCGTGCTGGCCCTGCTCTGGGGCGTGGCCCGCGCTCGCCTGCGTAACTTTTAAGGATCTGTACTGGTCATGTCAGCCCGATGGAATCGAATAATCGCGCTGGTGCCCCGCACCGCGATCGTGCTCCATGACCTGTTCATGGTCTGGGCCTGCTGGCAACTGCTGCACGCCGGGCGCTATTCCATCCTGCCCGATGCCCCCGCGCTGCCGCTCTGGAACGTGGATACGTCGCTGGTGCTGGGCATCCAGGCACTGGTGTTCTGGCGTGTAGGCCTGTACCGCGGCCTGTGGCGCTTTGCCAGCGTGGCCGACCTGATCAACATATTCAAAGCGAGCTTCGTTGGCCTGGTCGCCATCGTGCTG
This sequence comes from Pseudomonadota bacterium, assembly GCA_037033225.1. Lineage (GTDB taxonomy): Bacteria > Pseudomonadota > Gammaproteobacteria > Xanthomonadales > Xanthomonadaceae > Stenotrophomonas. Next base: position 3,802 of record JAZBLM010000156.1, read on the forward strand.
GCGCTGATGTGGAAACGGTTCGATGGCGTGCCGATGTCGGTGCTGGTCATCTATCCCTTTGCACTGTCGGCGCTGCTGGGTGCGCCGCGCCTGCTGTATCGCGCATGGAAGGATTACCAGGCCGTCCAGTCCGATACCACCGGTCGTCGGGTCTTGATCCTCGGCGCCGGCCAGGCCGCCGAAGCGCTGGTGCGCGACCTGCGCCGGTCCGGGGAATACGATCCCGTCGGTCTGCTGGACGATGCGCCGCATCTGCAGGGCGCCAAGCTGCAGGGCCTTCCGATCCTGGGCACGCTGGAAGACGCACAGAGCGTAGCCCGCGAAACCGCCGCCAAGCTGATCGTGATCGCCATTCCGTCGCTGGATGCGGTGGGCATGCAGCGTGTGGTCGGGCTGTGCGAAAGCACGGGCATCCCGTTCCGCACCGTCCCCAAGCTCAGCGATATCCTGCAGGGGCAGTCGCTGCCGGGCCAGCTCAAGGAGGTGGCGATCGAGGACCTGCTGGGCCGCAAGCCGATCCAGCCGGATTGGTCGCTGATCCGCAACTGGCTGGGTGGGCGCACGGTGCTGGTCACCGGGGCCGGCGGTTCGATTGGTTCGGAATTGTGCCGCCAGTGTGCCCGCCATGGGGCAGGGCGCATCGTGCTGCTGGAAATGAGCGAGCTGCTGCTGCTGACCATCGAGGCCGAGCTGCGTCGCAGCTTCCCCGACATCGAGGTCGAAGCCGTACTTGGCGACTGCGGCGATCCGGCGGTGATCCGCCATGCGCTCTCGCTGCACCCCATCGAGGCGGCCTTCCACGCGGCGGCCTATAAACAGGTGCCGGTGCTGGAGCGGCAACTGCGCGAGGCCGTGCGCAACAATATCCTCGCCACCGAGAACGTGGCCCGCGCCTGCATGGAAGCCCGGGTAGAGCACTTTGTCTTCATCTCTACGGACAAGGCCGTGGACCCGGTCAATTCGCTCGGCGCGAGCAAGCGCTACGCGGAGATGATCTGCCAGAGCCTGGACCAGAAATCCACGCATACCCGTTTCGTGACCGTGCGCTTCGGCAACGTGCTGGCCTCTGCGGGCAGCGTGGTTCCGCTGTTCCGCGACCAGATCATGAAGGGCGGGCCGGTGACGGTCACCGACCCGGAAGTCACGCGCTATTTCATGACCATTCCAGAGGCCTGCCAGCTCATTCTGCAGGCGGCCGCCTCGGCCTCGCATGGCGCCATCTACACCCTGGACATGGGCGAGCCCGTGCCGATCCGTGTGCTGGCTGAACAGATGATCCGGCTCGCCGGCAAGCAGCCCTACAAGGACATCGCGATCATCTACACCGGGCTGCGTCCGGGCGAGAAGCTGCACGAGACGCTGTTCTACTCCGATGAGGATTACCGTCCCACTTCCCACCCCAAAGTGCTGGAAGCGGGCGTGCGTACATTCTCGCGTGACCTGGTGCTGGGTAACGTGCCCAAGCTGCGCGACGCTATCTCCACTTACGATATCGCTGCCATCCAGGAAATATTGTTCGCCACGATGCCGGAGTTCGATCCGCTTCAACAGGATGCATACATCCCTTCGGCTAACGTAGTTCCCTTCCCGGCACGTGAGGCCAATAGGTAATCGATGAGCAAGCGAATCAGAAAGGCTGTTTTTCCAGTGGCAGGGCTAGGGACGCGCTTTTTGCCGGCAACCAAGACGGTTCCGAAGGAAATGCTGCCGATCATCGATCGACCGCTTATCCAGTACGCCGTGGATGAGGCCATCGAGGCAGGCTGCGACACCCTGATTTTCATCACCAACCGCTACAAGCATGCGGTAGCCGATTATTTCGACAAGGCCTACGAGCTGGAACAGAAACTCGAGCGTGCCGGCAAGACCGAGCAGCTCGACCTGATCCGCCACGTCCTGCCCAACGGCGTGCGCGCGGTGTTCGTGACCCAGGCCGAAGCGTTGGGCCTGGGCCATGCCGTGCTGTGTGCCAAGGAGATCATCGGCGATGAGCCGTTCTCGGTGCTGCTGCCGGACGACCTGATCTACAACCGTGGCGACGGCGCGCTGAAGCAGATGGCCGACCTGAACGCGTCGACCGGCGCCAGCGTGATCGCGGTGGAAGACGTGCCTCACGAACAGACCGCGAGCTACGGCATCGTAGCGACGGATGCCTTTGACGGCAGCCACGGGCGCATTTCCGCCATCGTGGAAAAACCCAAGCCGGAGGACGCCCCGAGCGACCTGGCCGTGGTCGGACGCTACGTGCTCAGCCCGAAGATCTTCGAGCTGCTGGAAGGCACGGGGCAGGGCGCCGGTGGCGAGATCCAGCTGACGGATGCGATTGCCGAGCTGCTGAAGAGCGAGCCGGTGGACGCGTACCGCTTCGAGGGTCGTCGTTTCGACTGCGGCACGCACCTCGGGCTGGTCGAGGCGACCATCCGCTTTGCGCTGAACAGCAAGAAGCTGGCAAAGCCGGCGCGGCAGAAGCTTCAGGAAATGCTCGCCGAAGAGGATTGATGGCCGCGAACGGCTGAGCCCCTCGTGGCGGTTCGGCATGCAGTTGTTCGTCGGCTTGGGTCGGGCGGTGGGGCTGGTCGGGGGACAGCAAATGCTGCGTCCTGCGTGCCTCGTTTCGCGCCATCCATGGCGC
>JAZBLM010000157.1:0-6269 GCA_037033225.1 Pseudomonadota bacterium
GGTCGACTCTACCGACCCCACACGAAAAAGCCCGCGATGCTCCCATCGCGGGCTTGCTGCGGGGTGGGGAGCCCCTGCTCCCCACCCATCCAGCGTGCCGCGGTTGCTTACCAGCCGAAGCCGGCGCCGAAACCAGCCGAGGCTTCGCTGCCGCTGAACGAGCCACCGACGGTCAGCGTGGCGCGATCGCTCAGTGCACGCTGGTAACCCACCGACAGGGCCGACTTGCCGTTCTGGAAGCCGACGCCGGCACCCACGCGGTTTTCGGTGTGCACGCCGGCCGCGCTGACGGCCATGTTCATCATCGCCGCGTTCATCGCGCCCATGCGGTCCATGCGCTTGTCGACGGCCTGGAAGCGGCCGTTGGCCCAGTCACGCTCGGCGGCGAAACGGTCTTCCATCTGCCCCAGGTTCACCGCGTCGGTGCGACGGGTGCCTGCCGCAACGTTGCTGACCACGCGCTCATGGCCTTCGGAGCCGACCGAGAACTCGTTGTCACGGTCAGTGGTGGAACCGGCACCGATGGCGACCGAGTTGCGGCCGCCGGCCGACGCGCCGTCACCAATGGCAACCGAGCCTTCGCCGGTGGCACCGGCGCCCTTGCCGATGCCGATCGAGCCGGTGCCCGAGGCGTTGCTGCCATCACCGATGGCCACCGAGCCTGCGCCGGTGCCGGACAGGTCCGGAGCCGGACCGCCGATGCTGCCATCCACGATGCCCTGCTCGATGGTGCCGACACGACCGTCCATCGCCGACCACTTGGCTTCCCAATCGGCGTTCATCTGCCACAGCTGGCCGCCGTTGACGGCTTCCATGCTGCCCGATGCCACCAGGCCGTTGCCCAGGTTGCCGATGACGGTGCCGTTGAGGCCGCCCAGCGTGGCGCGGGCCAGCGTCGCATCGTCATAGACCAGGGCATTCAACGCACGGCCGTTCGGATCCACCAGGCCAGCGGACTTCAGCTGGGCCAGGGTCACCGCATCACTGTCTTCAGTGCCGTTGGCCACGCCGCTCAGGCGGCGGGTGCCGTCGGTGCCGGACACGTTCACCACGCTGCCGCCCTGGGCTGCGGCCACATTGACGGTGCCGGTTGCTGCGGTGTAGGTCACGATGCCGGCGGTGCCGTTGCTCAGGTTGGTCAGGGTGGTGTCCACCGCATTGAAGGCCGCTTCCACGCCTTCGCGCTGGACGCCGCCGATGGAGTAGCTCGGGCCGGTGATGCTGCCGTCTGCATTGACGGTGGCGCCGCCACCGAGCCCCTCCAGCACGTCCTGGACCTGGCCGATGTTGGCCGCGTCGTTGTCGGCCGCGCCACGGGCCACGCCGGTCAGGGTGCGGTCGAACGGGCGGCTGCCTTCAGCACCAGCGAAGTTGACCACCGTGCCGCCGTTGCCTGCTGCCACCGTGATGTCGCCGTCGGTGCCATCCTGGCGGACCAGGCCGATGGTGCCGTCGTTCATGCCGTTCTGCAGGTTGGTGATGTTGGTTTCGGCGGTGGTCAGGCGGTTGTTGGTGGCGAACAGCTGCGAACCGTTGACTGCTTCACGGCTGGTATCGGACAGATTGCCATCTGCGACGCCCGTGAGCGTGCGGTTGATCGCGGCGCCGGCGTTCACGCCAGCGAAGCTGACCGTGGTTCCGTCGGTTTCGCCCGCCACGCTGATGGCGCGGGTCGTGGCATCCTGCTTGACCATGCCGATGGTGCCGTCGGTGAGGCCGTTCACACGTCCGTCGATGTTGGTCAGCGCCTCGCCAACCGTATTCCTGGTGGCGCCGCCCACGTTGAAGGTCGGGGCAATGACGGCGCCGGTGGTGGTATTGATGCGCGCGCCACCACCGATGGCATCAAGAGTGGACTGCAGCTGGCTGACGTTGACCGCGTCGGTAGCCGTCCTGCCCGCGGCCATGTTGACGAGGCGGCGCTGGGAGGTCGCGTTGCCGATGGATACCACGTTTTCGGCGGTCGCCGACGACTCGTAACCGAGCGCAACGGAGCCTCTTGCCGCAGGCGCAACATTGGCGCGACGCCCAATCGCGGTGGCACCTTCCGCTTCCGCAACCGAGTTGCTGCCCACGGCAACCGCGCTGAGTTCATTTGCCTGTGCATTGTAGCCAAGCGCCGTAGCGGCGCGGGCCGTGGCCTGCGACATCACACCAACTGCGGTGGAATAGCCATCGGCTGCGTTCACACCCGCAGTTGCGAAGCCGCCGATCGCGATGGAGTAGCCGCCCGGCGCCTCCGCATCCTGGTCAATCCTGGCGTCCGGGAACGAGCCATAAGCAATGTATTTATTGTTCTGCTCGGGCGTCGACATGGTGCCGACGGCACTGGTCATGCTCTGGTGCGCCACCGAAGCCACGCAGCTCAGCCCGTCCGTGGAGACGGCTTCGTTCGCAGCGCACTGAAGCGCTTCGGATTCGTCCGCTGCCAGCGCGCCGCCAGCCGGCAGGACCAGGGCGAGGGCCAGCGCGGCGGCCAGGCGGGTGCGGCTCTTCTTGCCGCGGGCAGCGGCGAATTCGTGGGCGACGGCCCACGTGCCGGTGGAAATGTTGAAGACAAGCTTGTAGACAGCGTTCATGACGACTGCTCCGGAAGAAGTGAGTTGACGACGCCAGGCATTGGCGGAAGGCCGGATGCAATGTCGTATCCGGTGTGTCCATGCTCGTTGCGACGTCGCTCCCGACCCATCGGACATGTCGTAATTCGACGGGCTGCAACGCTAGGACACGGCTGAAAAAAAACCTGCCTGTCGCGCCCCGGAGTGGCACTGCCCGGCGGCGTCCGCGCAAAAAAAAACGCCACCCGATGGGTGGCGTTGGAGGCAATCCGTGCTGCGCGCAGCCGCGCCCTGCAGCAGACCTCAGCGGCGGTCAGCCTGCAGGTTGCCGAAGGTTTCGGTGTAGTCCTTGAACTCCGGGATGGTCTGCACCAGGTTTTCCGGAATCGGGTGGCTGCCGGCCGGCGGCACGATCTTCACCGGCTTCTTGTCCGGATCCGCCGGTGCGTCGACCAGCGTGTTCTGGCGCAGTACCTGCAGGTGGCCGAACATCTGCTGCAGCATTTGCTGCTGCTCCGGCCGCAGCGGGATCTCGATCTCGTCGACCTTCATGTGGCCATCGGCGAGGATGATGATGTTCGGTGCCGGCGCGCGGCGCACGGTGACCATGCTGTCACTGACAGTGATCTTGGGCTTGCTGCGTTCGACGCGATGGTTGCGGTACTCCTGGTCGCAGCCGGCCAGCATCAGGCAGGACAGGGCGGCCAGCAGCAGGAACAGCTTCTTCATGGCGGTCCACGGGACAATGGGGAAGCGTCCTAGTGTAATCCCCGCGCACGCCGCCGACCGCCGCACCGGGGTGGGCGGCGGCCGGGTGCGCTCATTTGCCGCAGTCGTCGATGTCGCTCTGGTCCATCGTGGCGTAGGGTGCGAACGCCGGCAGGCTGGCGGCAAGCGCCTGTTGCGTTGCCATCATGGCCGGCAGCTTTTCGCACAGTGCCTGGGCCTGCGCCTTCAGCTTCCCGGCTTCTTCGTCGATTCGCTTTTCGATGCCGTCGGTATTGCCGGAGAACACGCCCTTGAGCGCTTCGCCGGCGGCTTTGACCCCGAGGTTGGCACCGGACACGCCGATGTCCATGCCCGCCAGGGCCATGCCCTCGACCTGGCGGCGGTATTCCAGCAGCTGGGCGCGCTGGGCAGGCGTGGTCGGCACGTCTTTGCCGTCGATCAGCAGGTCACCCTCCGGGCTGATTTCCGCGGCGGGCAGGCCGCCGACGGACACCTTGAAGTTGCCGGTGGCCATCTCCTTGCGGGCCTTGTCGGTCGCTTCCTGGACCGAGCGGCCGATGCTGCTGCCGGTGTCGCTGACCGCCTTGGTGGCATCGTTGCCCTGGTCGGTGCAGGCTGCCAGCGGCAGCACGAGCAACAGGGCAGGAAGCAGGGTGCGCATGTTCATGGTGGGATCGTCCGTGCTGGGTGGATGCGGGATTACCTGCCGCGGGGCAGGGTGACGGTGCCGCGTACGCCGCTGTGGCGGACCTCGCCACTGCCGCTGCGTTCGACGGTCAGGTTGCCGCCCACGCCCTCGGCCTTGATGGTGCCGGAGCCGTGGCTGCCAACGCGCAGGTTGCCGCCGATGTCGCGCAGCTCCACGTCGCCGGAGCCGACCACGCCGATGTGGACATTACCGCGCACCTGGCGTGCGTCGGCGTCACCCGAGCCGATGGTCCTGATCTCCAGGTTGCCACCGACATCACGAACTTCCAGGTCGCCGGAGCCCAGGCTGCCCACCGTGACGTCGCGGCGTACGCCGGCGACCTTTGCATCACCGGAGCCGATCGACAGCAGGTTCAGGCTTTCGGCGCCCTCGATACGCAGGTCGCCCGAGCCCACTGCAGCATGCACGCTGCCCAGGGTGCGCAGTGCGTCCGCATCGCCGGAGCCGACGTCTACGCTGAGCGAGCGCGCGCCTTCGATGTGCCCGTCGCCGGAGCCCACTTTCAGCTGCACCAGCACGTCAGCGGGTACGCTGCCGCGGATGTCCAGCCAAGCGTAGCCGTCGCTGTTGATTGTGATCGGTTTGTTTTCGCGACGCAGGCTGACCACCAGCTTGTCGCCACTGCGCTGCTGGGTCAGCGTGAGGTCACGCAGCCACTCGGCATTGGAGGCGCAGGCCCGACCGGACAACCGCGCCGCGCCGCTGCCGGCCACTACGTGGAGGTCATGCTGGTTGACTTCCAGCACCAGCGTTTTCGCACCGGCCAGGTCCAGCGCGAGATCGCGATTCTCGGTGAAACGGCAGGGCGCATCGTTGGCCAGCGCGGCCAGCGGCAGCAACATCAGGGGAACACAGGCAAGCAGGGTACGCATGACGGCAGGCTCCTTGGACTCAGATTTCGCCGGCGCGGCGGCGCAGGCGGATGGCGATCACGATGAACACGACGCCCACGGCGGCACCGATCCACAGGCCGGGCATCGACAGGGCGGCCAGCTGGCTGGAGGGGGACAACAACGCGGCAACCGAATCCTGCGTCGGCAGGCCGCCGGGCCGGTAGGCCAGCTCGATGCCGGGGAGCGTCCCCAGCAGCAGGCGGCCCACGATGTGCTGCCAGAACCAGCCGCTGGTCATGTCCAGCAGGCCCATCACCTTGGTGGTGCTGACCACGATGCCGGCGAACAGCGGCAGCATCACCGCCCACAGGAACGGCTTGCTCTTCGCCCAGGACGAGCACAGCAGCAGCCAGCCTACGGTCGGCAGCGACCACAGCGCGTAGACCGGGATCCAGCTGAGGTGACCGGCGGCCAGCAGCAGCGGGCTGGACGGGCCCCAGATCAGTGACATGGGGTCACCGCCGTGGGTCAGCGCGACAATGGAGATCACCACAAGGAACAACAGCATGGTGATGATTGCGGCGATCACCGCGATCAGCGGAGCGATCAGCACCGCGCTGATGACCTTCGACAGCACGGTCTGGGTATCCGACAGCGGCAACGACTTCCAGAACAGGATGCTGCGGTCGCGACGGTCGTCATACAGCGCGCCCAGGCAGTAGAAGAACACCACGAACGCCAGTACGACGAAGGGCCAGCCCGAGCTGAGCGCGAGGGTGGCGTCCAGTCCGTTGCCCAGCTGCGTGAGGTCCTGCTGATCCAGCTGACGGGTCAGCATGCCCAGGTCGAGACCGTTCACCTGCACGTTGCTGTCGTTGATGTGCAGGTCGCCCTGCGATGCCGCCCGGCGCAGCACGAACAGCCCGATGATGATGCCGACGGTGCTCATCACCAGCGAGGCGATGCCGGCAATGAACGGCGCATACAGGAAACCTCCGCGGTTCTCCCAGTATTCGCGCTTGAGCAGCCAGCGCAGGGTGCCGGCCTTGCTGATCGGATGGTTGACGGCGTTCATGCGTAGGTTCCCTTCATGATGGCGACGAACAGGTCGGCCAGGCCCGGGTTGCGGGTCTCCCCCAGGGTGGACAGCTGGCTGCGCGGCACGTTGTCGAACAACAGGACCGACTTGCCGAAGGGCAGGGCGCGCTCGTCGATCGGCTTGAGCGCGCGGGCGGTGTCGAGCTGGTCCGCATTGACCAGGACTTCGGTATAGCGCTCGCCCACTTCGTCCATTTCCGCGCTCAGCACCACCTTGCCGTCACGGATGAACATCACGTCGGTCAGGATGTGCTCGATCTCTTCGACCTGGTGGGTGGTGACGATGATGGTCTTCTGCTCGTCGAAGTAGTCTTCCAGCAGGCGCTGGTAGAACTCCTTGCG
>JAZBLM010000158.1:0-6194 GCA_037033225.1 Pseudomonadota bacterium
CGCCTGCCCCGGCGGCCGCGAGCGCACCGGTGGCAACCCCGGCAGCACCGGCGTCCAGCGGCGGCGCGGTGGAAGCGCTGGTCCCGGACATCGGTGACTACAGTGACATCCCGGTGATCGAGATCCTCGTCGCCGTGGGCGACACGGTGAAGAAGGACCAGGGCCTGGTCACGCTGGAAAGCGACAAGGCAACGATGGAAGTGCCGTCGTCCGTTGCCGGCGTGGTGAAGGAAATCAAGGTCAAGGTGGGTGACACCCTGTCGCAGGGCAAGGTCGTGGCCGTCATCGAAGCCGAGGGTACGGCCGCCGCGCCCGCACCGACTGCAGCCAATGCGGCTGCGGCGCCTGCTGCGGCCGAGACCGGTACCAAGGTCGAACCGGTCGCCGTGCCGCAGCAGCCGGACAAGCTGGCCCAGCGCGAGATGGCCAGCGCCCCCTCCGCTGGCGCGCCGACCAGTCCGCCGGTGCAGTTCAATGCCGACAGCGTGCTGCCGGCGAAGGTTCCGTACGCGACCCCGGCCGTGCGCGTATTCGCCCGCGAGCTGGGCGTGGACCTGCTGCAGATCAGCGGGTCGGAGAAGGGTGGCCGGATCACCAGGGGTGACGTGCAGAAGTTCGTCAAGTCTGCCCTCACCGGCGGCATGGCAACCGGCGGCGGCGCTGCTGCAGCATCCGGTGGTGGCCTGAACCTGCTGCCCTGGCCGAAGGTCGATTTCAGCAAGTTCGGTGACGTGGAGGTCCAGCCGCTGTCCCGCATCAAGAAGATTTCCGGTGCCAACCTGGCGCGCAACTGGGCCATGATTCCGCATGTCACCCAGTTCGAGCAGGCCGACATCACCGATCTGGAAGCACTGCGCGTTGCCCTCAACAAGGAGAACGAGAAGGCCGGCATCAAGCTGACCATGCTTGCTTTCCTGGTCAAGGCCAGCGCTGCGGCGTTGAAGAAGTTCCCGGAATTCAACGCGTCGCTGGATGCCAGCGGCGAGAACCTGACCCTTAAGAAGTACTTCAACATCGGCTTCGCCGCTGACACCCCGAACGGCCTGGTCGTTCCGGTCATCCGCGACGTCGACAAGAAGGGCGTGGTGCAGATCGCGCAGGAAAGCGGCGAGCTGGCCAGGAAGGCGCGCGACGGCAAGCTGGGTCCGGCCGACATGAGCGGTGGCTGCTTCTCGATCAGCTCGCTGGGCGGCATCGGCGGCACCGCGTTCACGCCGATCGTCAATGCACCGGAAGTGGCCATCCTCGGCGTATCCAAGTCCTCCATCCAGCCGGTCTGGAACGGCAAGGAGTTCGCGCCGAAGCTGATGCTGCCGCTGTCGCTGAGCTACGACCACCGCGTGATCGATGGCGCCCTGGCCGCACGCTTCACCACCTACCTGGCCCAGGTGCTGGCCGACATGCGCCGCGTACTGCTCTGAGCACACGCGCGTGCCCCCTCCGTGTGGCCGCTGCGATGAGCGCGGCCGCGTGACGAACTGCTGCAGACGCCCGCCGGTCCTCCCGCGCGGGCACGAAGGAAACCACCATGGCCACGATTGAAGTCAAGGTTCCCGACATCGGTGATTACAGCGATGTGCCGGTGATCGAAATACTGGTCGCCGTCGGCGACACGGTGAAGAAGGACCAGGGGCTGCTGACCCTGGAATCGGACAAGGCGACGCTGGAAGTGCCGTCCTCGGCCGCCGGCGTGGTCAAGGAACTGAAAGTCAAGCTGGGCGACACGCTGTCCGAGGGCGCCGTGGTCGTGCTGCTGGAAGCCGAAGGCGAGGGCACTGCGCCTGCGGCGCCGGCCAAGGCGGCCGCCGCACCTGCCGCCGCCGCGCCGGACAGCAAGCCGCCGGTGACCCCGTCCCATCGTGCGCCGGTCGAGCCGGCGCCGTCGAAGCCTGCATTGCCGTCCGGCAAGGCGGCTGACATCGAGTGCGCGATGGTCGTGCTGGGCTCTGGTCCGGGTGGCTATACCGCTGCGTTCCGTGCCGCCGACGTCGGCCTGGATACGGTGCTGGTGGAGCGTTACACCAGCCTGGGTGGCGTCTGCCTCAACGTGGGCTGCATTCCGTCGAAGGCGCTGCTGCACGCAGCGGCGGTCATCGACGAGGTCGCGCACGCGGGCGAGTTCGGCGTCGAGTTCGGTGCGCCGAAGATCACCCTGGACAAGCTGCGCCAGTACAAGGAAAAGGTCGTCGGCCAGCTGACCAAGGGCCTGGCCGGCATGGCCAGGCAGCGCAAGGTGCGCACCGTGCAGGGCGTGGGCCGCTTCGTTTCGGCCAACGAACTGGAGATCACCGCGGACGACGGCAGCACCCAGCTGCTGCGCTTCCAGCAGTGCATCATCGCCGCCGGTTCGCAGGCGGTGAAGCTGCCGAACTTCCCGTGGGACGACCCGCGCGTGATGGATTCCACCGATGCACTGGAACTGGCCGAAGTGCCGGGTTCGCTGCTGGTGGTCGGTGGCGGCATCATCGGCCTGGAAATGGCGACGGTCTATGCCGCGTTGGGCAGCAGGGTCACCGTGGTCGAGTTCATGGACCAGCTGATGCCGGGCGCTGACAAGGACCTGGTCAAGCCGCTGGCCGACCGCCTGAAGAAGCAGGGCGTAGAGGTTCACCTGAAGACGAAGGCCGCCGGCGTCAGTGCCGACGCCTCTGGCATCACCGTGACCTTCGAGGCCGCCGCGGAGGGTGAGACGCCCGCGCTGCAGAAGGGCACGTTCGACCGCGTGCTGGTCGCCGTGGGCCGCTCGCCGAACGGCAGCAAGATCGGCGCCGACAAGGCCGGTGTGCAGGTATCCGATCGCGGTTTCATCCCCGTCGATCGCCAGATGCGCACCAATGTGCCGCACATCTTTGCCATCGGCGACATCGTCGGCAACCCGATGCTGGCCCACAAGGCCACGCACGAAGGCAAGCTGGCCGCAGAAGTCGCAGCCGGGCACAAGAAGGAGTGGGTCGCGCGGGTGATCCCGTCGGTGGCTTATACCAATCCGGAAATCGCCTGGGTCGGCGTGACCGAAACCGAGGCCAAGGCCAAGGGGCTGAAGGTCGGCGTGGCCAAGTTCCCGTGGGCGGCCAGCGGCCGTGCGATCGGCATCGGTCGTACCGAAGGTTTCACCAAGCTGATCTTCGACGAGGACACCCATCGCATCATCGGCGGTGCCATCGTTGGTGTGCATGCCGGCGACCTGTTGGCTGAAATCGGCCTGGCCATCGAGATGGGTGCGGAGGCCGAGGACATCGGGCACACCATCCATGCGCATCCCACGCTGAGTGAATCGGTGGCGATGGCGTCGGAGATCTACGACGGCACCATCACCGACCTGTACATGCCGAAGAAGAAGTAAGCGCGCTGCGGTTGTGCTGCGTTCGGAACCCCGGCTTCGGCCGGGGTTTTTGTCTGCGCGCGCCGTGACCAGCTCCGGCCTGCCGCCGGCCGGCGCGACCCCGGGCGAAAAAAAAAACGGCCCCGGAAAACCGGGGCCGTTCCTGTTCGAACCGCGTGCGGCCGCTTAGAAGCTCAGGCTGACACCGGCAACCGGGCCCTTGAACTCCTGCTTCAGGCCGACCACGCCGTCGCTGCCCTTCTGGTCCACGTCCAGCTTGAACCAGTCGTAGCCGGCGAAGATGCCGAAGGTGTCGGTGAAGCGGTATTCGACGATTGCATTGGCACGGCTCAGGTCGCCTTCGTAGTCGTCGAAGCTGCCCCAGCTGGTGTTGAGGTACTGGCCCTGCAGGTTGATCATCCAGCGGTCGGCCGGGTTGAAGGTCAGGCGGGCGCCGACAACCGGAGCCACGCCGTTTTCCTTTTCGTCCAGGAAGCGACCGTTGTAGACATTGCCCAGGTCGGCAAAGCCCTTGGCGCTGATCTGGGCCCACTCGGCACCGATCTGCAGGCCCATGTCGAAGCGGTCGGTGTCGACGACCGAGTAGTCATACACCAGCGTCGCCACCTGGTACTTCAGCTCGGCCTTGACGAAGCTGCCTTCCGGCACGTTGATGTCACCGAAGGCGATGCCATCGTTCAGCGTCTCGCGACGGTCCTTGTCCCACTTGAAGTAATCGAAGATCAGGCGCTGGCGGTCGCTGAAGCGGAAGACGCCGTCCACGCGCGGCTCCCATTCCTTGCCACCCATGCTGAAGTCTTCATTCAAGTTCACGTCCTGGCCGGCGATGGTGGTGCTGCCGCGGATCGTGTTGTCGGTGTCGATGTTCATCGCGCCCAGGCGCAGGGTGAACCGGTCATCCCCTTCGGCAGCGTGCGCGGTGGAGGCGAAGCCAGCGCCAGCGGCGACCAGCGACAGTGCGAGAAGGGTGGGCATGGAGCGCATCGGCAGAAATCCTTGCAGTGGTTCATTGGGGTTGCGCCACTATCGCTATATGCGCGTCGACCATGCGTGAGCGTATTGTGCAGGACGCGTCTTCACAGGGCGATTCAAAGCGTGATGCAACCACTGTCCGCCACCGCGACGCGTCGTCGGCCAATACGGCGGCGCAACGCCGGGGCCACGCGCGGCGAGCGCGCCAGACGACCAAAAAAGTCCCGCCGGGCAGCGGCGGGACCCCACGCAGACCTGCAGAACCGCGCCGACGAGGAGGAGAGCGTGCAGGTCGGAGGGTAGGACATACGCGCCCGACGAAAGTTCAATGCTGCAGTGCAACAGCCCCATGAGCCCCGCTGCGCCTCGGTGTCCCGCCCTCCAGTCGAAAAATCCCGGCCATCCGGCAACTTGCGCGCATCGGGTATGAACACGCGGCGGTTGTCTCGCAAATTGTCCCATTGCTATAATTTGGCGGCTCGACGAGGCACCACGCTGCTGCCTCATGCCTATCACTCCAATTGTGCGGGACGTCTTCTGTGCTGAATTCCGTTGATCCGGGTCGGCGACTGATGCTGCGCGCCGCGGTCTACCCGCTGGCCGCGGTGATTGTCCTGGCCCTTGGCTTCCTGCTGGTGAGTCCGAAGCACGCGCTGGGCGCATTGCTGTCCGGGCTTGCGGTGTCGGCCGGCGGCTGGGTTGCGGCGCGGATGGCGCTGGGGGGTGGGGTACAGGCAGCAGGCTCGGCAATGGCAAGGCTGATCATCGCCGTCGTTGCAAAATGGGCCGTGGTGTTCGGGGTGCTGCTCGCAGGAATCCTGGTATTCAGGTTGCCTGCGGTGGCACTGCTGGCCGGTATCGCGGTCGGCTTGATGTTCCAGGTCCTGGCTCTGGCCAGGCGTTGATCGAATTTCTCAATAATTAAGGTTCCGGACACATGGCAGGCGAGGCGCTGACACCCACCTCCTATATCCAGCATCACCTGCACAACCTCACCGTTGGGCATGGCAGCCCGTGGGCGCTGCACCTGGATACCATCGCCACCTCGGTCCTGATGGGTCTGGTGATGGTCTTCGCCTTCTGGATGGCGACCCGCAGGGCCACGGCCGGCGTGCCGGGCAAGTGGCAGGCCTTCGTGGAGATCTGCCTGGAGTTCGTTGACCGCCAGGCCAAGGACACCTACCACGGCACCAGCAAGCTGGTGACCCCGATCGCGATCACGATCTTCTTCTGGATCCTCCTGATGAACCTCATCAAGATGATCCCGGCCGATTTCATCGCCGTTCCGCTGGAACTGCTCGGCGTGCCGTACTGGAAGCCGGTCCCGACCGCCGACGTCAATGCGACGCTGGGCATGTCGATCAGCGTGTTCTTCCTGATGCTTTTCTTCGCGCTGCGCTCCAAGGGCATTGGTGGATTCACCAAGGAGTTCCTGACCGCACCGTTCGGCAAGTGGATGATGCCGTTCAACCTGATCCTGAACATCGTCGAGTGGCTGAGCAAGCCGATTTCGCTGGCGATGCGACTGTTCGGCAACATGTTCGGCGGCGAAATCGTGTTCCTGCTGATCTGGGTGCTGGGCGGTGCAGGTATCGCCGGCATCTTTGCAGGCGCGTTTGCCGGCTTCGGCTGGATGCTGTTCCACCTGCTGGTGATTCCGCTGCAGGCTTTCATCTTCATGATGCTGTCCATCGTGTACCTGAGCCTGTCGGAAGACGCTCACTGAGTTTCGCTGCACCCTTCATCCGTTAGTTTCCAAATCCCTTAGCAATCACGTTCCCGGAGAAAACCATGTACTTCGCCGTCCTGACCAATCTCGCCCAGGTCCAGAGCTCCACCGTCCTCGCCGTCGGCATCATGATCGGCCTGGCCGCGCTGG
>JAZBLM010000159.1:0-6157 GCA_037033225.1 Pseudomonadota bacterium
CACAGGCGCATTACGGCGTAACCCCGGACCTGACCACCTTCGGCAAGATCATCGGTGGCGGCATGCCGGTCGGTGCCTACGGTGGGAAACGCGAGCTGATGCAGCAGATTTCGCCAGCCGGCCCGATCTACCAGGCCGGCACGCTCAGCGGCAACCCGGTGGCCATGGCGGCCGGCCTGGCCATGCTGGAGCTGGTGCAGCAGCCCGGTTTCCATGCGCAGCTTGCGTCTCGCGCAGCGCGGCTGTGTGCTGGCCTGGAAGCAGCTGCGGCCGAGGCCGGCGTCGCAGTGACCACCACCCAGGTCGGCGGCATGTTCGGCCTGTTCTTCACTGACCAGAAGGTCGAGACCTACGCCCAGGCCATCGCCTGCGACACCGCTGCGTTCAACCGCTTCTTCCACGCGATGCTCGACCAGGGCGTATTCCTGGCGCCTTCCGCCTACGAAGCCGGCTTCCTCTCCAGTGCGCACGATGACGAGGTGATCGACGCCACCCTCGCCGCCGCACGCATCGCCTTCGCCGCCTGAAAAAAAAGGGGACGGAGGGGATTAAGTCGCAGCCGGCTCGTTGAGTGCTGGTTGCGACTTAATCCCCTCCGTCCCCTTTTTTCAGCCGAAGACGAGGCGGCCCTTCATCATTGCGAAATGGCCCGGGAACGAGCAGAAGAAGGTGTAATCGCCGCCTTTCTGCAGGGCCTTGGTGGAGAAGCGCACGCTGGCGCTCTGGCCGCCGCCGATGACCCGGGTGTGGGCCAGGACGCGGGCGTCTGACTTGGGCAGGTAGCTTTCCGCGAGCGTGCCCCGCATCCCCGCCATCGCCACCGGCTGGTAGTCCGCCGTCCGTGTCAGTACCCAATTGTGGCCCATCGCCGTTGCGGCCATGCGACCGGTGTGTCGCAGCGTCAGCGCCACCTCGGTGCAGTCGGCGGCCAGCTTGATCTCACCGGTGCTGAAGGTCATCTGGTCGGTGCTGTCGATACTGACCGCACAGACCCTCGCCATCGCCGCGGGCGCCAACATGACCGCCGCCAGTCCCAACCCCCATGTCCACCGCTTCTGCATCATCTGCTCCCGTCCCATCGTGGACTCCATTGTAGGAAGCCGAGCGTGCACGCGGCTGCGACAGGCTGTCGCACGATGCGGACGACTTCAGGCATGCTGCCACGATGGCGCCTTGCATCGATCTGCTGCTGCTTGACGTGGACGGCGTGCTGCTGGACCACCACCGCACGCTGCGCGTCCGTCATCTCGCCGATGCGCTGGGCAGGTCCACTGCGCAGGTCCAGCACGCACTGTTCGAAAGCGGACTGGAACGACAGTACGACCGTGGTGCGCTGCGAACGGGTGATTACCTGCAACGTCTTGGCGAAGGACTGCAGACCGCAGTAAGCGAAGCGCAGTGGATCCGTGCGCGGCTGGCCTCGTCGCGAGTGCGCGATGACGTGCTGTCGCGTGTGGTAGCGCTGCCGGCCGCGTTGCCACTGGGCGTATTGACCAACAATGGACCCTTGATGGTGGACGTACTGCATACGCTGTTGCCGGCGCTGCGCGCGCGATTGGAGGGCCGGGTGCTATGCAGCGGCGCACTGGGTGCGCGCAAGCCGGACCCGGCGGTCTTCCTGCAGGCAATGGCGATACTGCAGGCAACGCCCGCACGCACGCTGTTCGTCGATGACCTGTTCACCCATGTGCGCGGCGCACGGCAGGCCGGACTGCAGGCGGAAACCGTACGCGACGGCCGCAGCCTGGGCCGCGTGCTGAAGCGCTACGGCCTGGGCTGATCGAGCGCTCACTCAACCTCGATCCGGCGGGCGGGCGTCGGCCGCCCCACCCTGCCGGACAAGGCCCAGCCCCTGCCTGCCCCTGCCCCCCGGCGTTCGGTCGTACCTGCGCTCAGCGCGCGGCGATGTAGGCCGCTACCGCCGCACGCAGGCGCTTGAGGCCTTCGGCGATTTCCTCGTCCGTGATGTTCAAAGACGGCACGAAGCGCAGCACGTCCGGACCAGCCTGGAGGGTCAGCAGGCCATGCGCGGCGGCATGATCGAGGATCACCCCTGCCTGCCCGGCGTGTTCCTTTGACAACACCGCACCGAGCATCAGGCCGCGACCGCGCACCTGCGAGAACACACCGAACTCGGTATCGATCCGCTCGAAGCCTTCGCGCAGCGCCTGCGACTGGCGGCCGACATTGGCGGTGATCGCATCGGACGCCAGCTTGCGCAGCGCCACGCGGGCGACGGCTGCGGCCAGGGGGTTGCCACCGAAGGTGGAGCCGTGGGCGCCGAACTGCATCGTCGCAGCCACCTTCGGCCCGGCCAGCATCGCACCGATCGGGAAGCCACCGCCCAGCGCCTTGGCCAGGGTGACCATGTCCGGGACCACACCGTCCTGCCAGTGGGCGAACAGCGTCCCGGTACGCCCCATGCCGGTCTGGATCTCGTCCAGCACCAGCAGCGCATCGTGCTGGTCGCACAGTTCACGTACCCGCTTGAGGAACCCGGGTTTGGCCGGCATGACACCGCCTTCGCCCTGCACCGGCTCCAGCATCACCGCGGCCACGTCGCCGGCCGCCATGGCGGTTTCCAGCTGCACCTCGTCGTTGAAGTCCACATAGCGGAATCCCTGCGGCAGCGGCTCATAGCCTTCCTGGTACTTGGGCTGGGCCGTGGCGGTCACCGCCGCCAGGGTGCGGCCGTGGAAGCTGCCGCGGAAGGTGACGATGACCCGCCTGTCTGCCGGCCGGCCCTGCGAGGAGGCCCACTTGCGCACCATCTTGATCGCCACTTCATTGGCTTCGGCGCCGGAGTTGCACAGGAACACGCGCTCGGCGAAGCGGCTGGCCTTGACCAGTTCTTCCGCCAGATGCAGCGGCGGTGCGCTGTAGAAAACGTTGCTGGTATGCCACAGCTTGCCGGCCTGCTCGACCAGTGCGGCGGTCAGGTCCGGATCATTGTGGCCCAGGCCGCATACCGCGATCCCCGCTGCCAGGTCGATGAACTCGCGACCGGTGGTATCCCAGACGCGCGCGCCCTGGCCGCGTTCAAGGACCACCTGGCGGGGCTTGTAGACCGGCAGGTAGTACTGCGACAGGGAGATCAGCGGATCGGTGGCGGCGGTCATGGCGGTCCAGCAGGCGGCGGAAAGTGCTCATTCTCGCGCCGCAGCCCACGGGGCACAATGTAGCGATGCGCCCATTCTCCGCTCCGCAGCTCAACCCCGCCGCCGCCCAAGGCTGGCGCCGCTACTGGTTCGACACCATCTACCGTCACGACACCCGCCCGTCGCGCAATTTCGACCTGCTGCTGGTGGCAGCGATCATGGCGAGCGTGGTCGTGGTGATGGTCGACAGCGTGCAGCCGCTGCACCTGAGGTGGGCGCGCGGCCTGCAGGTGCTGGAATGGGCATTCACGGCGCTGTTCACCGTCGAATACGTACTGCGGCTTGTGGTGGTCAAGCGCCCCCTGCGCTATGCCGTCAGCATCTGGGGGATCATCGACCTGCTGTCCATCCTGCCGACCTACCTCTCGCTGCTGATACCCGGCGCGCAGAGCCTGTTGGTGGTGCGGGCGCTGCGCATCCTGCGGGTGTTCCGCATTCTAAAGCTGACGCGCTACGTCGAAGAAAGCGGCATCCTGATGCTGGCGCTCTGGCGCAGTCGGCGCAAGGTGCTGGTGTTCCTGTTCACCGTCATCACCATCACCCTGATCGCCGGCGCGCTGATGTATCTCATCGAAGGCCCGGCCCACGGCTTCACCAGCATCCCCAGCAGCATGTACTGGGCCGTGGTGACCATGGCCACGGTGGGGTTCGGCGATATCGTGCCGCAGACCACGCTGGGACGCTTCGTCACCTCCGTCCTGATCCTGACCGGCTACAGCATCATTGCGGTACCGACCGGGATCTACACCGCCGAGCTGGCGAGCACCCTGCGCGAAGCCGAGCATCTCGAAAAACGCGATGGCCGCGGATGTCCTCGCTGCGGCCTGGAAGGGCACGAGCCGGATGCGCGTTACTGCCGGCAGTGTGCCGAACCCCTGCCGGAGCTGTTCAATCGGCACGGACCCTGACCGCGCCGCACCTTCGCCAGACTGACAGGGCGGCGCGGGCCCCGGTCCGGGGTGCTGCGCGGACAGCAGGCGTCATCAACGCACCATGCGGTTGCTCATGTCGACCAGATCGTTGTAGCTGGCCATCAACGCGGGCTCGGTGCCGGACGGCGGCATGCTGCCGCTTTGCAGCAGCATCTGCTCGCTCCGGCTCAGCGGCCGGTTTTCCTGCAAGCGTTCGATGCGGCGGCCGCCCTCGCTGGCCAGCTTGTCGGCCGAACGCTCCATGTGGCCCCACATCGCGTCGCCGTCGCCGACCTTTGCCTTTTCGGCTTCCTCCAGCACGCCCTGGTAACGCGCCAGCTGCGCACGGGCCGCAGCAAGGTCGGGCGCATCGCCTTCCAGGCTGCGCACCAGCTGCTTGCCTTCGCCGATGATGCTCAGGTGGTAGAACGCCGCGCTGCGGCCCTCTTCCTTCTCGATCGCGGCGATCTGCGTCCGGCGACGCTCGTCCTCATTGGCCTCGAGCGCCGCATCCATCGCATCGCCGGCTTCAAAGAACGCGGCATACGCCTGCATCAGCGGTGCATGCCGTTGCTTCATGCCCTCGCCCCCGTCGCGTCGGTAGTCTTCGCGATCGTAGTAACGGACCGCGTCTTCGATGCGTTCGTTGAGCGCGGTGAAGCGCTGCTGGTAGGTGCGCGCGGCCGGATCCAGCGCGGCATTGGCCGGCGCCTGCGCCAGTGCCGCCGTCATCGGCGCTCCGCAGAACTCAACGCGATGCGACAGCACGGTACCCGGCGCGCGAACCTGCGTCTCCTTGCCGGTGGGGCCGGCGGCGGGGTCCTCGATCCACGAGATGTAGCGCTCGTAACTCTCCTGGATCGGCTGCTGGACGCCGTTGAAACAGGCGATATACGCGTTGATCTTGTCCGCGCCCTGCACGGCGGCGGGACTGCCGCCGTCTTTCTGGCAGGCAGTGGTCGACAGCGTTGCGATGACGGCCAGGACGGCCATGCGGAGCGGTGCATTCATGGGGAACATCCCTGTTGAAAACGATTTCAGTCGTGCACGATAGCAGACCGTGACGTGGATACGCCGTCAGTTCAGTCAAGGAACAGGTCAGGAAGCAGCGGCTTGGACGGATCCACGGCATAGCCAGACAGGTCGGTGATGCCGGCTTCGGCGAGCACGTCATCATCGAGCAGGAACTGTCCATGGAAGCCGACGGCGTCGCGCACCAGCACGGCATGCGCCGCATCGGCGACGACCTGCGGGGTGCGGCATCCCTGCGCGTCTACGCCGGGGATCATGTTGATCGCATCGGTGGCGATCACAGTCCGCGGCCACAGCGCATTGACCGCCACGCCACGTGGGCCGAACTCGGCGGCGAGTCCCAGCGTCACCAGGCTCATGCCCATCTTGGCCAGCGTGTAACCGGTGTGCGGTCCCCACCAGCGCGGCTCCAGGCTGGGTGGGGGCGCCAGACTCAGGATGTGCGGATTGGGCGCCTGCATCAGATGCGGAAGGCAGGCCTGTGCGCACAGGAAACTACCGCGCGCGTTGACCTGCTGCATCAGGTCGAAGCGTTTCATCGGTGTGTCCAGCGTGCCGCGCAGCCAGATCGCGCTGGCGTTGTTGACCAGAATGTCGATGCCACCGAAGGTGTCTACGGTGGCGGCCACGGCTGCACGCACCTGGTCTTCTTCGCGGATGTCGCATTTCAGCGCCAGTGCCTGGCCGCCCGCTGCCGTCACCGCCTGGGCTGCGGTGTGGATGGTGCCGGGCAGCTTCGGGTTGGCCACTGCGGACTTGGCAGCGATGGCGACATTGGCGCCGTCACGTGCGGCCCGCAGCGCGATCGCCAGGCCGATGCCACGCGATGCACCGGTGATGAAGAGGGTCTTGCCCTGCAGGTTGGCCACCACGTATCTCCTTGGCACCGACGCACGCCGGCAGCGCATTATGCCGCGCTTGTGGTGGTCGGGTCGGCGAACGGCGCTGCTCGTCTTGGTGGGCGCACTGCAATGGTAGGTGGGCTGGGCCGGGTGGTGGGGCTGTGCGGGGGACGGCAAAAGCCGCTCCTGCGTGCCTCGTTTCGCGCCATCCCTG
>JAZBLM010000160.1:0-6076 GCA_037033225.1 Pseudomonadota bacterium
GCGATTGACGCGTTATCGGCTGGTCGATCATGGATCGACCCTACCGGGCTCCGGTCGTCCGTCGTGACGGCCGCTGGCCATCAACCAGCACCCCGCCCTACGACCGCCGCGCAGGCGCTGTTCAATCCAGCCAACCGTCACGCTCGCTGTCCAGGATGCGTCCGTCGTGACCACTCAGGCGCACGTCCACCTTCTGGTTGCGCGCATTGCGGGCTTCCAGCTGCCACGTCGCACCATCGCGTTCCACCGAGTGGATGTCCTTCAGCCCCTGCTCGCGCGCCTTGGCCAGCAGCGCATCGATGCCAAGCTGGCTGCGACCATCGAACTCATCAAAGATCTCGCCCGTTTTCGGGTCGACGAACACCTCGCGGAATCGGCCGTCATCCTTGGTCACGTCGGCTTCCCAAAGGCCGTCGTCCTTTTCGATTTCGTGGATCCGGCTGTAACCCGCATCGCGCAGTTTCTGCTCCACCTGGGCCAGGCCCAGCGGCGCGGCGTGGGCGGCCACGGCGACCGTTCCCAGCAGAGCGGCAACGCTGGCACTGGCGATCAAGGACATCTTCTTCATGGTGTTCTCCGGAATCAGGGACCACGGCGGGTCCGGCCAACACAGTCTCCCCGGGCGGGCTAACAGCTGGTTAGCCTCGGCTGTTAGCCGTTGGTTAGTCTGCTGCGCTATAGATGGGCGCATGTATCCATGGACCTCCCCCGCCATCGCATTGTTGTTGCTGCTGCCTGCCGCGCCGGGGCATGCGGGCGATGACCATGCGCAGCAGACCGCTCGCCGTGCCGTCGAACAGGGGCGCTACGTTCCCTTGGAATCGGTGGTGCGCGATGCACTGCGGCGCCACCCCGGCACGTTGCTGGAAGTGGAACTGGACGAGGCGGTCTACGAGGTTGAAGTCCTGCGTGCCGACGGCGTCGTGGTGGAGCTGGACTATGATGCGCGCAACGGCAAGCTGTTGAAGACCGAACTGGACGATTGATGCGCATCCTGCTGGCCGAAGATGATCCGGAACTCACCGAGCGGCTGCAGCCGCTGCTGGAGCAGGCGGGCTTCGTGGTTGATGCATTCGTCGATGGACGAGCGGCCGAAGCCCATGGCCAGCTGGAGGATGTCCACGCGGCCATCGTCGATCTCGGCCTGCCGGGCCTGGATGGACTGAGTGTCATCGAACGCTGGCGCGCCCAGGGCCGTGACTTCCCGGTGCTGGTGCTGACCGCGCGCAGCCGCTGGCATGACAAGCTGGCCGGGTTCGATGCCGGCGCCGATGACTACCTGACCAAACCGTTCCAGCCTGATGAGCTGGTCCTGCGCCTGCGTGCGCTGATCCGTCGCAGCACCGGCCACGCCAGCCCGCGCCTGCAGTGCGGGCCGCTCCAGCTGGACGTCAACGCCGGCCGCTTCACCCTGCATGGCGACGAGCTGGCCCTCAGCCCGCAGGAGTTCCGTCTGCTCGGCTACTTCATCCATCACGCAGACACCGTGATCGGCCGCGACCGCCTCGGCGAGCATATCTTCGACGCGGGCTTCGACCCGGACTCCAACGCGCTGGACGTGCTGCTCGGCCGTGTCCGCCGTAAGCTGGGCGTGGACCTGATCCAGACCGTGCGCGGCCAGGGCTGGCGCCTGTCAGCGCCGGCATGAGGCGCAGCTCGCTGCGGACCCGGCTGTTGGTGGCCGGCGGCCTCGGCCTGCTGCTGGTCACGGCGGTGGCCAGCGCGCTGTTGGGCCATCTGTTCGAGCGTGCCGCACGTGACAGCCTGGACGCAGCGCTGGAACAGGATCTGCTGACCGTGCTGGCGCAGGCCGAAGTCGCCCCGGACGGCCGCATAGCGCTGCGCCAGGAGCCCAATGAAGCCCGTTTCCAGCGCGTGTTCTCCGGGGCCTACTGGCAGGTCAGCGCGGCCGATGGGACGCCGTTGCTGCAGTCACGTTCGTTGTGGGACGAGAGCCTGCGCGTGCCCGCCGTGGACGGTGCTGGGGCCACCCTGGATATCATCGGGCCGCTACGGCAACCGCTGCGTGTGCGTGCGCGTGAAGTGCGCCTGCCACGTGCCAGCGCCCCCCTACGCGTGGCGGTGGCGCAGGATTCCAGTGATCTGCAGGCCCAGGTCGCGCAGTTCCGGCAGCGCAGCGCCGTGGCCCTGGCGGTGCTGGTCGCGCTTTGGCTGGCGGTGCTGGCCAGTCAGATCCATTTCGGCCTGCGTCCGCTGCGACGGCTCGGCCGCCAGGTCGAGCAGGTGCGCCGTGGCCAGGCGCAACGCGTGGAAACAGCGGGACTGAGCGCGGAGGTCGCGCCGCTGGCGGAGGAACTCAACGCCCTGCTGGACCATCACCAGCGGATGGTGGCGCGTGCGCGCACCAGTGCGCAGGACCTTGCGCACGCGCTGAAAACGCCGCTGAGCGTGCTGGGTGCCGAGGCGGAGCAACCCGGCGACCAGTGGCAGCAGACCGTACGCGAGCAGAGCGTGCGCATGCAGGCCAGCATCGAGCGCTATCTCGCGGCGGGGCTGGCGGTGGACCACCGGCAACGTGCGGATGTGGCGCCGGTGCTGGCTGCGCTGTGCCGACTGATGACGCGCGTGCATGGTCCGCGCGGCGTGCAGTTCGACTGCGAAGGCGTGGACCCGGCGCTGCGGTTCGCGGGGGATCCCGCCGATCTGGAGGAAATGCTCGGCAATCTGATGGACAACGCCGGCAAATGGGCCTCCGGACGCGTAATCGCCTCCGCGGTGATCGAGGGCGACCGGGTGCGCATCGAGATCCGGGATGACGGCCCCGGACTGGAGGACGCCCAGTTGCGGGCCGTTCTGCAGCGCGGGGTACGACTGGACCAGCGCGCGGACAGCAGCGGGCTGGGGCTGGCGATCGTGGGCGACATCGCGGCCAGCCATGGCGGTGAGCTTGCGTTGGAGAACGCCCATCCGGGACTGCGCGCCACACTGTGGCTGCCGGCGGCGGGTCGGTAAGGACGAGCGCGCGGCGGCGGTGACGTGGCTCTGACGGCCAGCGGCCGTCACTACCGGATGGTGTGGCCCTGACGGCCAGCGGCCGTCACTACCCGGGGCCAGCAGCGGTTTCGGCGTGTCGCTGCTTACATCAGGGGTTCGTCGGACAGGTAGGTGTACCCGGTCAGCCCGGCTTCCAATGCGTCGGACAGCTCCTGCGCGCGTTCGGCGGGAAGCCCCGCTGCGGCAACGCGTTCTGCATAGGTCGCACGCAGCTCGGTCAGGCTGTAGCCCACGTAATCGAGCATCACGTCCGTGGTGTCCCCGCGCCGCTGCTGGGTGATCGCATAGCCGTCGGCTGCTGCGCGTACTTCCACCGCATCGGTATCCCCGAACAGGTTGTGGATGTCGCCCAGGATTTCCTGGTACGCACCCACCATGAAGAAGCCGATCCGGTAGCTCTCCCCGGCGCGCACCGCATGCAGCGGCAGCGACGTGTCCAGGCTTTCGTTGCCGACATAGGTCTTGACCATGCCATCCGAGTCGCAGGTCATGTCGGCGATGATGCCGCGACGCTGCGGCGCCTCGCCCAGGCGCTCGATCGGCACGATCGGGAACACCTGGTCGATGGCCCAGGCATCGGGGATCGATTCGAACACGCTGAAGTTGACGAAGTACTTGTCCACCAGCCGCTCGTTGAGCTCGTCCAGCACCGGGCGGTGGCTCTTTTCCTCATGGCTCAGGCGCGCGCGCACGCCGTGCGCGATGGCGTAGAACAGGTCGTCGATGCGAGCGCGCTGCGGCAGGTCGATCTGGCCCAGCGCGTAGCTGGACAGGCCTTCGGCATGGAAATGCTGCGCTTCCTGGAACAGCTCCACCGCCGGGCGCACGTCCAGCTCGTCGTGGATCTCGCGCAGGTGGCGGATCGCCGCCGGTTCGTCGGCGTGCGCGTCGGGCACGCGCCCTTCCGGCGCCTGCTCCACTTCCGAAACGTTGGCGATCAGCACCGCGTGGTGCGCGGTCATCGCGCGGCCGCACTCGGTGACGATGCGCGGCGGCGGCAGGCCGTGTTCCTCGCAGGCGTTGGCCAGCGGCTGCACGATGTTGCTGGCGTAGGAATGCAGGCCGTAGTTGATCGAGCAGTAGCTGCGCGAACGGGTGCCTTCGTAATCGATGCCCAGGCCGCCGCCGACGTCGACGTGGCTGATCCTGGCGCCCAGCTTGGACAGCTCGACGAAATAGCGCGTGGCCTCGCGCATGCCGTTGGCGATGTCGCGCACGTTGGAGATCTGCGAGCCCATGTGGAAGTGCAGCAGGCTGAGGCAGTCGGCGTATTCGGTATCGCGCAGCGACTTCCACAGGTCCAGCAGCTGGCGCGGAGACAGCCCGAACTTGGCTTTGTCGCCGCCGCTGTTCTGCCACTTGCCCGCCCCCAGCGACGC
This sequence comes from Pseudomonadota bacterium, assembly GCA_037033225.1. Classification (GTDB taxonomy): domain Bacteria; phylum Pseudomonadota; class Gammaproteobacteria; order Xanthomonadales; family Xanthomonadaceae; genus Stenotrophomonas. The sequence goes on from JAZBLM010000160.1 coordinate 4,395, forward strand.
CAGCCGCATGCGCACGCCCAGCCCCGGCATCACGTCCAGCGCCTTGGCCTCTTCCAGCACCAGTTTCAGCTCGGACGGCTTCTCGATGACGATGTAGGTCTGCAGGCCCAGCTTGCGCCCGATCAGTGCAAGGCGGATGTACTCGCGGTCCTTGTAACCGTTGCAGACGATCAGGCCACCCGGGCGCGACAGCGCCAGCACGGCCATCAGCTCCGGCTTGCTGCCCGCTTCCAGCCCGAAGCCCTCGCCGTGGTGGCTGGCCAGCGTACCGGCCACGCCGCGGTGCTGGTTGACCTTGATCGGGTACACCGCGGTGTAACCGCCCGGATACTCCCAGTCGGCCTGCGCCTGCTGGAAGGCCGCCTGCAGCTTGCCCAGCCGCTGGCCCAGGATGTCCGGGAAGCGCACCAGCAGCGGCAGCTTGGCCCCGTTCGCGCGCGCCTGGTCCACCACGTCGGGCAGGGACACCACCGGGCCATCGGCACCGGTCGGCCTCACCACCATGTGCCCGGCCTGATCCACGTCGAAGTAACCGTCCGCCCAGTGCGGGATCGAGTAGGTCTTGCGGGCCTGGTCGAGGGACCAATCGGTCATGGAAGGGGGCCTGGTTGGTAAAAAAGGGGGTGCATGATAACCCCTGATCGACGAAGGGTTCGTTATCATGCGCGCCCGCGCCCGTGGTCGCTGCCCTGGACCTGAACGGGCCATGCCACCCGCCGGCGCCCTCCCCGCCCGCAAGGCCTCCATCCTCTTCAAGGATTGCATCTCAATGACTGACAACAGCAACTGGTATATCGAGCACTTCGAGCGCACCGGCTCGGCCATCGGCTACCGGATCACCGGCAAGCTGGACGAAGTGCAGTCGCCGTTCCAGAAGATCGAGATCTTCCAGACCACCGACTGGGGCAACCTGATGACCATCGATGGGGCCATCATGCTGACCAGCAAGGACAACTTCTTCTACCACGAGATGATCAGCCACCCGGTGCTGTTCACCCATGCCGCGCCCAAGCGCGTGGTGATCATCGGCGGCGGTGACTGCGGCACCCTGCGCGAGGTGCTCAAGCACAAGGACGTGGAGAGCGTGACCCAGTGCGATATCGACGAGCAGGTCACGGTGATGGCGCGCAAGCACTTCCCGGAACTGTGCGACTCCAACGACGATGCGCGCGCCGAGCTGATGTTCGACGATGGCGTGGCCTACATGGCCAACTGCCCGGCCGGCAGCGTGGACGTGGTGATCGTGGATTCGACCGACCCGGTCGGGCCGGGCGAAGGCCTGTTCAACAAGGCGTTCTACGAGAGCTGCTTCAAGGCCCTGAAGGACGACGGCATCCTGGTGCAGCAGTCCGAGTCGCCGCTGATGCAGCTGGAGCTGATCAACGAGATGCGCGCCGAGATGGGCAAGGCGGGCTTTGGTTCGTTCAAGACCCTGCCGTTCCCGCAGCCGTGCTACCCCACCGGCTGGTGGAGCGTGACCCTGGCGCGCAAGGGCGAAAGCGGTTTCGATTTCCGCCAGGCCGACGCAGCCGCCAAGACCTTCGACACCCTGTACTACACCGCCGCGCTGCACACGGGCGTGCTGGTGACTCCACCGTTCGTGCAGGCGGCACTGAAGTAAGAAGTGCCCACAAAAAACCCGCGCTGGCGACAGCGCGGGTTTTTGCTTTCTGTAGAGTCGA
>JAZBLM010000161.1:0-6018 GCA_037033225.1 Pseudomonadota bacterium
GCTGCGGCCAGCACGGCGGCGTCCACTGCCGGCGGCGGCGCCTTGTCCAGGCGGCCGCCCAGCAGCCGGGCCAGTGCGCGCTCTTCGGGGGTCAGCGGATCATGGCGGCTCATGCGGTCAATCCTGCACGCAGTTTGTCCATGGCATAGCGAAGGCGGGATTTGACGGTCTCCCTGCCCACCCCGGTGATCTGCGCGATCTCCTCCAGGCTGAGCTCCTGCTCAAGTCGCAGCAGCATGACGTCGCGCTGCTCTCGGGGCAGGGCGTCCAGCGCATGCTGTACACGGCGGCGCTGCTCGAAGGCGTCCAGCTCGGTTTCGGGTGTCTGGCCGTCCACCACCGCCTCCACGCGCGCCTCGGCGTCGGCCGGCGCCGGCGGCCGGTGCCGGGCGGAGCGCCAGTGGTCGTTGAGCCGGTTGTGGGCGATGCGGAACAGCCAGGTGCTGAACGCGGCCTCTGGTTGCCAACCCGCCCGCGCGGCGATGACGCGCTGCCAGACGTCCTGGAACAGTTCTTCCGCCAGCGCCGGGTCGCGCAGCTGGCGCAGCAGGAACCCGTGCAGCCGCCGACGATGGCGCTCGTACAGCGCCTGGAACGCGGGCAGGTCACCCCCGGCCCAGGCCAGCATCAGCGCTTCATCGGTTGGCAGCACGGCGGTATCCACGGCACACAGCGTAAGGCCTGGCCGCAGCGGCGCATAGCCACGGCGGGCGGGCTCGACGGCAGGGGGCGTGGCAAGGGAAACAGGCATGGCAGGAGCGTCAACGAACGACAGGGGCAAACGGGGTTGCGCACCACGCGTTGCGGGGGGCGAACGCGTTATGCTCCGCGCACAGGGGAGGTGACGGGGGTTCCCGCGCCATGGGGTCGTCATGTTGTCCAGCCGGATCGTTGCGCCAATGACTGAATCACCGGGCCACGCCGTGGTGACGCCGGGCCTGCTCGAGGCCTTGTGCGGCCTGCTGCCGGGCCGCGCGCGGCTGCGCGTGCACTGGCAGGATCCGGTGCTGGGCAAGGGCAGCCAGTGCTGGCCGGAGCGGACCGTCGACGGCGCTGCGTCGATCCCGCGCGGCGGCGTTCGCGCCGGCCACCTGCACCAGCACTGGCAGCACGACGGCGCCAATCTGGGCATCGACGTCACCGGCACCAGCGTGGCCCAGAGCTGGTGGCCGCTCGCGCGCGAAGTCCTGCAGCTGGGGCTGGAGCGTGCACGCCAGGACAGCCGCATCCACGCGCTGGAAGACGGCCAGCGTCTGCAGCAGGCGCTGTACGAGATCGCCGACCTGTCCGGCGCCGAGCTGGAGATGGGCGAAATGCTGCGCCATGTGCATCGGGTGCTGAACACCCTGATGTACGCCCACAACTGCTTCATCGTCGAATACGACGACGTGCGGCAGACCATCCGCTTCCTGTACTTTGCCGACCAGATCGATGATTTCGTGGCGGACCCGTCGCGCAGCTATGCCGAAAGCGAAATGCCGGGGAGCCTGACCTTCGCGTTGCTGCAGCACGGGCAGGCACTCAGTGGCCCCTCGCGCCAACTGCTCGTCACCGTGGGCCAGGACGGCCAGCACTGGCGAGGACCTGAGAGCCTGGACTGGCTGGGCGTGCCGATGCTGCGCGAGGGGAGGGTATGCGGAGCGATCGTCGTACAGAGCTACGACCAGCATGACCGTTACGGTGATGCCGACCGCGCGCTGCTGGGCTTCGTGGCCCAGCACGTACAGACCGCCATGGACCGACGTCAGGCGCAGGTGCAGCTGGAGCGCCAGGTCGAGCGGCGCACGCTTGAACTGCAGCGCGCCAACCGCAGTCTGCAGGAGGAAGTTTTCGAGCGCCGCCGGGCCGAGAAGCTGCAGGCTGCGCTGTATGGCATTGCCGAACTGGCGATGCAGGCCGAGAGCCTCTCGCAGTTCCACGCCCAGGTTCATGGCATCGTCGGCACCTTGCTGGACGCGCGCAATTTCTACATCGCGCTGGTCAATGAGGCCGGTGATGGGCTGGAGTTCGTGTACTCGGTCGACGAATACACCACGGCACGCGCGCCGCGCGCCTTCAGCCAGGGCCTGACCGAACTGGTGGTACGCGAGCGCCGGCCGCTGCTGGCCGCGCGTGCCGACATCGATGCCATGATCGAGGCCGGCCGCGTGCGCGAATCCGGCGTGCGCTCGCAGTGCTGGCTGGGCGTGCCCCTGCTGCGTGACGACGAAGTCGTGGGCGTCATCGTAGTGCAGAGCTACAGCCCGGAGGTCGCGTTCACCGCGCACGACCAGCGACTGCTCACCTTCGTGGCGCAGAACATCGGCGCCGGGCTGGCGCGGCAGCGCGACCAGGAGCGCCTGCGGCTGGCACACGCAGGGCTGGAGCAGCGCGTGGACGAGCGGACCCGCGAGCTGGGCGAGGTCAACGAAAAGCTGCTTGGACAGATCGCCGAACGCCTGCGCGCCGAACAGCGGCTGACGCACCAGGCCATGCACGATGGGTTGACGGGGCTGCCCAACCGCATCCATCTGCTTGACCGCCTGGAGGACGCGCTGGCCTGCGCGCGCAAGGGCGAGGGCGCAGAGTTCGCCGTGCTGTTCCTGGATCTGGACCGCTTCAAGCTGGTCAATGACAGCATCGGCCACGCAGCCGGTGACCAGATGCTGGTGGAGGTCGCCAAGCGGATCGTCTCGATGATGGGCCCCGGCGACGTGGTGGCACGGTTGGGCGGCGACGAGTTCGCGATCCTGCTGCAGTGCCCGCAGGGTCTGGCCGAAGCGCTGGAGTTTGCCCAGCGCATGCTGCTGGCGTTGCAGGAATCGATGTGGGTCGCCGGACGCGAGCTGTTTCCGTCGGGAAGTTTGGGGATCGCACTGTGGAACGAGCGCTATCAACGCGGTGAGGAACTGCTGCGCGATGCCGATGCCGCGATGTACCGAGCCAAGGCGCAGGGCCACGATCGCTGCGCGATCTTCGACGAAGACATGCGCGAGCAGGCGATGCGCAGCCTGGACCTGGAGTCGGACCTGCGCCGGGCGATCATCAACCAGGATTTCCTGCCCTACTACCAGCCCATCGTGCGTCTGTCCGATGGCGAGGTGGTCGGCCACGAAGCGCTGCTGCGCTGGCAGCACGAAACGCGCGGGATGCTGCTGCCCGGCGCGTTCCTCGACCTGGGCGAGGGCAGCGGACTGATCGAACAGGTCGACTGGCTGATCTACGAACAGGTGATCGCCGGACTGGCACGCGGCGGCAGCGGCTACGTGTCGGTGAACGTGTCACCGCGGCACTTCCGTTCGGCCGAGTTCAGCAACAGGCTGTTCGGCCTGATCGACGCCTTCGCCGCCGATCCCCACCGCCTGCGCCTGGAGATCACCGAGGTGGCGCTGCTCGATGAGGGGCCGCGTACGCTGCGCGTGCTGCAGACGCTGCGCGAGCGCGGGGTGCTGGTCCAGCTGGACGATTTCGGGACGGGTTTCTCGGCGCTGTCCTACCTGCACCGGTTCCCGATCTCCACGCTGAAGATCGACCAGAGCTTCATTGCCGGCCTCAACGGCCCCGACGCGCAGAGCACCCTCGCCCTGGTGGAGGGCGTGGTCTCGCTGGCGCGGACCCTGGGCATCAACACCATCGCCGAAGGCATCGAAACGGAAAGCCAGCGCCAGATCCTGCTGGGCCTGGGCTGTGACTACGGCCAGGGCTACCTGCTCGGCCGCCCCGCCGCCAAAAAAGGGGACGGAGGGGATTAAGTCGCGAACAGACCGCACAGGTCGATCGCGACTTAATCCCCTCCGTCCCCTTTTGTTACTTCACCAGTGCGTTGCGGCGCTTTTCGTCGATCCACTTCGAGGCCTGGGCGGGCTCGTAGGCACGCATCCATTCCAGCATGGCGTCGATGTCCGAGCCGTACCAGAGGTCGGCGCGCTGGGCCGGATGCAGGAAGCGCTCTTCGACCATGCGGTCGATCATGCCGATCAGCGGGGCGTAGAAGCCGTCCACGTCCAGGAAGGCGCAGGGCTTGCTGCCGATGCCCAACTGGCGCCAGGTCAGCATCTCGAAGATCTCTTCCATCGTGCCGAAGCCGCCGGGCAGGGCGACGAAACCATCGGCCAGGTCGAACATGCGCGCCTTGCGTTCGTGCATGGAGCCCACGATTTCCAGCGATGTGAGCCCGCGGTGGGCCACTTCCCAATCGGCCAGCTGCTGCGGTATCACGCCGACCACCTCGCCACCCGCCTCCAGCGCGGCGTTGGCCACCGTGCCCATCAGGCCGACGTTGCCGCCGCCGTATACCAGTCGCATGCCGTCGCGGGCGATGCGGTCGCCCAGCGCGGTGGCACGTTCGGTATAGATCGGCTTGCTGCCGGCATTGGAGCCGCAATAGACGCAGAGGGACTTCATCGGTAGTTCCTTGAAACGAAAGCGCCCCGCCGGAAGGCGGGGGGCAGGTAAAGGGATCACGATATTTTACCCGCTGCCGCCCGGTGCTGCTGGCGGCAGGGGTGCAGCGGGTCAGGCCGCCTGCGACTGCTCGCGGCGCGGACCTTCGCGCAGTGCCTTGCCGATCATCCCGACCAGCAGCGCAAGTTCGTTGCTGTCCATGCCGAAGTGCGGGGTGAAGCGCAGCGAGCGCTCGCCGCCATGGATGACATTGACCCCGTGCCGGCGGAGCCATTCTTCGGTCGAACCGGCGCCGTAGCACTTGAACTCCGGGGCCAGCTCGCAGGAGAACAGCAGGCCGGTGCCCTGGACCTTGGTGATCAAGCCACCCAGTTCGTCCTTCAGCTGTTCCAACAGGCGCACGGCTTCGGCACCGCGCTCGGCGATGTTGCGACGGACCTGCGGCGTCAGCTGCGCCAGCGTGGCACAGGCAACGTCCAGTGCACGCGGGTTGCTGGTCATCGTATTGCCGTAGATGCCCTTGCGGTACAGCTGCGCGGCGCGCTCGTTGACCGCCAGCACCGACAGCGGGAACTGGGCGGCATTGAGCGCCTTGGAGTAGGTTTCCATGTCCGGTGCGTCGAGCCCTTCAAAGCCCGGGTAATCCACCACCGACAACACGCCGTGCGCACGCAGCCCGGCCTGGATCGAGTCGATCAGCAGCAGGCTGCCATGGGCGCGGGTAAGCTCGCGGGCCAGGGCATAGAACGCCGGCGGCACGGAGCGGCCGGGATCGCCTTCACCCATCACCGGCTCCAGGAACACCGCTTCGATGAACCAGTTGCTGCGTGCGGCTTCGTCGAATACCGCGCGCAGCGCAGCCTCGTCGTATGGCGCAACCGCGATCACCGACTCTTCGCCGCGGTAGCTGGCCAGGTACTGCTGGTAAGTGCGGCGGCTTGAATCGGAATACAGCGCAGGGCGGTCGGTGCGGCCGTGGAAGCTGCCCTTGATCACCACGCGCTTGACCGTGGCCCCCGCGTGCGGAGCGCCGGTATCGGTCTGCAGTTTGGCGTTGACGTCGGCGATGCGGGCCGCCAGGCCCACCGCTTCGGAGCCGGAATTGAGGCACATGAAACAGGTGAACGGGCAGCCGCCGCGGGTGTGGCCGATCTCCGCACGCAGCGCCTTGACGAACCGTGGCTGGGAGGCGCTGGGCGTCATGATGTTGGCCATCACCTGCGGCTGTGCCATTGCCTCCAGCACTGCGGTTGGGGTGTGGCCGAAGCCCAGCATGCCGTAGCCGCCGGCGTCGTACAGCACCGCGCCCTTCAGCGTGACCACCCAAGGGCCGCGTGCGGTCAGTGCGACGTACGGGGTCACCGCATCGTCGGCGTAGAAATTGATGAAGCCGTCCTGCATGGCCTCGATCTGCGCCTGTTCATCCAGCGCCAGGACCGGACCAAGTTCGCCCTGCACGCGGGAGAATTCCTCGGCGGCGGCCTCCACGGCAGCGACCAGATCCGGATGGTCCTGGGCCAGCCGCTCCAGCGTGGCGTCATCCAGGCCGGTCGTCAGGCGGGTGCCGGGCTGGGTGCGGAGGGGGGCGAGGCGTTCGATGAAGCTCATTGCAGATCTCCTGAAACGATAGGTCGC
>JAZBLM010000162.1:0-5872 GCA_037033225.1 Pseudomonadota bacterium
AGCGACCGCATCCGCGTCAGACTCGATCCATGATCGACTGACGCAGCGACCGCATCCGCGTCAGACTCGATCCATGATCGACTGACGCGACGACCGTATCCGTGTCAGGGTTCCGTCTGGCGCGCGCCCGACGGTACCAGCCACCGCGACGCATGGATGCCCAGCTCGTAGAGCAGGCACATCGGGATCGCGAGCATCAGCTGCGACACCACGTCTGGCGGGGTCAGCACGGCGGCAAGTACGAAGATGCCCACCACGGCATACCCGCGTCCGTCCTTGAACTGCTGCGGGGTCACCCAGCCCAGCAGCGTCAGGATCACCATCGCCACGGGCAGCTCGAAGCTGCCGCCGAACGCGAAGAAGATCGCCAGCACGAAGTCCAGATACGCATTCGCATCCGGTGTGATGGCGATGACCTCCGGGCGGAACGTGGTCAGGAAGTGGAAGACGGCCGGCAACACCAGGAAATACGCGAACGCACAGCCGATGTAGAACAGCAGTACGGACGAGGCCAGGATCGGCAGGGCCAGGCGTTTCTCACGCGCATACAGTCCCGGGGCGACGAAGGCCCACAGCTGGAACAGCAGCCACGGCATCGCGATGAACAGGGCGATGAAGAAGGTCAGCTTCAACGGTGCGAAGAATGCACCGGCAGGGTTGATCGCAATCATCGACTGCCCGTTCGGCAGCTGTGAGATCAGCGGCTGCGCCACCAGCGTGTACAACGTGCGGGAAAACGGCAGCAGGCCGAGCAGCACGATCCCCAGGCCCAGCAGGCCACGTACCAGGCGGGCGCGCAGTTCAACCAGATGGTCGACCAGCGAGCTCTCACCGAAATCCTGTTCACTCATGGCGCATTCTCCCGCGGGCTCGGGGCCACGTCGGCCGGCGGCGGCGCGTCACCGGGGGGGGCAGCCACCGGACCTGGCGATTCCGTCGAAGTGGCGTGCGGGCCCGGCGACGGCATCGACGCGTCGGCCTCGACCGGCGCTGCGCCGCGCACTTCATCGGCCAGCGCATGACGCTGTGCGTCCATCTCCTGCATCTGTCGGCGGGCCGCTTCACCACTGCCGCGCAGCGCTGCTTCGGTGTCCTGCATCGATTGGCGCACGTCCTGCATCTGGCGCTTGATGTCTTCGGCCTGAAGCTCGCGCTCCAGCTCCTGTTTCACCGAGTCCCACTGATTGCGTGCGCGCCGTACCCACAGGCCCGCGAAGCGCGCCGCTTTGGGCAACCGTTCCGGGCCGAGGACCACCAGGGCCACGATCGCGATGACCAGCAGCTCGCTGAAGCCAATATCAAACACCGTACCGCCTCCAGATCAACGCGGATCGCGGTCGCGCTCGTCCTGCACCGTGCTGCTGCGCGAAGCGTCCGTGCGCGACTCGTCACCGAGCTGCGCGCCCGGCTTGTCGTCATCACGCATGCCTTTCTTGAATTCCTTGACGGCCGAGCCGAGGTCCTTGGCACCACTGGTCAACCGCTTGGTGCCGAACACCAGCAGGACCACGACCAGCACGATCAACCAATGCCAGATGCTGAAACTGCCCATAAGACGCTCACAATGATTTTCAGGGATCAGGAGCCTGAGCATAGCGCACCGGCCCAAGGCCGGTGCGTGCTGGAAGTCAGTCAGTTGCCGTCCAGCGACTCGGTCCGGATCTCGCCTTCGGTGACCGGCTGGAAGCCCTGCTGCGGCGGCGGGGCGGCAGGGACGTTCTGCAGCGGGACCGTAGTGGCTTCGGCGGCCGGCGGCGGGGCAACCTGCGGCGGCGCTGCGGGTGCCGATGCCGAGCGCGGCGCTGCCGCCGCAGCACCGGTGGTTCCCCGATTGTTGCGAGCGGCGTAGGTGGCTTCCTCGAGCCGGTCGCGGAACGCCACCACGTCCATCGACGGGGCACCGGCGGCGCGGCCTTCGAAGATCATGCGCGGCGTGGTGCTGCTGCCGTAGGCGTCCAGATTGGCCGCATCATCGATCTGCAGGACCGCACCGTCCAGCGCGACGCCCGCAAACAGGCCGCGTGCGCGCGACCAGGACCAGATTTCCGCTTTCAGCTGGCCATCGGTGGCCGCAGCGGCATTGCGACCGACCGGGCCGGCCGCAACACCCGCGTCCGCGCCGAGCGTGAACTTGCCGTTGACCAGATTGTCCAGGCTGCGGTCGTTGCGGAACACCAGCACGACATCCGATGACTGCACGCCTGCCTGGAAGCCGATGCTTCCGCCGGTGAGCTTCATGAAGACAGGGTTGGACCAGCTGCCGTCGGGCATCTTGACCGACATCAGCCCATGCCCGCGCCGACCGCCGATCACCAGCCCGGCCTTGATGGTGTCGGGGATGACGATGACCGCACGTCCTTCGTCCAGCAGTTTGTCCGGAATTCCCTGCTCGGGAATGTCCTGTATTTCGGCAAGAACACGGACCGCATTGCGGGCCCGCTGGTCTTCCTGTGGGCCGGCCAACGCGGCCTGGCTGGCCAGCAGCAGGCCGGCAGTGATCATCAGGGAAAGGCGAAGGCGACGCATGACGGACTCCGTATCAGTTCACGACGAAGATATCGCAACTGGCTGAACCTAGTGCGCTGGAGATGAATGCGGACTGATCAGATCCGGTTTTCATTTGGATGATGTCTCGATCCGCTGTGCCCACCCGTCCGCCCGCCTGTTGGATGGGCGACAATGGACCATGCTCGACGCACCCGATTCCGCCGTACTGGCGGTCAACCTAGGCACGCCCGAAGCGCCGACCGCCCCTGCGGTTCGACGTTATCTCGCTGAATTCCTGTCCGATCCGCGCGTGGTGGCCATCCCCGCGCTGTTCTGGAAACCGTTGCTGTACGGGCTCATCCTGCCTTTGCGCAGCGGACGTTCCGCAGAGAAATATGCGCAGGTATGGCTGCCCGGGGGCTCGCCGTTGATGGTGCATACCCGGAATCTGGCGACGTCGATGCAGGCCCTGCTTCCCCATCGGCGTGTACGCCACGCAATGCGTTACGGCTCGCCGTCGCTGGCGACCGAGCTGGATGCCGCAAAGGCGGCCGGTGTCCGCCGCGTCACCGTGCTGCCGCTGTACCCTCAGTATTCAACCACCACCACGGCATCGGTGGAGGACGTCGTACAGCGTTGGCGCGACAGGAATCCGGATGTGCTGGTCAAGGTGATCCGCGATTATCCCGACCATCCGGCATGGGTCGAGGCGATAGCTGCCTCGATCCGAGCGTCCTGGGCCGAGCACGGCCGGGGTGATAAACTGATGTTCTCCTTCCACGGCATCCCCCAGCGGCTGGCGGATGCGGGCGACCCGTATCCGCGACAGTGTGAAACCAGCGCCGCCGCGATCGCCGCTGCGCTGGGCCTGTCGGCGGACGAATGGCAGATGGGCTATCAGTCCCGCTTCGGTCGGGAAAAGTGGCTGCAGCCGTACGCCGAGCCCAGCCTGTGGGCATTGGCCGAGCAGGGAGTCAAGCGGATCGACGTCGTCTGCCCCGGCTTTGCGACCGATTGCCTGGAAACGCTGGAAGAAGTGGCACTGGGTTTCAGCCATACGCTCGCAGAGCGAGGCGCCAGCATGCATTACATCGCCTGCCTCAACGATTCCCCGGCGCACGCCGCCGCTCTGGCACAACTGGCCGAAGACACGTTGCAGTGACGGTCGAACCGTTTTCGTTGCCACTGTGCGGCCAGACGGCCCGCGGGCTGCGGCGGCGCGGTGAAGGTGCTCGCGTGCTGGCCCTGCACGGCTGGCTGGACAACGCGGCGAGTTTCCTGCCGTTGGTCGAGCACCTGGGCGATGCCGATGTCGTGATGCTGGATCTTCCCGGACACGGCCTGAGCAGCCACCTGCCGGAGGGCGCGGAGTACTCTACCGCGGCTGCGATCTGCCACGTACTGGATGTCGCCGATGCCTTGGCGTGGACGCGCTTCACCCTGCTTGGGCATTCCATGGGGGCTGGTATCGCCAGCCTGACGGCAGCGGTTTCCGGACGCGTGGAGCGTCTGGTCGCGATCGAGGCCCTTGGAGGCCTGCGTGGGCCCGAGGAAGAAACCGCGCAGCGCCTGCGTGAGTACGTGGACGCTCGGCGCAACGTGGTGCAGGCACCGTTGCGGGTGTTCCCGACGTTGCTTGCGCCGATCCGCGCGCGAATGCGGGTCAACCAGTTGAGCGAGGCGAATGCCCGTCTCCTGGTGGAGCGGGGCGTGGTCGAGGTCGACGGTGGCTTCAGCTGGCGGAGTGACCGGCGCCTCATGCTGCCGACCGCCCTGCGCATGACCGAAGGCCAGATCGATGCGCTGCTGCAGGCCGTCGCGTGTCCGACCCAGGTCATCTACGCCACGCCGGCCCAATCCTATTATCCCGAACCCCTGCGCAGCGAGCGCCTGCGTCATCTGCGGGATGGACGCCTGGCGGTGCTCCCGGGCAGTCACCACGTGCACATGGAGCATCCTGCTGAGGTAGGGCGCATCATCCGGGCCTTCATGACAGCCACTGTCGGCCCAGGTGGGTCTGTTGCCGGGTGATCGGTAGGTGGCATCGGTGGGGGCGCAGGTCGTGGTGGAATGCTGCTCCTACCGCTCCGCGCATTATCGGAATGTCACATGCAGCATCCGACCGTCCCTGCAGGTTCACCGTTAGCGTCCGTACTGACCATCCGCCGCGTGCGCACTGCGCGGGTCGCCGCCGCGAACATGCTGCAGGCCAGTCGTTCGGCGGTTCCACGCACGTTGAGCAACACGCCGCCCACCCACGCGCACCGCAGACGCGCGATGCCGACCGCGGACTTTATCCGCGTCTGGGCCGACACGCCGAATACGGCGGCGGTCGAGATGCGTGCCAAGGCAGGGCCCACGCCGGCGCTGCCGATCCGTGGTGGCACAGAATGCCTTGCAGCAGCAGGCCCAGGGGTGGAGCCGACCATCCGCCTCAGCGACGCCGACGATGCGGCGCTGGCCAAGGTGTATGCCGACCTGCTCGCGGCGTGGGACGATTTCACCATGGCGTTGATCGCCCACTGCGTTTCGGAGCTGGACAGCACGTGGACGCCTGAAGCACGCCGCCTGTATCCGCATGCAGTGGCCGCAACGCTGCGGCGGACGCCCCCCGCGGAACTGCCAGGCTTTCCTGTGTTCGCACGCTTTCTCAACCGACCCGCATCGTTGGCTCCACTTCGGCCGGCCTTGCGAGGATGGGTGGACGCGCACGCGCGGATCGCGCTGCAGCGCATCGAAACGCCCGCATCCTGCACGGAGGTGCAGGCGTATCGACGCGCAATGGCGGCCCTGCTCGCGGGCAACTTCACCGAGGCGGTGCGCACTGCCACGCTGGGCGAGCTGTTCAACGCGTTGCATTCCTGCCAGGTAGGCAGCGGGCCACATGACTGACCTGGATTCCAGGCAAAAGAAAAACCCCGCTGCGTGAGCAGCGGGGTTTTTGGGTATAAACCCTGGCGATGACCTACTCTCGCATGGCTTGAGCCACACTACCATCGGCGCAGCTGCGTTTCACTTCCGAGTTCGGGATGGGATCGGGTGGTTCCACAGCGCTAATTTCACCAGGGAGGCTTTTGGAGGGTCGCCGGGAGCGTATCGATGCAGGGAGCGGGATGGAGCTTCCGCTATGCAAGGAGACGCGCCTGTGGCGCCGGCCTCTCGTTTGGTCTTGTGACGTAGCGTGCACTTGGATCTATCGACATGTCATGTCGGCCAAGGCAACTTGAGGTTATATGGTCAAGCCGCACGGATCATTAGTATCAGTTAGCTCAATACATTGCTGTACTTACACACCTGACCTATCAACCACATAGTCTATATGGTTCCTTCAGGGGGCTTGTGCCCCGGGAAGTCTCATCTTGAGGCGCGCTTCCCGCTTAGATGC
>JAZBLM010000163.1:0-5817 GCA_037033225.1 Pseudomonadota bacterium
TGGCGATATACCAGACAGAATGCCGGCTGCCGGAGCCGTCGACCATGGGTCCACTCTACCAAGGCCAGCGCGTGCGGCGTGGTCAACACCAACGCGCGCAGCGCGGCGACGAAATAACGGCGCTACCGGCGCGCCAGGTCGTCCAGCATTTCCCAGGACTTCAGTCCCCGGGCACCGAGATGGTAGGCCAGCATCACCCGCATCGGCAGACGCAGGCTCGCCAGGTCTTCGGCCGCAGGCTCCTCGTCGCGCGCCAACGCCAGCAGGGCGGCGCCCGTGGCGGTGCCGCGCCGACCTTCGCCGTCGCGTTCGCTGAGCAATCGACGCGGACCCTCCTGCGGGTCCAGCAGGTAGCGGGCAGCGGGGTCCACCGCGCTGCCGTCGCCGGCGCACGCCATGTCGAATCCCACGCCCAGCGCTTCCAGCAGATCGCGCTCGAACCGTCGCAGGCTCCACGCCAGTGACAGATCCAGGCTCAGCCTCGCTCGCACCTCGCCGTAGGCGCGGTACAGCTCCGGCAGCGGATCATGGCGCGGCGCCAGCCGCATCACCAGTTCATTGATGTAGAAGCCGGCCAGCATGTCGTGGCCGGACAGCCGCGGGGCGGCATCCAGCGCCTCGGCGCCGCGCAGCTGTGCGAGGTCGCCGCGCTGCACCGCGTCGAAGCGTATCCATTGCAGCGGCTGCAGGGCTGCGCGCAGCACCTGCCCTTTCGCACTGGATACCCCGCGTGCAAGCACCCCCAGCCGGCCATGCGAGGCGCTCAGCACCTCCACCAGCAGGCTGGTTTCGCGGTACGCCCGCGCATGCAGGACAAAGCCCGGTTCGGCCTCGATGTGCATCAGCGGCAGCCGTGCGACCGGTGCTTATTCGTAGCCGAAGGCCTTCAGTGCGGCCTCGTCGTCGGACCAGCCTTCGCGCACGCGCACCCAGGTTTCCAGGAAGACCTTGGCACCGAACAGACGTTCCATCTGCATCCGCGACTTGGCGCCGATGTCCTTCAGGCGGGTACCGCCCTTGCCGATCACAATGGCCTTCTGGCCTTCGCGCTCGACCCAGATCACCGCACCGATCCGCAGCAGGTTGCCGTCCTCGGTGAAGCGTTCGATCTCGACCGTGGTCGCATAGGGCAGTTCCTCGCCCAGCTGGCGCATCAACTGCTCGCGTACCAGCTCGCCGGCCAGGAAACGCTGGCTGCGGTCGGTGATCTCGTCCTCGCCGAACATCGGCGGGGCTTCCGGCACCAGCGCCAGCACGTCGCGTACCAGCGCTTCCAGGCCGTTGCGCTTCTGCGCCGAAATGGGATGCACGGCAGCGAATTCCCGGCCTTCGGTGACCTGCTGCAGGAACGGCAGCAGCGCCGCCTTTTCCTTCAGCCGATCAACCTTGTTGACCACCAGCACCACCGGGATGCCCGAGTCGCGCAGCACGTTGAAGGCAAGGCTGTCTTCTTCGTCCCAGCGTCCAGCCTCGATCACCAGCAGGCCGGCGTCGACGCCTTCGAGGGAGCCGCGCGCAGCGCGGTTCATCACCCGGTTCATCGCGCGCTTCTGCACCTTGTGCAGGCCGGGCGTATCGACCAGCACGAGCTGCCCTTCCGGGTAGGTGGCAATGCCCAGCAGCCGGTGGCGCGTGGTCTGCGGCCGGTTGGACACAATGCTGACCTTGGCCCCGACCAGGGCATTGGTCAGGGTCGACTTGCCCACGTTGGGGCGGCCGATGACAGCAACGCTGCCGCAACGATGGGAGGTTTGATCGGTCACTTTGAATCCACCAGTAGTTCAATCGCGGCCGCGGCCGCCTGTTGTTCGGCCAGCCGTCGCGAGGCGCCTTCGCCCTCGGTGATCACGGCCGGTTCGGTCAGGGTGCAGCGTACGCGGAAGACCTTCGCATGGTCATCCCCGGATTCGGACACCAGTTCATAGACCGGCAGGACCTTCTGCCGGCCCTGCAGCCATTCCTGCAGGCGTGTCTTGGGATCCTTGGCCGGGCGTCCGGTCGCCGGCAGCGCGTCCATCGCCGCCTCGAACCACGGCAGTACCACCGCACGGCAGGTTTCGAAGCCGGCATCGAGATAGATCGCCGCGACCACGGCCTCGAAGGCGTCGGCCAGGATCGAATCGCGGCGGTGGCCGCCGGTCTTCATTTCACCGGCGCCCAGTACCAGCCGCTCGCCCAGCTGCAGCTCGCGTGCGCGGGCGGCCAATGCGCCTTCACGCACCAGCTCGGCACGTCCGCGCGTCAGCGCGCCCTCGTCCGCCTTGGGCCAGCGCGCATACAGTGCCTGGGCGACCAGCATGTTGACGATGCTGTCGCCCAGGAACTCCAGGCGCTCGTTGTTCGGCGCGCCCGCAGACCGGTGCCGCAGGGCCTGCGCAAGCAGGTCCGCATTGGAGAAAGCGTGACCGATGAGGTCACCGCGCTGGAAAGTCTTATTCGACACCGCGACCGCTGAGATCCTGGGTTGAGTCGAACTTGCCGACCACGTCAAGGTTGCCGATCAACGGACGCCGCACTTCGTAGTTCACGCGCATGGTCCAGCCATTTTCCTTGCGGTCGAACTTCACGTTGGCCGGCTTCACGTTCTCGGAGTAATTGATGTAAAGACGCTTGAACAGCAGCTTCTGGATGTTGGCCGGCTGCATGCTGCCGATCCCCGGCTCGTTGGCCAGGCTCTTCATCGCCGAACGCACCGCGTAGTTTTCCTGGTACATCGGGAACAGCTTCATGCCGACATACAGGAAGAAACCGACCACGATGAGGACCACCAGGAAGGAGGTCAGGGTAATGCCACGTTGCGACTTGCGGGTGTTCATTGCGTTTCTCCCCAGTTACGCGTGAATGGATCAGTTGACGCCCGAGCCGATCCGCGACGGCTCAAAGCCGTCCTTGCAGAACCACCCAGAGCAGTTGAGCCAGATCAGGAACGCCTTGCCGCGCAGGTTCTGCTCGGGCAGCAGGCCCCAGAACCGGCCGTCGTCGCTGTTGTCGCGGTTGTCGCCCATCACCAGGTACTGGCCGGCCGGAACCGTCCATTCCCCCTGGCCGGCAGGATACGCCGTCTCCAGCACGGTATGGGTGCGGCCCGGCAGCTGTTCGACCAGCAGGCTGGCCCCCTCGCCGTGGCCACGGTGGCCTGCGTAGATGCCCTTGTCCTGATACTCGACCGGCTTGCCGTTGAGGATCAGGCCATTACCCTCGAAGGCCACCTGGTCACCGGGCACGCCGATCACGCGCTTGATGAAATTCTCGCCCTTGTTCGGGTCCTGGTCGTTATGCCCGGGGAAATGGAAAACCACCACGTCGCCGCGCTCCGGCTCGCTGACCGGGACGAACTTGGTGTTGGTCAGCGGCAGGCGCAGGCCGTAGGCGAACTTGTTGACCAGGATGAAGTCACCGATGAGCAGGTTGGGCATCATCGAGCTGGAGGGAATCTTGTACGGCTCGGCAATGAAACTGCGCACCACCAGCACGATCGCCAGCACCGGGAAGAAGGCCCGCGAGTAATCCACCAGCGCCGGCTCGGTGTCCAGCAGGCCGGCGCGGCGGGCGCGACGGCGGGCGAAATACAGCTTGTCGGCCAGCAGGATCAGGCCGGAGGCCAGGGTGAGGGCAACCAGGAGGAACTCAAACGCTTTCATTCAGTGTCCTTTACGGCGTCGCGGGGCCAGCGGCCCGGTCATGGGCCGACTGTAGCCTTACTTGTTGTCCATCTGCAGCACGGCGAGGAAGGCTTCCTGCGGAATCTCCACGCGGCCGACCTGCTTCATGCGCTTCTTGCCTTCCTTCTGCTTCTCCAGCAGCTTCTTCTTGCGCGACACGTCACCGCCGTAGCACTTGGCAAGAACGTTCTTGCGCATGGCCTTGACGGTGGTGCGGGCAATGACCTGCGAGCCGATGGCGGCCTGGATGGCGACGTCGAACATCTGCCGCGGAATCAGGTCCTTCATCTTCTCGCAGAGCTCGCGGCCACGGCGATCGGAGTGCGAGCGGTGGACGATAAGCGACAGCGCATCGACCTTGTCGCCGTTGATCAGCACGTCCACGCGTACGAACGGGCCCGCGTCGAACCGGACGAAGGCGTAGTCCAGCGAGGCATAGCCGCGGCTGACGGATTTCAGCTTGTCGAAGAAGTCCAGCACCACTTCGGCCATCGGCAGCTCGTAGCTGATCTGCACCTGGCTGCCGAGGTAGTTGATGCCGAGCTGGCTGCCGCGCTTTTCCTCGCAGAGCTTGATGATGTTGCCGATGTATTCCTCGGGCGTGAGGATGTTGGCGCGGATGATCGGCTCGCGCACTTCCATCACCTGGTTCACCGGCGGCAGCTTGGCCGGGTTGTCCATGTTGACGATGGTGCCGTCGGTCTTCAGCACTTCATAGACCACCGTCGGCGCGGTGCTGATCAGGTCCAGGTTGTATTCGCGCTCCAGGCGCTCCTGCACGATCTCCATGTGCAGCATGCCGAGGAAGCCACAGCGGAAGCCGAAGCCCATCGCCTCGGAGCTTTCCGGCTCGAAGCGCAGCGCCGCATCGTTCAGGCGCAGTTTGTCCAGCGCCTCGCGCAGGTCCGGGTAGTCTTCGGCGTCCACCGGGAACAGGCCGGCGAACACGCGCGGCTGCATTTCCTGGAAGCCGGGCAGCGGCCCGGGCGCGGGATCGGCGGCCATGGTCAGGGTGTCGCCGACCGGCGCACCGTGCACGTCCTTGATGCTGGCCGTGACCCAGCCCACTTCACCCGCGCGTAGGGCCGGCAGCACCTTGCGCTTGGGGGTGAACACGCCGACGTTGTCGACCTGGTGGTTGCGGCCGGTGGACATGACCTGCAGCTTGTCGCCGGCCTTGATCTCGCCCTGCATGACACGCACCAGCGACACCACGCCGAGGTAGTTGTCGAACCAGGAATCGATGATCAGCGCCTGCAGCTTGTCGGTGTCGCGCGGCACCGGCGGCGGGATGCGCTTGACGATCGCTTCCAGCACGTCCTGCACGTTCAGGCCGGTCTTGGCACTAACCGGCACGGCGTCCTCGGCATCGATGCCGATCACCGCTTCGATCTCGGCCTTGGCACGCTCGATGTCGGCGGTGGGCAGGTCGATCTTGTTGATCACCGGCACCACTTCCAGTCCCTGCTCCACTGCGGTGTAGCAGTTGGCGACCGACTGCGCTTCCACGCCCTGCGCCGCATCGACCACCAGCAACGCGCCTTCGCAGGCCGCCAGCGAGCGGCTGACTTCATAGGAGAAGTCGACGTGGCCGGGGGTATCGATGAAGTTGAGGTGGTAGGTCTGGCCGTCCTGCGCCAGGTACGGCAGCGACACCGACTGCGCCTTGATGGTGATGCCGCGCTCGCGCTCGATCGGGTTGGAGTCGAGCACCTGCGCTTCCATCTCGCGGGCCTGCAGGCCACCGCACAGCTGGATGATGCGGTCAGCCAGGGTGGACTTGCCATGGTCGACGTGGGCGATGATGGAGAAGTTGCGGATGTTCCGCATCGAATCAGAGGACATAGAGGTGGCGGCGGCGCCGGGCGTCGTCAGGGTAACGTTGGATTATCGCACGGGAAGGGGGTTCCCGGTGGATGGTGACCTCCCATGGTGCGTGACGCGTCATGCCGCTGCGCTCGCCGAGCATGGCGATGCCGGCCGTCCTGACCGGCACCCTTCGGGCCGTCGCGGGCGACGTTGCCAGCGGCTCCTGCCGCTGGCTTCGGCGCTACCCAGTCCTCGTGACCCGTGACGGGGTCAGCTCCCGGTCTTCACGGCCACGAAGGCGCTGTTGCCGCCGGAGCGGACCAGCAGCATGACCACATCGCCCTTC
>JAZBLM010000164.1:0-5684 GCA_037033225.1 Pseudomonadota bacterium
TCAAACATCACAGGCGGGCCCCGGGCCCGCACCACGGAACCCCCACCATGCTGAAGATCGACAACCTCCACGCGCGCATCGGCGACAAGGAAATCCTCAAGGGCCTCTCGCTGGACGTGAAGCCCGGCCAAGTGCACGCCATCATGGGCCCCAACGGCGCCGGCAAATCCACGCTCGGCAACGTGCTGTCCGGCCGCGATGGCTATGAGGTCAGCGAAGGCAGCGTGCGGTTCGAAGACGCCGACCTGCTGGAGCTGTCGCCGGAGGAGCGCGCCGCAGCCGGCCTGTTCCTTGCGTTCCAGTACCCGGTGGAGATCCCGGGCGTGAACAACACTTATTTCCTGCGTGCGGCGCTCAACGCGCAGCGCAAGGCCCGCGGGCAGGACGAACTGGATTCCATGCAGTTCCTGAAACTTGTCCGGCAGAAGCTGGCCGTGCTGCATCTCAAGGACGAGCTGCTGCACCGCGGCGTCAACGAAGGATTCTCCGGCGGCGAGAAGAAGCGCAACGAGATCTTCCAGCTCGCCGTGCTGGAGCCGAAGCTGGCGATCCTGGACGAAACCGATTCCGGCCTGGACATCGACGCGCTCAAGAGTGTGGCCGACGGCGTCAACGCGCTGCGCAGCCCGGAGCGCTCGTTCCTGGTTATCACCCACTACCAGCGCCTGCTCGACTACATCAAGCCGGACTTCGTGCACGTGCTGGCGGAGGGACGGATCGTGCAGTCCGGCGGTCCGGAGCTCGCCCTGCAGCTGGAAAAACACGGCTACGATTTCCTCAAGGACCGCGTGGTGCCGGAGGCGGCGGTCTGATGAGCGCTCTGCTGGATTCCCTGGCTGCCGCGTTTGATGGCAGCGACGCCCGCCGTGACGTGCTCGATGCCGCGCTGCGCGACGGCCTGCCCGGCCCGCGCGCGGAGGCATGGAAGTACACCTCGCTGCGCCAGCTTGAGAGGCGCAGCTTCACTGCCGCGCCGGCCGCCCCGCCGGCGCTGGATGCGGCGCTGCTGGACGACATTCCGTCCCCGCGCCTGGTATTCGTCAACGGACGCCTGCACGATGGACTCAGTGACATGCATGCACTGCCAGCCGGGGTGCAGCTGGCGCCACTGTCCGCATCGCTGGTCGTTGACGGTGGCAGCGCGCCCCTGCTGGCACGTCACTATGAGCGCAGCGACGAGATTTTCGCGCGCCTGAGTTCGGCATTGGCCGACGAAGGCGTAGTCCTGCGGGTGACCGAGGGCACCCAGGTCGAGGTGCCGGTGCAGCTGGTGTTCGCCAGCGTCGCCAGCGGCGATGACCAAGCCTGGCACCACCGCTCGCTCGTTGAACTGGGTGCTGGCGCAAGCCTGGGCATCGTCGAGCATCATCTCCAGGCCGGCGATGCCGCGCATCTGGACAACAGCGTGGTGCACGTCCATGTAGCGCGCGAGGCCGTGCTCAGGCACGCCCGCGTGCAGGCCGGCGGCGCGCGCCAGACCAGCTTCCTGAGGACCGATGCCGTGCTCGCCCGCGATGCGCAGTACCACCGCGTGGATCTCGAGCTGGGCGCCGCGCTGAGCCGCCATGAGCTCAATGTCCGCCTGGAAGGTGACAATGCACGATTGACGGCCAACGGCGTGCTGTTGGGCACCGGCCGCCGTCACGTCGACACGCGGCTGGGCATCGAACATATCGCGCGCGACACCGCGTGCGGGCTGCTGTGGCGTGGCGTGGCCGCAAATCGCAGCCGCGTGGTGTTCCATGGCGGCATCCACATCCGTGAAGGTGCCGATGGCACCGACGCCAACCTGTCCAACAAGAACCTGCTGCTGTCCAGCGATGCGGAGATCGATACCCAGCCCACGCTGGTGATCGACGCGGAGGAGGTCAAGGCCGCGCACGGTGCGACGGTCGGCCAGCTGGATGCCAACGCGTTGTTCTACCTGCGGTCCCGCGGACTGCCACAGGAGCAGGCCCAGGCCCTGCTCAGCGCTGCCTTCTGCCACGAGCCGCTGAAGATCCTGCCCGATAGACTGCGCGAGCAGCTGGGTCGTCGCCTGGATCGGGCCTTGGCCGAGGCCGGCGTGGCATGAACCTGACCACCCCGCGCGTGTCGCCCGATACCGCTGCGGCCCCGGATTGGGACCGCATCCGCCAGGATTTCCCGCTGCTGATGCGCGAAGTCCACGGCAGGCCGCTGGTGTACTTCGACAACGCCAACACCGGCCAGAAGCCGATCCAGGTGATCGGAGCAGTGGATGAGTTCTACCGCCGCTACAACGCCAACGTCAGCCGCGCCGTGCACGCCCTGGGAACAGAGGCCACGGACGCCTATGAAGGCGCGCGCAGCAAGCTGGCCCGCTTCCTCAACGTGCGTGCCAGCGAGCTGGTGCTGTGCAGCGGCACGACCTTCGCGCTCAATCTGGTCGCCTATTCGTGGGCGCTGCCCCGCCTGCAGGCGGGGGATGTCATCCTCGTATCGCGCATGGAGCATCATGCCAACATCGTGCCGTGGCAGCTGGTCGCCGAGCGCACCGGCGCGACCGTTCGCGTAGCGGAGATATCGCCCGACGGCTCACTCGACCTGGACGCTCTGCGCCGTGCGATGACGCCGGAGGTCAAGCTGCTGGCCGTCGCCCACGTCTCGAACGTGCTGGGCACGGTCAATCCGGTGCGGGAGATCTGTCGCGAAGCACGTCGGCGCGGCATCGTCACCGTCGTAGATGGCTCGCAGGCCGTGCCGCACCGCAAGGTGGACGTGGCCGCGATCGGCTGCGATTTCTACGCCATCACCGGGCACAAGATGTGTGGCCCGACTGGTACCGGCGCGCTGTGGGCGCGTCGCGAACACCTGGACGCGATGCCGCCGTTCCTCGGCGGCGGCGAGATGATCCGTGAAGTGAGTTTCGATGGCACGGTGTTCAACGAGGGGCCCCACAAGTTTGAAGCGGGCACACCCAACATCGCCGGCTTCATCGGGCTGGGCGTGGCAGTGGACTACCTGGAGTCGCTGGGGCTCGCCCACGTCGAAGCCCGCGAAGCGGAGCTGCTGGCTCACTTCACCGAAGAACTGAACAAGATCGAGGGCCTGCGCATCTTCGGCACGGCCGCCGGGAAGGCTGCGGTGGTGTCGTTCCTGATCGAAGGGGCGCACGCGCACGACCTGGCGACCCTGCTGGACCTGGAAGGCATCGCGATCCGGTCGGGCCAGCACTGCGCGCACCCGCTGCTGCAGTACTACGGCGTGGCGGCAACGTGCCGTGCGTCGCTGGCCTTCTACAACACGCACGAAGAGATCGAACGCTTCATTGCCGCACTGACGAAGGTACGCCGGCTGCTGGCCTGAGCCGGCCCGGAGTCGCTATGGGGCGTCGATCGTCTCGCCGACCGCAAGCCGGCTCAGCTGACTCGCGGTGAGCCGGTCCAGGCCGATCGACGCCAGCGTCCGCTCTCCGCCCATGGCCGTTTCACCGGTGGCCAGGCACGCCAGGCGGATCAGCGAATCAATGGCGCGCGTCGCGACGCCCAGGCGCCGGCCGAGTGCCGCCCACGGGGTAAGCACGTACGGAATGTCCTGCAGCAGATAGCGATGCTGCAGTGAATCGGGCGTGGACTTTTCCACGTTGTGCACGTGGCTGTGGAACGCAAAACTGCTCAGGTCATCATGATGGAGTCCGTAGTAGCGATTCATCATTTCCAACGCCGACGGCAGCGCGAGGCCGAGGCCGGAGGCGATGGCGCAGCGCTCCATGTCCACGGCATGCATCACCTTCCCGACGGCGGAGGTCATGCCTTCGCGATAGAACAGAAAGTCACCTGCGGTGGATTCGATCCTTCCCGCGTTCATCAGCATGGGCGCGGGATGGATGACGCCGGTCACACAGCACAGGTCCACGGCCAGCGCGCTGGGCATCCATTCCAGCGGCATGCTGAAACAGCGCTGCACCCGCTCGCGGTCCGAAGCCGTGGGCGGCGCACCTGCTCCGGCCCACATCATCGCTTTCTCCCCCTTCACGGTCACCACGTTGCCCCGCACGCGGGCAGCGAAGGGCGCGGTGCTGGTCTCGGCGATCAGCCGGGCGGTGATCCGTCGTGCCGCCGCAAGCACGAAGAAGTTGCCATTGATGCCAATAAGGGTATGGGAGCGCAGGTCGTGCATGACCAATGCAGCGATCAGGGCATCGTGCGCGCTGGCAGGCAGGGCCACGATGAGATGGTCGGAAAATTGCAGCGCGTCGGACAGGCGCGTGCTGAGGCGGGGTGCGACGTGGCCCGTGCGTATGCCCTTGGCCGTCAATCCACCCGCTGCATCGATCGCATCCAGCGAACGGCGGTGGCCCGGATCGGCGTAGAGCAGCACATCGAACCCGCGCTGCACGAGATCGACGGCCATCGCACATCCGCAGTGACCGGCGCCCAGGATGGAAACCGCAGGGCGATGGGGGGTGGTCGTGCCGGAAAATGATGTCGACATGGGAGCGCACTCGGATAAGGGCCGTTGATCCTAGTGCGCGACATTCATTTGAATATGGCCAATGTTCGCAGTATTCGAGCTTTCACTGTCCTGATCCGTCGCATTTGAACGCGTGAATCGAGACATGCTGCGAGCGTGGAAATGCTGATGGCTTACCACGCAGTTTCCTGACGCGCCGACGCGTCGCGCCCGGAATGGCAGCCTACGGGCCGGCAACAGCGCGGGCGCGGCATGCGTCGCCTGTTACCGATGCGCTGACGCATCTACACTATGAGGATGAGCATGCTGACCTTCCGCGCCGCCACGTCGGCTGACATCCCCGCTTTGATTGCCCTGGTCACCGCCGCCTACCGCGGGGACGCCAGTCGTGTCGGCTGGACCACCGAAGCCGATATCCTCGACGGCGCCCGCATCGACGCCGAGGGCCTGCAGGCTGACCTGGACCGGCCGCGTTCGACCATCCTGCTGGCCGAGCGCGGCGACCGCCTGCTGGCCTGTGCGCATGTTGCCGATGGCGGCGAGCACGGATATTTCGGCATGTTCGCGGTGGATCCTGCCGAGCAGGGCAGCGGGTTGGGCAAGCAGGTCCTCGCTGCCGCCGAAGCCCACGGCATGCGCGAATGGAACCTCGCGAGCATGCTGATGACCGTGATCGATGTCCGCGAGGAGCTGATCGCCTTCTACGAGCGTCGCGGGTATCGGCGGACCGGCATCAAGAAGCCGTTCCCGTACGGAGATGAGCGCTTCGGCATTCCCAGGCGTGACGACCTGCAGTTCGAGGTACTGGAGAAGCAGCTCGTGGGCGAGCAGCCATGAGCGCCGCGTGGACGTTCGTGTGCGCCAGCGCAGAGCTGCTGCCCGGCGAGATGAAGAGCGTGTTCGACGAAGTGACCGGTACGCCGATCGTGGTGTTCAACCTGGCTGGCGAACTGTATGCACTGGAGGACCAGT
This sequence comes from Pseudomonadota bacterium, assembly GCA_037033225.1. GTDB lineage: Bacteria > Pseudomonadota > Gammaproteobacteria > Xanthomonadales > Xanthomonadaceae > Stenotrophomonas. The sequence goes on from JAZBLM010000164.1 coordinate 5,407, forward strand.
GCACGCATGAGGAGTTCGAGCTGTCGTCGGGGGAGTTCAACAGCGCGGAGGGCAGCATCGAGTGCGTGCTGCACGGTGCGCGGTTCGACGTCCGGGACGGTCGCGCGCTGTGCGCGCCGGCGTACAGTGCGGTGCCGAAGTTCCCGGTCAAGCGCGAGCACGACGCAGTGTGGACACGCGACGATCGGGAGTGAGCAAGGGCCGGTAGGATTGTGACGCCCAGGATCCGGTGGTGACGGCCGCTGGCCGTCAGGGCTGGCCTCGCGAGACCCGCCACC
>JAZBLM010000165.1:0-5565 GCA_037033225.1 Pseudomonadota bacterium
CTTCCCGCCAACGGCCCGCTGCGCTCGCCGACCATGGGTCGGCGCTACCGCTTTTCCATTTTCTTATTACGCGGCGGGCGGCACTCGGAAGCTGTCAGAGCGACCCTCCCGTCGCAAATCACGCAGCCTGCTCCTCGCAGCAGCACGCCGCGAGGGGGTCTCACCCGTTCGCCGTCACTTCTCGACAGCCGACTCCACCACCATATCCAGCACATACGCCTGCGACGACGCATCCGCCGGCGGATTGGCGACCTTGAAACGCTTCACCCGCAGCACATTCCGGATGCCGGCTTCGTGCGTGTAGCCCTCGATGCTGTCGTAGAAATTCTCGAACGCACCCGGCTCGCCCTGCTTCAGCCCCTGATCGTCATAGCGCACCTCACGGACCTGCAGGCACTGCTTGTCCTTGATCAGCGGATGCGGGCACGCCTTGGTCTGCGCAGCCACTTCCAGGAACACGCGCTCGCCCGGGCCGCCGAAGCGGGTCTCTGCGGTCGGTTCGGGCTGGAACACCAGCACATCGCCCTGCGCCGTGCGCAGTGTCAGCTCACCGTTGTCGGCCAGATCGGTGCTGAGCGCACCCTGCAGGCGGCTGGACACGGCCTGGTCAATGGCCATCACCGAAGGTTCGCAGGCCATCTCGGTCGAGACCAGCTGTGCCACCGTCAGGCTGCCATCGCCCAGCGTGTAGCCTCCACTCATGCGGTTGCAGGTATTGGAGACCGCCACACGGCCATCGCTGAAGTCCAGCGTCACCGGCTTGTCGCTCCGCGTGAGCAGTGCGTCGATGCGCTTGCCGTCGGCACCGGTGGCGTCTTTCAGATGCCAGTGCTGGCCCTGCAACCGCTGCGCATCCAGATGGGCGATGGTCTTCTGCGCGGCCGCAGCGGTCGGCGCAGGCGCCAGGTCATCGGCGTTGCCGGCCGGGGCCGGGCTCTGGCTGCACGCAGCGAGCAGGGCGAAGGGCAGGGACAGCAGCAGAGTACGTTTCATGGAGATTCTCCTGGAATGACCTGGTTCAGAACGGACGTGCGCGCAGAGCGGGGTCAGCCGCACGTCGCGGGATTCAGTTGCCGGCAGGCAACCACAGCAGCAGGGCCGCGCCGAGCAGGATGCGGTACACCGCAAACGCAGTGAAGCGATGCGACTTGATGTAACCCAGCAACCACTTCACTACGACGAACCCGGTGACGACAGCGGCGAGGAACGCGACGCCGACGTCGGTCCAGTTTTCGGTGGCGAGCTTGCCGTCCTTGGCCAGTTCCAGGAACGCATAGGCGCTGGCGGCGAACATGGTGGGAATGCCGACCAGGAACACGAATTCAGTGGCCGCAGCGCGCCGGCTCAGTCCCAGCAGCATCGCCAGGAAGATCGCCGACGCCGAACGCGAGGTGCCCGGAAACACGCCCGCGACCACCTGCGCGATGCCCACGCCGATGGCCACCGTCCAGGTGACCTGGTCGCGGTCAGGCAGGCGCGCGGTATAGGCCTCCACCAGCAGCATCCAGATGCCGCCGATGATCAGCGCCCACGCCACCGGGGTCACCGTCTCGGGCAGTTCCCAGCCGGCCAGGCGCACGGGCAGGCCCACCACCGCGGTGACCAGGAAGGCCGCGCCCAGCTTCATTACGTAGTCGCGGTTTTCGCGCTGGTGCAGGCCGGTGGCCAATGTCCACAGGCGCTGGCGGAATACCAGGGTGATGGCCAGGATCGCCCCGGCCTGGATGATGATGTTGAAGAAGTCCGAACGTGCGCCGAGCCAGTGCTGCGCGATCAGCAGGTGACCGGTACTGGAAACCGGCAGGAATTCGGTGAGGCCTTCAAGGATGCCCAGCAGCAGGGCGGAAAACAGATCGGACATGGAGAAAACGGGCCGGGAGCAGCAGAGTTGCCCGAAAGGATAGACCATCCCGCCGCGCACCAAGTCAGTGCACCACCTGCCGCCTGCACCAGCGTGGTGCGTTCGCGGCGCGTCATTGCTGCGCAGGTTGATGCGAATCAATGGGTTGCGGGAGACGAAATGTTGGCATGGACCTTGCTGTTATCAGGACCAGGCATTCAATTCCCACCGAGGTTGCACCGATGTCCGTTGAAAACGTTGAGAAGCTGGTCAAGGACAACCAGATCGAGTTCGTCGATCTGCGTTTCGTCGACATGCGTGGCATCGAGCAGCACGTCACCTTCCCGGTCAGCATCATCGAAGCGTCGCTGTTCGAAGAAGGCAAGATGTTCGACGGCAGCTCCATTGCCGGCTGGAAAGGCATCAACGAATCGGACATGGTGCTGCTGCCGGACCCGTCCAGCGCCTACATCGACCCGTTCTACGCCGATCCCACGATCGTGATCAGCTGTGACATCCTCGACCCGGCCACCATGCAGCCCTACGGCCGCTGCCCGCGCGGCATCGCCAAGCGCGCCGAGGCGTACCTGAAGTCGTCCGGCATCGCCGAAACCGCCTTCTTCGGTCCGGAGCCGGAATTCTTCATCTTCGACTCGGTGCGCTTCGCCAACGAGATGGGCAACACCTTCTTCAAGGTGGACTCCGAAGAGGCCGCCTGGAACAGCGGCGCCAAGTATGACGGTGCCAACAGCGGCTACCGTCCGGGCGTCAAGGGCGGCTACTTCCCCGTGCCGCCTACCGACACGCTGCACGACCTGCGCGCTGAAATGTGCAAGACGCTGGAGCAGGTCGGCATCGAAGTGGAAGTGCAGCACCACGAAGTCGCCACCGCCGGCCAGTGCGAGATCGGCACCAAGTTCAGCACGCTGGTGCAGAAGGCCGACGAACTGCTGCGGATGAAGTACGTCATCAAGAACGTGGCGCACCGCAACGGCAAGACCGCTACGTTCATGCCCAAGCCGATCGTCGGTGACAACGGCAGCGGCATGCACGTGCACCAGTCGCTGTCCAAGGGCGGCACCAACCTGTTCTCCGGCGAAGGCTACGGCGGCCTGAGCCAGATGGCGCTCTGGTACATCGGCGGCATCTTCAAGCATGCCAAGGCCATCAATGCCTTCGCCAACGCCGGCACCAACAGCTACAAGCGCCTGGTCCCGGGCTTCGAAGCACCGGTGATGCTGGCCTATTCGGCACGCAACCGCTCGGCCTCCTGCCGCATCCCGTTCGTGACCAATCCGAAGGCGCGCCGCATCGAGATGCGCTTTCCCGATCCGATCCAGTCCGGCTACCTGACCTTCACCGTGCTGATGATGGCGGGCCTGGATGGCATCAAGAACCAGATCGACCCGGGCGCGCCGAGTGACAAGGACCTGTACGACCTGCCGCCGGAAGAAGAGAAGCTGATCCCGCAGGTCTGCTCTTCGCTGGACCAGGCCCTGGAAGCGCTGGACAAGGACCGCGAGTTCCTGAAGGCCGGCGGCGTGATGGACGACGATTTCATCGACGGCTACATCGCGTTGAAGATGCAGGAAGTCACCAAGTTCCGTGCGGCCACCCATCCGCTGGAATACCAGTTGTACTACGCCAGCTGAGCACGCGCGGCGGTGGCGGAGGATACCCCTCCCACCTCCGTCATCGCCGCATTTCCTCCGGCTGGGGAGCCGGAGGAGATGACGCCTGCACTGCTGTTGGAAAGGCTCCGTCAGGGGGCAAGCGAAACCGGACGCGCGTCATGGGCCCCACCTCCCTCCCGCGTCACCGGCTGTGCAAGGAGAGAGGCACAGCCGCCTGGGCCCAGGCCATGTCCGGTGCAACAGCCGCGGCCATCCCCGTGATGGCCCGTGGTTGCATGACGCCACGGCCGGCAGATGCCGTGGACCCCTCCACCCTCGGGATATGCGCATGAAACTGATCTCCGCCATCATCCGGCCGTTCAAGCTCGACGAGGTCCGCGAGGCCCTGTCCGATGCGGGCGTGTCGGGCATCACCGTGACCGAAGTGAAAGGCTTCGGACGCCAGAAGGGCCACACCGAGCTGTACCGCGGTGCCGAGTATGTCGTGGACTTCCTGCCCAAGATCAAGATCGAAACCGTGGTGACCGACGACCGCACCGACGCGGTCATCGAAGCGATCCAGAGTGCGGCCGGCACCGGCAAGATCGGCGACGGCAAGATCTTCGTCACGCCTGTCGAACAGGTCATCCGCATCCGCACCGGCGAAATCGGCGCCGACGCGCTGTAATCCACTCGGAGATCCCCCGCATGAAAAGTCGACTGTTCGCCGGGTGGCAAGCCCGGTTCCATCTGGTGTGCCTGATGATGCTTCTCAGTGCACTGGCCGTGGGGGTGTTCCCGGGCACCGCGCACGCCCAGGCACAGCTCACGCCGCTGCCCAGCGAAGAGGTCACGGTCGAGCCGCTGGCGCCCGCGCCGGTCGCCGCACCCGCCGTGGAAGCGGCCGCCGCCGCGCCCGCGTTCGACCACGGTGACGTGGCCTGGATGATGGTGTCCACCCTGCTGGTGCTGCTGATGGTGGTGCCGGGCCTGGCCTTGTTCTATGGCGGGCTGGTGCGCTCGAAGAACGTGCTGTCGGTGCTCAGCCAGATCCTGGTGGTGTTCTCGCTGGTGGTCATCCTGTGGGTGGCCTACGGCTACAGCGCGGTGTTCAGCGAAGGCAACGCGTTCTTCGGCTCCTTCAGCCAGTTCGCCTTCCTGAAAGGCTTCACCCCGGACTCGGTCGGCAACACGCCGATCGCAGGCCTGCCTGATTATCTGTTCGTGGCGTTCCAGTCCACCTTCGCGGGCATCACCACCGCGCTGATCGTCGGCGCGTTCGCCGAGCGCATCAAGTTCAAGGCCGTGATGCTGTTCTCGGTGCTGTGGTTCACCCTGAGCTACATCCCGATGGCACACATCGTCTGGGGGGGCGGTTACCTCGCAGAGATGGGCGCGATCGATTTTGCCGGCGGTACCGTGGTGCACATCAACGCCGGTGTAGCCGGCCTGGTCGGCGCCTACTTCGTGGGCAAGCGGATCGGCTACGGCCACACGGCGTTGAAGCCTCACAACGTGGTCTACACCTATATCGGCGCAATGCTGCTGTGGGTGGGCTGGTTCGGCTTCAACGCCGGTTCGGCGGCCGCCGCCGACACCGTTGCCTCGCTGGCCTTCCTTAATACCCTCCTCGCCACCGCAGCGGCGGTGGTGGGCTGGACGCTGGTCGAGTCGATCACCAAGGGCAAACCGTCCGCGCTTGGCGCGGCCTCCGGCGCGGTCGCCGGCCTGGTCGGCATCACGCCGGCCTGCGGTACGGTCGGCCCGATGGGGGCGCTGGTCATCGGCCTGGTGGCCGGTGCGGCCTGCGTATGGGGCGTGACCGGACTCAAGCGCCTGCTCAGGGTGGACGACACCGCTGACGTGTTCGGTGTGCACGGCATTGGCGGCATCGTCGGCGCGCTGCTGACCGGTGTGTTCAGCGCGCAGTCGCTGGGCGGAACCAAGGCCGACCTGGACATCGGGCATCAGCTGTGGGTGCAGTTCGTCAGCGTGGCCTTCACCATGATCTGGTGCGCGGTGGTGACGGCCGTCATCCTGCTGCTGGTCAAGGCGATCGTCGGCCTGCGCGTCACCGAAGAGGCAGAACGCACCGGCCTGGACGTCACGTCG
>JAZBLM010000166.1:0-5539 GCA_037033225.1 Pseudomonadota bacterium
TGCGGCGCTGGATCCGGGTGCGCTCCAGCGCGACCGCGTAGGGCGTGTGCAGGAAAGTTACCATGGTGTAGTGTGGCACGAAGCGTGTGGGCCACCGCTGCTGCAGGGCCAGCTCCAGTTCACGCTGCAGCAGGAAGGCCGGGTCGGCCACCTGGTCGCGCATCTCGGTGTAGTTTTCCAGTGCCATCTGCTGGATGGCCCGGGCGTTCGGCGAGCGCTCGATCTCGAACGCCGAATAGGCGGCGCGACGATCCACGGCCGTGTCCAGGTGCCGCGCCAGGGCCACGCAGTCTTCGAATGCGCAGTTCATGCCCTGGCCGTGGAAAGGCACCATCGCGTGCGCTGCATCGCCCAGCAGCACAGCCTTGTCGTCGCTATGCCAGCGTTCCAGGTACAGCGTCCCCAGCAGACCGGGCGGGTGGCGGTCCCAGTCGGCCCGCAGGTCCGGCATCAGTGGCAGCGCATCGGGAAATTCGCGTTCGAACAGGGCGTGGGCCTGCTCACCGGTGGTGACCGTATTGAACCCCGGCGTGCCTTTGTTGGGCAGGAACACGGTGACGGTGAATGTGCCTTCATGGTTCGGCAGCGCGATGCACATGAAACGGCCGCGCGGCCAGATGTGCAATGCGAACGGGTCGATGCTGAAGCGTCCTTCAGCGGCCGGCGGTATCTCCAGCTCCTTGTAGGAATGGTCGAGGAACTCGATGCGCTCGCCGAGCGGCTGGCGCCGGTTCATCGCCGCACGCAGCGCCGAGCCTGCGCCGTCGGTGCCTACCAGGCTTTCGAAGTGGATGTCGTGCGGAGTGTCGTCGCGATCATCGATGAAGCGCGCATGCTGCGCATCGAAATCCACGGTGTGCAGGCGGCGATGGAAATGCACACGCGCCCCGGCCTGCTCCGCCAGCTCCAGCAGGATGACATTGAGCTCGCGGCGGTGGATCGACCAGATCACTTCGCTGTCATCGCGGCCATAGCGCTGCAGTTGCGGTGGCTCGCCGCTGCGCGGATGGACCATCCGGCCGCGCATCATGACCGCCCGCGACATCACCGCGGCCTCGACTTCCGCGCCGGCCTGTCGCAGTGCGTTGCGACCGCGCTCTGCCAGCGCCAGGTTGATCGAGCGGCCACTTTCATAGCCGCTGACGCGCGGGTCGCCGCGGCGTTCGTAGACGGTGATGTCCCAGCCACGGCGCGACAGCAGGATGGCCAGCAGCGAACCGGCAAGGCCTGCGCCGACCAGGGTCAGCGAGCGGGACGTGGTTGCGCTCACGGTACGGTCCTGCAGGACGTCATCGGGCAGCCCATGCTTCCACTTCGTCCACGAAGCGGTGCAGATCCTGGTAGCGGTTGTACAGCGGCGTGGGCGAGATGCGGATGACGTCCGGTTCGCGCCAGTCGCCCAATACGCCTGCCTCGCGCAGGTGCTCGAACAGCGCGCGACCGCGCTCGCGGCCGCCGGCTACGCGCAGCGACAACTGGCAGCCGCGTCGTCCGGCATCTGCGGGTGTGATGCGTTCGAGCACGTGCGGCAGGCGCGCCTGCACCAGCTCATCGAGCAGCCCGGTCAGGGCCAGCGACTTGGCGCGCAGCGCAGGCATGCCTGCGCGTTCGAACAGGTCCAGCGAAGCGCGCAGCGGCGCAAGGCCGAGGATCGGCGGATTGCTCAGTTGCCAGCCCTCGGCACCCACTGCGGGAATGAACTGCGGTGCCATCTGGAAACGGGTCGACTCTTCGTGGCCCCACCAGCCGGCGAAGCGGGGCAGGCTGGCATCGTGATGGTGGCGTTCATGCACGAAGGCACCCGCCACGGCACCGGGCCCGCTGTTGAGATATTTGTAATGGCACCAGACCGCGAAATCCGGCGCCACGTCGTGCATCTGCAGGGGCAGGTTGCCGACCGAGTGGGCAAGGTCGAAGCCGATGCGCGCGCCGTGCCGGCGCGCCAGCGTGGTGATCGCCTGCAGGTCGAAGGCCTGACCGGTGCGGTACTGCACGCCGGGCCACAGCACCAGCGCGAGCCGGGGGCCGTGCGTGACGATGGCCTGCTCGACGGCTTCCAGCGAGATCGTGCCATTCGCTTCATCCGGCTGCACTTCGACCAGGCAGTCGGTCGGGTCGAAGCCGTGGAAGCGGATCTGTGCCTCGACCGCGTGGCGGTCAGTGGGGAAGGCACCGGCCTCCATCAGGATCACCGGACGCTCCGTCGTGGGCCGGTAGAAGCTGACCATCATCAGGTGCAGGTTCACGCTGAGCGTGTTCATGGCCACGATTTCGCTGGGCAGCGCACCGACCACCTTCGCCAGCTGCATGCTTACCAGGCGGTGGTAGCCCAGCCACTGCGTCGGTCCGGTGAAATGGCCTTCCACGGCCACGCTCGCCCAGCGATCCAGCACCTCGTGCACGGCATCGCGTGCGCCGCGCGGCTGCAGGCCGAGCGAGTTGCCGACAAAGTAGATCTGCTCGCCGCCGTCGTGCTGCGGGATCAGGAATTCGCTGCGCAGCGCCCGCAGCGGATCGGCGTCATCGAGGGCGATGGCATGGGCACGGCTCAACAGTTCGGACATGACAGACCAAGCGGTGGTGTGTGGTTTACAGTGTAGCGCCGAGCCCGGTTGGCGAGCGATGCGGAACAGCGGTCGACGGCGCTACCCGATTGGCGGGCAGCGGCCGTGATTGCCAGCGAGCGTTGACGGCCAGCGGCCGTCACTATCGGGGTAGTGGGTCGAGGTGCCCGCAGGCATCACAGGTACGCAGCGACGCGTCGGCATGGTAGAGCGCGAACAGGCGCGGGAGGTCGGTCTCGATGTTCTGCAGCGTGAACCATTCTTCGTGCAGCTTGTGGTTGCAACGCTCGCAGTGCCACACCACGCCGTCGCGTTCGTGCGGCAGCCGCCGACGTTCGACCACCAGGCCGATGCCGCCGGGCGGGCGCCGGGGCGAGTGGGGCACGCCGCCGGGCAGCAGGAAGATCTCGCCGGCGCGGATGGGAATATCGCGCACGCGGCCGTCTTCCTGGACTTTGAGGACCATCTCGCCCTCCAGCTGGTAGAACCACTCTGGCCCTTGATCGATGTGGAAGTCGGTGCGCGCGTTGGGCCCGCCGACCACCATGATGATGAAGTCGCCGTTCTCGATCATCCTGTTGCCCACCGGCGGCTTCAGCAGATGACGGTTTTCTTCGACCCAGGCCATCAGGTTGATGGGTGCAGGAAGCATGCGGGGCTCCGATATGGCGTTCAGTCGCGCTTGCCCTTGCGCGGGACGAAGGAGAGGGCCTTCTCGTAGGCCGGCTGCAGTGCATCTGCACTTTCGACGTCGATGCCCATCTCGCGGACCCTGCCGTCGCGCAGGCTGTACACCCAGCCATGCACGGTGAGTTTCTGGCCGCGTGCCCAGGCATCACGCACGATGGTGGACTGGCAGGCATTGGCCACCTGCTCGATGACGTTGAGTTCGCACAGGCGCGCATGCCGCAGCGCGGGGTCGTCGATCGCATCGAGGATGGCGGCGTGCTTCTGCGCAACGTCCCCAACGTGCCGCAGCCAGTTGTCGGCAAGGCCGACGCGGACGTTGTTGAGGCTGGCGTGGACACCACCGCAACCGTAGTGGCCCACGATCAGGATGTGCTTCACCTTCAGCTGGTCCACCGCGTACTGGATGACGCTCAGGCAGTTCAGGTCGGTGTGGGCCACCACGTTGGCCACGTTGCGATGGACGAACACTTCCCCCGGCGCCATCCCGATGATCTGGTTGGCCGGCACGCGCGAATCGGAGCAGCCGATCCACAGGTACTCCGGGTGCTGCTGGGTCGACAGCCGGTGGAAGAACTCAGGATCTTCCTGCTGGATGCGGTCGGCCCATTCGCGGTTGTTCTGCAGCAGTTTGAAGACGTCTTTCATGCAAGGTCCCTGACGGTGTGTGGGGGCAAGGCGCGGCATCGGGCCGCGGCGTCGCGGGAAGGGAAGGAGGGTCAGTCGCGCGCCGATCCGGGTGCGTCCAGGAAGCGGCGCATCCAGTGCGCCAGCTCGTGTGATGCAGCCGAGGGCAGGCGTTCAAGTCCGGCGATCACCGCCTGCTGGTTGGCCACCGGGTGGTTCTGGCTGAGCTTCATCTTCAGCTGCACGGTGTCCACCACGAAACGGAAACCGATGATCCCGCGCAGCTGGCTGCGGTGATCTTCGCGCTCCGGTTCGAATCGCCATGCCTGGCCGACCTGGGTCTCGAAATGATCGCTGGTGTCGGCCACCAGCCGTGCGAGCGCGTCTGGATCGTCGAACCGGTGCAGCGTGCCGCGCAGTTCGGCGGCCGCATGATTCCAGGTCGGAACCCGCGCCATGGCCTCCTTGTCCGGGTACCAGGACGCGGACACATAGCCATGCGGGCCGTCCACCAGCACCTTGGCGGGACCGTCGCGGCGCGATTGCGGATTGGCCCGGGCCCAGTGCCCGCGCAGTTCGATCACCTGCTCCTGCCGACGGTACAGCACGGGCAGCCGGGTCAGCTCAGGCAGGCCATCGTCACCGGTGGTGAGCAGGGTGACGAACGCATCGCGGGCCAGCAGCGCGTCCAGCCACTGCAGGTCGGTACCGGCAAACGCGCGCGGGATGAACACCGGTCTAGACCGTGCGGCCCAGCGACTGCACCATCAGTCCGCGCAATCCTTCGTCGGTGGTCGCGTGGGGTGGCTGCACCTCATGCAGGCTGAAGCCGCGCACCAGCGCGTCTTCCTCGTCCAGCCCGTCGAACTCGACGAACTCGGCATCGAACAGCTGCGCCCGCGCGGTATCTTCACCGTCGTAGCTCAGCGTGTTGCCGTCGCTGTCGAGCACCTCGGCGGTCCCGGCCGGGCGGATCCGCAGCCGCGCCCAGATCAGCGTATTGCCCACGCTGGCCAGCCACCAGCTGTCCTGCGTCGCCGTCTCTTCGTTCATTTCGTGATTACCAGATCGATGCCAGCCAGAGCAGGGCAGCCATGCCCAATCCGGCCAGCAGGGTCAACAGCGATACCCAGGCCGGCGTCGCCAGTCCCGACAGCGACCGGTCCGGCTGTGCACGGTAGTCGCGGCGCAGCAGCCAGCCCAGGGCATCGGGCTTGAGGAAGGCACCACTGCCGAAGCGCTGCGCAAGCTCCGGATGACGGTCGCGCAGATGCACCAGGGTCAGTGGCCAGAAGATCACGAAGGCACTGAACCCGGCGATCGCCACGCCGAAGAAACACAGCGCGAAAAACAGGGTCATGGTTGCAATGCCTCCGCAGGATGGTTGCTCAGAAGTCGGCGCTGCCCGGTGCACGCGGGTAGGCGATGGCGTCGCGGATGTTCGACAGGCCGCAGACATACACCACCAGGCGCTCGAAGCCCAGGCCGAAGCCGGCGTGCGGCACCGAGCCATAGCGGCGGAAATCCCGGTACCAGCCGTAATGTTCGCGGTCCAGTCCGAACTGCGCCATCCGCGCGTCGAGCACGTCCAGGCGCTCTTCGCGCTGGCTGCCGCCGATGATCTCGCCGATGCCCGGCGCCAGCACGTCCATCGCCGCGAC
>JAZBLM010000167.1:0-5518 GCA_037033225.1 Pseudomonadota bacterium
CTGCTGGATGCACTCGAGCGTAACTGATTCATTTGATGCAGGGGCGTCGCCAAGAGGCCCAAGGCACCAGGTTTTGATCCTGGCATTCGGAGGTTCGAATCCTCCCGCCCCTGCCACTTGCGGCCGTGTCCGCGCCATCCAGCGCAGTTGTCTGCGCGGGACGTGGAAACGCCGTGATGCAATCAGCTGCAGGGGCCTTCCGGGTGCCTGTGGTCATCCGGTCTTTGCCACTCGCCCCCGCCCGAGACAACCATGATGCAAGAGTCGCCCAACCTGCTGGTCTTTTCCGGCAACGCCAACAAACGCCTCGCACAGAACATCTGCAAGGAACTGGGCGTGCGTCCGGGCAAGGCACTGGTTTCGCACTTCTCCGACGGTGAGGTCCAGGTCGAGATCGAGGAGAACGTCCGCAAGCAGGACGTGTTCGTGATCCAGCCGACCAGCGCCCCCAGCGCCGAGAACCTGATGGAGCTGCTGGTGCTGATCGACGCGCTCAAGCGCGCATCGGTGGCCAGCGTCACCGCCGTGGTGCCGTACTTCGGCTATTCCCGCCAGGATCGCCGCATGCGCTCCTCGCGCGTGCCGATCACCGCCAAGCTGGCGGCGAAGATGTTCAGCACCGCCGGCGCCGACCGGGTACTGACCGTGGACCTGCATGCCGACCAGATCCAGGGCTTCTTCGATATCCCGGTCGACAACGTGTATGCGTCCCCGCTGCTGCTCGCCGACATCTGGCGCGCCTACGGGACGGAAAACCTGATCGTGGTGTCGCCGGACGTGGGCGGTGTGGTGCGTGCGCGCGCCGTCGCCAAGCGGCTGGACGACGCCGACCTGGCGATCATCGACAAGCGCCGTCCGCGCGCCAACGTCTCCACGGTGATGAACATCATCGGTGACGTCGAAGGCAAGACGTGCGTCATGGTCGATGACATCGTCGACACCGCCGGTACCCTGTGTGCGGCGGCTGCGGCGCTGAAGGCGCGCGGCGCGCTGAAGGTGGCCGCGTACTGCACCCACGCGGTGCTGTCCGGTCCGGCGGTGGACAACATCAACAACTCACAGCTCGACGAGCTGGTGGTGACCGACACCATTCCGCTGAAGGATGCCGCCCGCGTCTGCAGCAAGATCCGCCAGCTGAGTGTGGCGGAAATGCTGGCCGAAACGATGCGCCGCATCGCCTTCGGCGAGTCGGTCAGCTCGCTGTACGTCGACTGATTTTTTGTCCGGGCCGGCGACGGCCAGGACTCCAAGGGCACTTCTGGTCGCGGAAGTGCCTTCATCCGCCCCGCCATCCGGCAGGGCATCCAACAGGTAGTAGAAAATGTCCAAGACCCATGAAATCAAGGTCACCAAGCGTGAACTGCAGCGCAAGGGTGCGAGCCGCCGCCTGCGTCACGCTGGTGTGATCCCGGCGATCGTCTACGGCGGCAACGCCGAGCCGGTCGCCATCAGCCTCGACCACAACGAAATCTGGCTCGCCCAGTACAACGACTGGTTCTACTCGTCCATCCTGGACCTGAACCTGGACGGCAAGGTCGAGCGCGTGCTGCTGCGTGACATGCAGCGCCACCCGTTCAAGCAGCTGATCCTGCACCTGGACTTCCTGCGCGTGAACGAAAACGAAGCCCTGACCGCTTCGGTGCCGCTGCACTTCATCAACGAAGACACCTCGCCGGCCGGCAAGGCGTCGGACATCGTGGTCACCCACGAAGTGAAGGAAGTGACCATCACCTGCCTGCCGAAGGACCTGCCGGAGTCGATCGAAGTCGACCTGGGCGCGCTGGAAGCCGGCCACGTGATCCACCTGTCCGACCTCAAGCTGCCGAAGGGCGTTGAGATTCCGGCGCTGGCGCTGGGCAAGGATCACGATGATGCCGTGGTCACCGCCAAGCACGGCAAGGAAGAAGCTGACGAAGCCGCCGAAGACGCACCGGCTGCCGAGTAATGCCTCCACGGCGCCTGTCCTCCGGGACGGGCGCCGTACCTGCCGGCGATCGGGGCAGGGGTGACAGGAAGGGAATATGGCAGGATTGCGACTCATTGTCGGCCTGGGAAACCCCGGAGCCGAGCATCTACGGACCCGGCATAACGCTGGGTTTCATTTTGTAGAGGCACTGGCCGAAAAGGCAGGCGCGCGCTGGAGCGTGGACAGCAAGCTGTTCGGCGAGACTGCACGCGTGGATATTGCCGGCCAGCCGGTATGGCTGCTCAAGCCCGCCACGTTCATGAACCTCAGTGGCAAGTCGGTCACCGCCGCCCAGCGGTTCTGGAAGATCGAACCCGAGGAAACCCTGTTGGCGCATGACGAACTGGACCTGTCGCCGGGTGCGGCACGGCTGAAGTTCGACGGCGGCCATGGGGGCCAGAACGGGCTGCGCGATACCATGCGCCTGTTGGGGCATGGCAGGTTCCATCGCCTGCGCGTGGGGATCGGCCATCCCGGTCACAAGGATCGCGTAGTGCCCTGGGTCCTGGGTCGCGCATCGAAGGAGGATGAAGTGCTCGTGGCGCGGGCCATCGATGATGCCATCGACGTGATGCCGCTGGCCGTCCAGGGCGATTTCAACGAAGCGATGAAGCGCCTGCATACCGCCCGGTAAGCATCGCGCCATCGATGGCGCCGGGCCATGCCCGGCAGGAGAGCCGTCTGCAAAGCCGCGCGTGCGCCGTTTTGCAGATCACTTTCACCCCAAAGGTTGTGGAACATGGGTATCAAATGCGGAATCGTCGGCCTGCCCAACGTGGGCAAATCGACGCTGTTCAATGCGCTGACGAAGGCGGGCATCGCCGCGGCAAACTTCCCGTTCTGCACAATCGAGCCGAACGTCGGCATCGTGCCGGTGCCGGATCCGCGCCTGAATGAGCTGGCGGCCATCATCAATCCGCAGAAGGTCATTCCGACGGCCGTGGAGTTCGTCGACATCGCCGGACTGGTCGCCGGTGCGGCCAGCGGCGAAGGCCTGGGCAACAAGTTCCTGGCGCACATCCGCGAGGTCGATGCGATCACCCACGTGGTGCGTTGCTTCGAGAACGCCGACGTCATCCACGTCAACAACAAGGTCGATCCGATTTCGGACATCGACACCATCGACACCGAGTTGGCCCTGGCTGACCTGGACAGCGTGGAAAAGGCGCTCAACCGCGCCGAGCGCGCAGCCAAGGGCGGCGACAAGGAAGCCGCCGCACGCAAGCCGGTGCTGGCCAAGCTGCAGGCTGCGCTGGCCGACGGCAAGGCAGGTCGTTCTGCCGGCCTGGACGAGGAAGAGAAGGCGCTGGTACGCGACCTGTTCCTGCTCACCCTCAAGCCGGTGATGTACATCGCCAACGTGCTGGAGGATGGTTTCGAGAACAACCCGCACCTGGACGCCGTGCGTGCGCGCGCGGCCGAAGAGGGCGCCCGCGTGGTGCCGGTCTCGGCAGCGATCGAAGAAGAGCTCTCGCAGCTGGACGACGAAGACCGTGACACCTTCCTCGCCGACCTCGGCCTGGACGAGCCCGGCCTGAACCGCGTGATCAATGCGGCATACCAGCTGCTCGGCCTGCAGACCTACTTCACCGCAGGCGTGAAGGAAGTCCGTGCCTGGACGGTGCGCAAGGGCGCGACCGCGCCGCAGGCGGCCGCGGTCATCCATACCGACTTCGAGAAGGGCTTCATCCGCGCCGAAACCATCGCGTATGACGACTTCATCAAGTACAAGGGCGAAGCCGGCGCGAAGGAAGCCGGGCGGCTGCGCCTGGAAGGCAAGGAATACCGTGTGCAGGAAGGCGACATCCTGCACTTCCGCTTCAACGTCTGAATCCAGTAGGAGGCGGCCCCGGTCGTCCCGCCACCGGTACTGAACCCCGCCTCGCGCGGGGTTTTTTCATGCGCGAAGCACCGTGCAGGGGAGCGTGGGCGACAGCGCCGTCGACCACCGGCCGGCGGATTCCTGCGGACGGCGTACTGCGTCGTGTGGCGAAAAAACAGCCGCCCACGGAAACGCACGCTGCGACAGGCTCCATGGCACTTGTCCACATATAACCCCCATCGCTTTCCACGCCGGGTGTGGAAAACCCCGCGCGGTCTGGACAAAAAAGTGCCGCGTCCGGAAACGCCTGCGCCGTGGTGCTCAGCGCTACTTGTCCACACCAAATCCCCGCCCCTCTCCACGCGTCGTGTGGAGAACTGCCCGCGCACCGGGGTGGCGAATCCCGTTGCGCTGCCCCCCAGCACTTGCCAGCAGCGCCGGGTGCGGGCAGCGTGGTGGCATCCTGTCCTCCGGAGTTGCCTGATGACGCTGCGCGCGTGCCTGTTTGCCATCCTGCTGCCCCTCGTTGCTCCTGCAGTCGCCGCGCCGCCAGCGGTGACCGTGTCGGCCACGTCCACGTCCACGGCACCGACGCCCCTGCTGGTCATCCACGGCGGCGCGGGCGTGCAGCGCAAGGGCCTGGCGCGCAGCGAGGAGGTGCAGGCGCGCGCCGCACTGCGCACGGCCCTGCTGCAGGGACATGCCGAGCTCAAGGCGGGCAGGCCCGCGTTGGCCGCGGTCACCCGGGCGATCACCGTGCTGGAAGACGACCCCACGTTCAACGCGGGTCGTGGGGCGGTGTTCACCCATGACGGACGCAACGAGCTGGATGCGGCGCTGATGGACGGCGCCAGCCAGCGTGCCGGCGCGGTGGCCGGCCTACAACGCGTGCGCAACCCGATCCTGCTGGCGCAGGCTGTGATGGAGCACTCCGCGCACGTGATGATGGTGGGGCAGGGCGCAGAGGAATTTGCCGTAGAGCAGGGCATCACTCTGGTGGATCCGTCCTGGTTCCGAACGGAAAAGCGCTGGCAGCAGCTGCAGCGCGCCTTGCAGGAAGCCCGCAACGGGCAGGCCCACGCCGATCTGGAAACCGCCAGGCACTTCGGCACCGTTGGCGCGTTGGCGCTCGACGCCCACGGTCATCTGGCGGCCGGTACCTCGACCGGCGGCATGACCAACAAGCGCTACAACCGCGTAGGTGATGCACCGATCATCGGCGCCGGGACCTGGGCTGACGCTGGCTGCGCGGTCTCGGGAACAGGCTGGGGCGAGTACTACATCCGTACCGCCGCCGCCCACGAGATCTGTGCACGGGTGCGCCTGAGCGGCGCATCCGCCGGGCAGGCAGGCCGTGACGTGATCAACACCATGATCCCGGCGATGGGCGGCGACGGCGGGGCGATCGTGCTGACGGCAAAGGGTGAAATCGGACTGCCGTTCAACACCGAGGGCATGTATCGCGGCTGGATCGGCGCCGACGGTGTGCCGCACGTGGCCATCTTCAGTGACGAGACGATCCCGATGCCGTAGCGATAGCCTTGCGTATCAATGGCTTTGCGACAGCGTGTGAAAAAAAAGAAAAAACGTGTTGACAGAGCCCGGCCGGATCAGCAGAATTGCGGGCTCACCACTACACACCGCACCGCTTCGGCGGCACGGAATGGGGTGGTAAGGAGGGATACCCAAGCGGCCAACGGGGGCAGACTGTAAATCTGCTGGCTTACGCC
>JAZBLM010000168.1:0-5471 GCA_037033225.1 Pseudomonadota bacterium
ATGGCCACCGCGAACAGCAGTCGATCATGGATCGACTCTACCGGGCATCTTCGGGACCGGTAGCGACGGCCGCTGGCCGTCATGGCCACCGCGAACAGCAGTCGATCATGGATCGACTCTACCGGGCATCTTCGGGTGCGATCTCGAAGACCTGGCGCAGGTAGGCCAGGTAGCCCGGGTCGTCACACATGCTCTTGCCTGGCGAGTCGCTCAACTTGGCGACCGGCTGGCCATTGCACCGGACCATCTTGATGACGATGTTCAGTGGCGTCGGGCCCAGGTCATTGGTGAGGTGCGTGCCGACACCGAAGGCCACCTGACAGCGTCCGCGGAAGTAATCGAACAGGCGCATCACCTTCTCGATGTTGAGCCCGTCGCTGAACACCAGCACCTTGCTGCGCGCATCGACGCGGCGTTGCTGGAAGTGCGCCAGCATGCGGTCGCCCCAGTCGAAGGGGTCGCCGGAATCGTGTCGCACGCCATCGAACAGCTTGCAGAAATACATGTCGAAATCCCGAAGGAACGCCTCCAGGCCCACGACGTCGGACAAGGCGATACCGAGATCGCCGCGATACTCGCGCGCCCACGATTCCAGCGCGGCCACCTGCGAATCGCGCAGGCGCGGCCCGATCGCCTGGAACGCCTGCAGGTACTCGTGCGCCATCGTGCCGTGCGGCGTCATGCCGTAAAGGCGCGCGAAATGGACGTTGCTGGTGCCGACCAGCTGCGGGCCCAGCGCATCGCGAAGCAGGGGCAGCAGGCGCGCGTGCCAGTCGCGTGAGTAACGCCGGCGCGTACCGTAGTCGGCGATGCGGCATTGTTCGAAGCCGGGGGTATCGCGCAGCAGTGCGGCCTTGGCCTGCAGGCGCCGCTCGCCCTCGGCCACGTCCGGCACCGTGGTGTTGCGGAACCACACTTCGTTGATGATGGCCAGCAGCGGCACTTCGAACATGATCGTGTGCAGCCACGGGCCGATGATGTCCAGCTCGATTTCGCCGGGCTGGCTGTCCGACGCGCGGAGGGTGATGTATTTCCGGTCCAGGTGGAACAACCCGAGGAAGTCGGCGAAGTCCGGCTTCACGAAGCGCAGGCCGCGCATGTAGTCCAGCTCGTCCTGGGTGAACCGCAGGCTGCACAGGTGGGTGATTTCCTCGTCGATCTGCTCGATGAACTGCGCCAGGTCGATGCCGGGCGTGCGGCACTTGAACCGGTACTGCACGGTGGCGCCGGGGTACTGGTGCAGCACCGCCTGCATCATGGTGAACTTGTACAGGTCGGTGTCGAGCAGGGATTGGATGATCATGCCTGCCATTATGCGCCGCTAGCGCGCGCGCAGCAGGCGCGGCACCTGCAGCAGGGCATGCGCCCATATCGCGCCCCACACCGCCACCCGTACCGGAAGTCCACGCTGGGCGGCCTCGAAGCGCTGGAAGTAGCGCCACAGTCCACGGTGCTTGTGCCATTCGACGAAGAACGGCCGCGATCGGCTGGATACCCCGCGAACATGGAGCACCCGCAGATCGTTGGCGATGGCCACCACGCCGCCGGCATCACGCACCCGCCGACACAGGTCCAGGTCTTCGGCGTGCAGGCGATAGCCCGCGTCCCAGCCGCCGATGCGGTCGAACAGCGCACGGGGCATCAACATCACCGCGCCGGACAGCGCCGGCACCGGCTGCAGGTCCAGCCCGGGATCGCGCGCGATCGCCAGTTTCGAGCCGCGCCCGGGAGCCCGCAGCATCGCCAGGAAATCAGGATCACGGCGGCGCACCGCTTCGTCGGGTACGCCCGACTCATCCACCTGTTCGACACCCAGCAGGCAATCGCCCAGCGCCCTGCCACGCTCGCACAGCAAGGCCAGGGTCTCGGGTTCGACCATTACGTCGGGATTGATGAAGGCCAGCCAGGGTGCCGTGGAATCGGCGACACCCTGATTGTTGGCCGCCGCGAATCCGGGATTGTCCGGGTTGGCGATGAAGCGCACCCGCGGGTCATGACTGGCGTGCCGCTGCAGGATCTGCACGGTTTCGTCGGTCGACCCGTTGTCCACCAGACGGATCTCGCTGATGCCATGCGCCGCGCGCAGCCGCTGCAGGCAGGCGTCCAGGGTGCTGCTGCTCTGGTAGGTGACGACAACGGCGGCGATGGATGGGGTCACGCGTGAGGCTCCTGCAGCGGCGGGTTCGCGCCGAACAGGTCACCCTGCGCGCGGGTCATTATCGCGCGCCGGTAGCGTAGTTGCAGGTCCTCGCGTGCGTGCCGCAGCGGATCGTGCATCAGGAACCCGGCCAGCCGTGGTGTCCAGGCAGGCCATCGACTGGCCAGCGCGTCCAGGTCTCCGGCGTGATGCCGACCTTCCCCGGGGCGGGCCACGAAGGCGGTCTCGCACAGCACGTTGCGCCAGCCCAGTCCGGCCATGCGCAGGCCCAGGTCGACCAGCGCCGCCGCCCAGCCGCCATAACTGTCGATGTCCAGTCCGCCTGCGCGCGTGCGCGCGGCCGCGCGCACCAGCACGGCGTGGGTCACCGCAGAGGGCAGCTCGGGGTGCGCGGGCGGCATCTCCGCGCAGGCGTGGGACA
Source organism: Pseudomonadota bacterium (assembly GCA_037033225.1). Taxonomy (GTDB): domain Bacteria; phylum Pseudomonadota; class Gammaproteobacteria; order Xanthomonadales; family Xanthomonadaceae; genus Stenotrophomonas. The sequence goes on from JAZBLM010000168.1 coordinate 2,580, forward strand.
GCGCGTCGAGCGCCTCCGGCATCGGGTTGACCTCGCCCATCCGCGGCCACGCCACGGTGCCGCCCGCATTGCACCACGGTGTGGCGGTGGCGATGGCTGCATCACGCGCGAGACAGGCCTGCAGCTGCTGCAGCCAGCCTGGCGAAGGGACGCTGTCCGGCGCCAGCACCACGACGTCGCGGCCGGCGCAGGCACGCAGCATCTCATCGAGATGGGCCACTTCGCCCAGCGGCCGCGCGCGTCGGGTGTACTCGGCCTGCAGCGGCGTATGGGCCAGCCAGTGTTCGACCACCGACTGCGCGCGCGGCCCGGCCTGTGCATCGTCGGCCAGCCAGACGGCCGTGCCCGCCGGCGTCCCGGCGTCCAGGCCGGCCAGGCAGCGGTCCAGGGCCGCGTCATCCACGCCCAACGGCAACAATACGATCGCCCCCATCCCGCCTCCGCTGGTGGATGCACGGCAGGCGGTCGCCTTGCCGTGTCCGGTCCAGCGTAGCAAGCCGCCGCGTCCCGGTGCGACAGGCCCTGCCGATTACCGCGTGCGCGGGGCGTTGATCGGCTCCATCGCGCGGAAGCGGCGGCTGTACTCGTCGGTCAGGTCGCGGGACTCCTGACCGTTGCGCACGATGGTCGGGGTCAGCAGCACGATGACTTCCGAACGTTCGTTCTTGCGCCCCTTGGTTCCAAACAGGGCACCCAGCACGGGAATCCTGCTGAGGCCAGGGATGCCCTTGCTGCTGTCGGTCCCGGAATCGGTGGTCAGGCCGGCCAGCATGATCGTGTCGCCACTCTGCACGGCGGCCTCGGTGGCCAGCTTGCGGGTCGAGATGCGCGGATTGCAGGCACCGCTGGCCGGATCGCAGTTGCTGGGTACCTGTTCGGCGTTGCTCACCTCCTGGACGATATCCAGGAACACGGTGCCGTCGCGGGTCACGCGCGGCCTCACCTTCAGGATCACGCCGGTATCGATGTACTGCACCTGCCCGTAGGTGCCGCCGCCGACGCCACTGTTGAAGGACGTGCTGGTGATCGGCACGCGCTCACCCACGTTCAGCGTGGCCTCGGCGTTGTTGCGGACGAAGATGGACGGCGTCTGCAGCAGCCGCACGTCGGATGCCTCATCCAGTGCGGTGACCACGGCCGCCGCGTTGTTGCGCGCGATCGTCCAGGCCGACCCGCCTCCGGTGACCACGCCCGCCAATGACTGCCAGCCCCCGGAGGGCACCTGCTCTGCCGCCAGGCCAAGGCCGGGACCCATCAATCCCCCGGCATCCGCGCCACGGGTCAGGGAGTTCTCGAAGAACCAGTTCACGCCGTAGGACAGGTCGCCGGTCAGCCGGACCTCGGCCACCTGGGCCTCGATGTGTACCTGCATCGGCATCACGTCCAGCTTTTCGACCACTTCGCGGATCGACCGCCACGCCTGTGGAGTGGAGCGCACCAGAAGCGTGTTGGTTTCCTCTACCGCAGACACGCCGACGGTGTCACCGCCGACCTCCAGCGTGACGCTGGCATTGCCCGACGGGCGCTGAGGCAGGTTCATCGTCGCCCCCCCCTGCCCGCCCGCGCTGCCCAGCGCACTGCTGTCCAGGCTTGTCTCCTGGGCACGGTTGTCACCGCCGTCGATACGTGAGCTGGTCCCGCCCGGCGCCAGCGAGGCGCCTCCTTCAGCGCTGCGGTTGCTGCTGCCGAAGGCTTCGGCCAGCCGTTCGGCAAGATCACGTGCCTTGACGTAACGCAGTTCGTAGGAGAACAGACGCGGCGCCCCGCCTGCCGTGTCGATACGGTCCAGCCATTCCTGGATCTGGTCCAGATAGCGCACCTGCGGGGTGATCACCAGCACGGCATTCGCGTTTTCCAGCGGCAGGAAGCGCAGCATGCCGGCGCTGGGCGTCTCGCTGTCCTTGCCGAAGATCTTCTCCAGGTCGGCGGCGACCTGCTCGGCCTTGCCCGAGGTGATCGGAAAAACGCCCACCGACATTCCCGACAACCAGTCCACGTCGAAGATCTGCACCGTGCGCAGGTAATTTTCGAGTTCGGTGCGCGTGCCGCCGAGGGTGATCACGTTGCGTCCGCTGTCGACGTTGACGATGGCATTGGGACGCGCGTAAGGCTCCAGCACTTTCTTCATTTCGGCGGCGGAGATGTATTGCAGCGGCACCACGCGGACCTCGAAGCCGCGCGCGTTGGCGGCCGGTGCGGTGCTCGGCGCCACCGTGCCGGACAACGCCTGGTCGGCGGCCACGATGTTGTAGCGCCCCCCGCTGTAGACCATGCGCGCGTTGTTCCAGCCCAGCACCATCTCCAGCAGGTTCAGCGCCTGCGCGCCGGATACGGGCCGCGGCGTAGCAAGCGTCACCGTGCCCTGCACGCCCGGTGCGATCACGTAGTTCTGGCCCAGCAGGTCGCCGAGGATCGCCTTCACCACGGCGTGCAGCGATTCGCCTTCGAAGTTGAAGGTTGCATCGCCACTGCTGGCCTGGGACAGGGAAGGGGATGCGGCAGAGGCGGCGCTGCGGTTGATCATCGTGCCGGTCCCGCGGCGGATCACGGCCTTGGGCGCGCCCGCTTCATCCAGGGTGGCAGAGGCATCGGCCGCCTGGGCGGCCGCCTGCGCCGCCGGGTCCAGGCGCGCCGTCCGCCGCACGTCAGGAGCCGGTACGGTAGTGCAGCCGGCCAGCAGGGCCAGGGCAAACGAACAGCTGAAGAAACGCAGGTTCATGCTTTCACTCTAGTGGTTGGCCGCGCCGCCGGGGGGCGGTGCAGACTGACGTTGTTGCTGCTGCTGCAGCTGCTCGCGGCGCGCACGGATGCGCTCGCGGATCGCGCGCATCTGCGCTTCACTGGGCCCCTCGCTGACGGGCGCGTCCGGCGCCGGCGCCGGCGCCGGCACCG
>JAZBLM010000169.1:0-5437 GCA_037033225.1 Pseudomonadota bacterium
CAGCTTCAAACAACAGCCACCCGCGAGGGGGTTCCATCCGCTCGACCTGCTTACAGCGCCAGCGCCATCTCCACCGGAGCGGTGACCTGAACGCCCAGGCACTCCCGCACGGGCGCGAAACTGCGCCGGTGCTCCGGGCAGGGGCCGTGGGCGCGCAGCGCTGCCAGGTGCGCCGGGGTGCCATAGCCCTTGTGCTGGTCGAAACCGAAGTGGGGATGCTGCGCGTGCACCTGCTGCATGTAGCGGTCGCGGCTGACCTTGGCCAGGATCGAGGCCGCCATGATCGCGCGATCGATCGCATCACCGCCGATCAGCGCTTCGCCGGGCAGGCACAGCCCCTTGGGCACCACGTTGCCGTCGATGCGCGCCAGTTCGGCGACATGAGCGACCGCGGCGACGACCTCACGCATGCCCTGCAGCGTCGCCTGGTAGATGTTCAGCCGGTCCACCGTCGGGGCGTCGACCAGCACCACATGCCAGGCCAGGGCACGGTCGATGATGCGCTCGTGCAGCTGTTCGCGGCGGGCGGCAGTGAGTTGCTTGGAATCATCCAGGCCGTTGATCCGGGGCCGCGACGGATCGAACACCACCGCAGCCACAGCGACCGGGCCGGCCAGCGGGCCACGACCGGCCTCGTCGACCCCAGCCACCCGGCGTACCACCCCCGGCGCCGCACTGCCGATCCCGAACAGCGCCTGCGTGGCGGCTGCCGCGTCGCGCCGGCTCATGGGGATGCAGCCTCGCGGCTGACCAGCACGGTCACCGCGTCGGCGGCCCGCGCCGAGGCATCACGGCGCAGCGCACCGTGCAGCTGTTCATACGTCGCCTGCAGGTCGAGCGCCCTGCGCGGGTGGTCGAACCACTGCTGGATGGCCGATGCCAGCTTTTCCGGCACGCAGTCGTGCTGCATCAGCTCCGGCGCCAGGTCCTTGTTGGCCAGGATGTTGGGCAAGGCATAGCGGTCGACCTTGAGCAGGCCCAGCGCCTTGACCAGGCGATAGGTCAGCTCGTTGACGCGGTAACCCACCACCATCGGGCGTTTGACCAGCATGGCCTCCAGCGTGGCCGTGCCCGACGCCAGCAGCACTACATCGGCGGCAATCATCGCGGTGCGCGCCTGCCCATCCAGTACATGGGAATGCGCCACCGGCAGCGCCGAGCCGGACAGTTGTTCGTCGATCAGGGCGCGACAGGCTGCGTTGGCGGCCGGGACCACCACGTGCAGCCCGGGGATGCGTTCACAGACCTGCCAGGCCGCCTCGAAGAAAGGTTCGCCAAGGCGGCTGATCTCACCCAGCCGGCTGCCCGGCAGTACCGCCAGCACCTTGGCGTTGGCCGGCAGTCCCAAGGCAGCCCGCGCCTGCTCGCGGTCCACGTGCATCGGGATGTCATCGGCCATCGGGTGGCCCACGAAACGGGCGTCGATGCCGTGCCGCGCGTAGATCGGCGGCTCCATCGGGAACAGGCACAGGACCAGGTCCGCGCTGGCGCCGATCTTTTCGGCGCGCTTCTCACGCCACGCCCACACCGAGGGACTGACGTAGTGCACGGTGCGGATGCCGCGTTCCTTGAGCCAGCGCTCGACAGGCAGGTTGAAGTCCGGTGCATCGATACCGATGAACACATCCGGCTGCCACTCCAGCACGCGCTGCCGGAACTGGGAACGCAGCCTGAGCAGCCGCGGCAGGTGACGCAGCACTTCGGTCAGGCCCATCACCGCCAGTTCGCTGGCATCGAACCAGGTCTGGCAGCCAGCGCCGCGCATGGCGTCGCCGCCGATGCCGGCGAATTCCGCATTGGGGAACCGTGCCTTGAGCTCGCTCACCAGGCCGGCGCCCAGCAGGTCGCCCGACGCTTCGCCGGCCACCAGCGCTACCCGCAACGGACGGGGGTCCGTGCGCGTGGGCATCCCGGCATGCTGCGTGCGCAGCAGCGGGATGACCTGGGCAGACGGCGGCGGCGGAAGCGCGGTCATCGCAGCAATGGCCGCTCGGCCTGCTCGATGAAGGCCAACAGCTCGGCGACATCCTCGCTGCTGCGAGCCTGTTCGGCGAGCTGCACCTTGGCCTCGGCCAGGGGCAGCCCGGCGACGTACAGCGTGCGGTAGGCGCGTTTGATGCTGGCGATGCGATCGGCGTCGAAGCCGCGCCGCTTCAGGCCTTCGCTGTTGATGCCGCGCGGCCGGCCCAGCGAGTCGCTGCCGACCATGGTGAATGGCGGGACATCGCCGTTGGTCAGCGCGCCCATGCCCAGGAAGGCATGCGCGCCGATCCGGCAGAACTGGTGGGCGCCGGCGAACCCGCTGATGATCACATGGTCGCCCACGGTCACGTGGCCGGCCAGCGTGGTGTTGTTGGAGAACACGCAGTGGTTGCCGACATGGCAGTCGTGCGCCACGTGCGTATAGGCCAGCATCCAGTTGTCGTTGCCGATCGTGGTGATGCCACCGCCGCCGCCGGTACCCCGGTTGAGGGTGACGAATTCGCGGAACACGTTACGGTCGCCGATCACCAGCTCGGTGCGCTCGCCGGCGTATTTCTTGTCCTGCGGTTCGCCGCCGACGGCCACGTGGCCGATGAAGCGGTTGTCGCGGCCGATCCGGGTGGGACCGTTCACGCTGCAGTGCGGACCGATCTCGGTGTTCTCGCCGATTTCCACATCGGCGCCGATCAGGGTGAACGCGCCCACGCGGACGCCGTCAGCGAGTTTCGCTGACGGATCGATCACGGCCGTGGGATGGATCAACGGAGCGGTTGCGCTCATCGGTGGTCCTCCTGTGGGGTTATTCGCGGGTACCGGCACACATGACTTCGGCGCAGGCGACGATCTTGCCGTCGACGAACGCCTTGCAGTCGTACACCGCCATGTTGCGGATCACGCGCTTGATCTCGACGTGCATCTCCAGCACATCGCCGGGGACGACCTTGTCGCTGAAGCGGACGTTGTCGACCTTGACCATGTAGAACAGCTTGGACTGTGCGTCCCGCCCCAGGGTGAGCTGGGTCAGCACGCCGCCGGCCTGGGCCATGGCTTCAATGATGAGCACGCCCGGCATGATCGGCTGTTCCGGGAAGTGGCCCAGAAAGAACGGCTCGTTGATGCTGACATTCTTGCGCGCAACGATCTTGCGGTTCTCGAAGTCCAGCGAAACCACCTTGTCCACCAGCAGGAAAGGGTAGCGGTGCGGGATCAATGCCCGGATCTGGGCGATGTCCGGCAGGGTCTGTTCCTGGCTCATTCCTTCTCCTTGCTCACAGACAGGATGCGACGGGCCAGCGCATCGAGCTGTTTGAAGCGCGCGGCGTTCTTGCGCCACGTGCGGTTGTCGGTCAACGGCGTGCCGGAGGAATACTCCCCCGGTTCGGTAATGGAGTTGCGGACCACGGATTTGCCGGTGATCACAACCTTGTCGCAGATTTCCAGGTGACCGACAACGCCGACGGCGCCGCCCAGCAGGCAGTAGCGACCGATCTTGGCGCTGCCGGCGATGCCGGTGCAGCCGGCGATGGCCGAATGTGCCCCGATCTGGACGTTGTGGGCGATCTGCACGAGGTTGTCCAGACGTACGTCTTCGGCCAGCACGGTGTCTTCCAGCGCGCCGCGGTCGACGCACGTATTCGCGCCGATCTCGCAATCGTCGCCTACCCGCACGCCGCCCAGCTGTGGCACTTTCAGCCAGGTGCCGGCATCCATCGCCAGGCCGAAGCCATCGGCACCGAGCACGGCGCCGGGGTGGATGCGTACGCGCTTGCCCAGCTTGACCCGGGTGACCAGGGTGACCCGGGCGATCAGCTCGCAGCCGGTGTCCAAGGTGCAGTCCTCACCGATCACGCTGCCGGCGCCCACGATGCAGTTCTCACCGACCACGCTGCGCTCGCCGATGGTCACGAACGGCCCGATATGGGCGCTGGCGGCCACCTGTGCACTGGGGTCGACGACGGCGCTGGGATGGATGCCGGGCGCGCGCGCAGGGGCCACATCGAACAGCGCGGCGATGCGCGCGAAGGTGTTGTAGGGCTCCTTGGCCACCAGCGCCGTTCCGGGCGCCGCGTCGGCGTCCTCGGCGCGCAGCACCACGATGCCCGCCTGGCTTTCAGCCAGCTGGGCGCGGTAGCGCGGGTTGGCCAGGAAAGTGAGCTGGCCCGGTCCGGCATGGGCAAGCGTCGCCACGCCACCGATCACGGTGGTCGCGTCGCCATGGACCTGCAGGCCGAACTGCTCGGCGAGTTGCTGGGCGGTGTAGTTGGGAGTGTTCACGCGGGGAGTTTACCGTGTGGCGTGACGGCGGTCATGTTGCCCGGTCAGGTGAGGCAGGGCTGGCGGCGCCGAGCCATCCTCGGCGAGCGCGCGGCGCGGCCAAAAAAAACGCCGGGCTGGGCCCGGCGTTTCCATGGTGCACAGCCTTCGCGCCTTTAGAACTGGCCGCCGAAGGTGAATTGCAGGCGTTCGATTTCGTCGCCGTCCTTCTTCTTCAACGGGAAGGCGTAGCTGATCGAGATGGGGCCGACCGGGGCGCGCCACAGCAGGGCGACACCGGTCGAGACGCGCAGTTCGTTGGCCTTGAAGTTGTCCACGCCATTGTAGACGTTGCCGAAGTCCACGAATGCGGAGACGCGTGCCGAGGGGCTGTCGAACAGGCGCGGGAAGAACGCCTCCACGGACCCTACCGACTTGAACGATCCGCCCAGCGGCTGACCATTCGGATAGTTGAGCGTCTTTTCGCGCGGACCGAGCGTATTGTCTTCAAAACCACGGACCGAATTGGTACCGCCGGCGTAGAAGTTCTCATAGAACGGCAAGCCGCTCGCGGTGATGGTGCGGCCGTCGGGCAGGACGGTGGTCTTGTCCTTTCCGTAGCTGTCGCCATAGCCCACTTCGGCGCGGGTATTGATCACCAGTGAGGGGATGATCGGCCAGTACTTGCTGATCTGGTAATTAAGCTTGTAGTACTCGACGGTCGAACCGGGCAGCGTGGTTTCCAGACCCACGCGCTGGTAGGTGCCACGCGTCGGCATGAAGTAATCGTTGCGCGAATCACGTGCCCAGCCCAGTTCCGAGCGCCAGGCATGGAACGTCTTGTTGCCTACGGCATCGATGTAATCGATGATCGACTGCGGCGTATTGTTCTGGTACGTCGTGATCTGATTGCTATCTATACCCAGCATCAACGAAACCGTGTCGGTCTCGGTGATCGGCACGCCGAACACCATCTGCGCCGCACCATTGGTGCTGTTGTATTGCGCGGTGTTGAAGTCGGAGTAATCCAGCTCGCGCCAGGACAGGTTGTAGCCGAGCGACACGCCGTCATCGGTGAAATACGGGTTGGTGTAGCTGAAGCCGTAACGCTGCAGGTAGCTGCTGCGCGAAGCTTCGACCGACACACGGTTGCCGCCGCCCAGGAAGTTGTTCTGCGACAGCTGCACCGAGGTGGTCATGC
>JAZBLM010000170.1:0-5390 GCA_037033225.1 Pseudomonadota bacterium
CCAGCGCGCACAGCGCTGCCGGCACCGACTCGGTCAGGTCGCCCCAGTCCACCTCCACCAGTTCGCGCAGCATCAGGCCGGCGACAAACAGCAACGCCGGCGCCGTGGCATAGCCGGGCACCATCGCAGCCAGCGGCGAGAACAGCAGGGCGGCCAGGAACAGGGCCGCCACGACCAGTGCAGTCAGTCCTGTGCGTCCGCCGACCTGCACGCCCGATGCGCTTTCGGCGAAGGCCGTGGTACTGCTGGTGCCAAGCAGCGAGCCGGCCACGATGGCGGTGCTGTCGGCAAGCAGCGCACGGCCGAAGCGCTTCTGTGCGCCCGGTAGCTTGAGCAGGCCAGCGCGGCCGACGACACCGTACAGCGTGCCCGTGGCATCGAAGACCTCCACCAGTACGAACACCAGCACGACCTGCAGCAAGACCGCCAGCGGCGCCCCACCGTCATGATGCAGCAGGCCGGGCAGGTCCAGCTGCAGGAAGGTGGGGGCCAGGCTGGGGGGCAGCGAGACGAGGCCCTGGTACTGCACGTTGCCCAGCAGCCACCCGGCGCCGGTCACGGCCAGGATGCCGATCAGGATCGCACCGCGTACGCGGCGCGCCTCGAGGATCGCGATCAGCAGGAAACCGGCCAGCGCGAGCAGGGGCGGGGCGGTGTTCAGCGAGCCGAGTGCGACAAGCGTGTCCTCGTTTCCTACGATCACCCCGGATTTCTGCAGCGCGATGATCGCCAGGAACAGGCCGATGCCGGCCACGATCGCCGAGCGCAGCGAGGCCGGGATACCAGCCACCAGCCAGGCGCGCACTCCGGTCAGCGACAGCACCAGGAACACCACGCCGGAGATGAACACCGCCGCGAGGGCCTGCTGCCACGGCAGCCCGGAGGCGCCGACGACCGTGAAGGCGAAGAACGCATTGAGCCCCATGCCCGGTGCCATGCCTACCGGGAAATTGGCCGCGAAGGCCATCACCAGCGAACCCAGTGCGGCGGCGAGGCAGGTGGCCACGAACACAGCGCCCGCATCCATGCCTGTGGTCGACAGAATGTCGGGGTTGACGAAGACGATATAGGACATCGTCAGGAACGTGGTCAGGCCCGCCAGCAGTTCGGTGCGCACGGTGGTGCCGTGCTGCTGCAGCTGGAACAGGCGTTCGAAAAGCGACATGGGGAGTTTCCGCAAAAGGGGCGCCAACCTGCGGGCGCCCTGCACAACGCAAACGGCCGCGCAGGGCGCGGCCGTTTCTTTCTTCTTACTTCAGCGCCTTGAAGCGCAGGCGCTTGGGCGCAGCGTCGTCACCCATGCGGCGGCGCTTGTCTTCCTCGTACTCGCGGTAGTTGCCCTGGAAGAACTCCACGTGCGAATCACCTTCGAACGCCAGGATGTGCGTGGCGATACGATCGAGGAACCAGCGGTCATGCGAGATGACGAAGGTGTTGCCCGGGAACTCCAGCAGGGCATCCTCGAGCGCGCGCAGGGTTTCGATGTCCAGGTCGTTGGACGGCTCATCGAGCAGCAGCACGTTGCCGCCCTGCAGCAGCGTCTTGGCCATGTGCAGGCGACCGCGCTCACCACCGGACAGCGAGCCCACCAGCTTCTGCTGGTCCTGGCCCTTGAAGTTGAAGCGGCCGATGTAGGCGCGCGACTGGATCTCGATGCCGTTGATGTTGAGGATGTCCAGGCCGCCGGCGATTTCCTGGAAGACGTTGTGGTTGCCCTCCAGCGCGTCACGGCTCTGGTCGACGTAGGACAGCTTGACCGTCGGGCCGACCACGATCTCGCCCGTGTCCGGCTTTTCCTGGCCGGTGATCATCTTGAACAGCGTCGACTTGCCGGCGCCGTTGGGGCCGATGATGCCGACAATGGCGCCACCCGGAACCAGGAAGTTCAGGTTGTCGAACAGCAGGCGGTCGCCGAACTTCTTCGAGACGTTCTTGAACTCCATCACCGCGTTGCCCAGGCGCTCGCCCGGCGGGATGAAGATTTCGTTGGTCTCGTTGCGCTTCTGGTAGTCAACCGACTGCAGCTCTTCCAGCCGGGCCAGACGGGCCTTGCCCTTGGTGCGGCCGCCCTTGGCATTCTGGCGCGACCATTCCAGTTCCTTCTGGATCGCCTTCTGGCGGGACTTTTCCTGGTTGTCTTCCTGCTTCAGGCGTTCGTCCTTCTGGGTCAGCCAGTCGGTGTAATTGCCCTTCCACGGAATGCCGCGGCCGCGGTCCAGTTCCAGGATCCACTCGGCGGCGTTGTCCAGGAAATAGCGATCATGGGTAACGGCCACCACGGTGCCGGTATAGCGGGCCAGGAACTGCTCCAGCCATTCCACCGATTCGGCGTCCAGATGGTTGGTCGGCTCATCGAGCAGCAGCATGTCCGGCTTCTGCAGCAGCAGGCGGCACAAGGCGACGCGGCGCTTCTCACCACCGGACAGGGTTCCGACGATGGCGTCCCACGGCGGCAGGCGCAGCGCATCGGCCGCCACGTCCAGCTGGTTTTCCAGCGTGTGTGCGTCACCGGCGGCGAGGATCGCCTCCAGGCGCTCCTGTTCCTTGGCCAGCTTGTCGAAGTCCGCGCCTTCCTCGGCGTAGGCCAGATAGACGGCATCCAGCGCGGCCTGCGCCTGCAGGACCTCGCCCACGCCTTCTTCGACGGACTCACGGACCGTCTTGGTCGGATCCAGCTCGGGCTCCTGCGCGAGGTAGCCGACCTTGGTTCCAGGCTGCGGGCGTGCTTCGCCCTCGAAGTCGGTGTCCACGCCGGCCATGATCTTCAGCACGGTGGACTTGCCGGCGCCGTTCAGGCCCAGCAGGCCGATCTTGGCGCCGGGGAAGAAGGACAAGGAGATGTCCTTGATGATCTGCCGCTTGGGCGGGACCACCTTGGACACGCGGTTCATGGTGTAGATGTATTGCGAGGACATGCGGTCTCCCAATGGGTCGATCCACCGGGCCGAGGGTTCTGGCCGGCGGAAAAACGGAATATTTGACCCGTCATTATCGCCCATCCCCTCCGCTGCTGCCATCGCACGGGAGGGCGTGGGCCGGGGAAGCGCCGACTGGACGATGGGCGGTGGCCGGATGCCTGCCCGCCGGTCGCCCGACTGTCCGCAGCAGGGTGTTGCCGCAGTCTGGACACTCCGACCCAAGGAGGTGTCCCATGAAGTCCCTTGCAACCGCGTTGTGCGCCCTGGTGCTGCCCTTGTCTGTCGCTGCGGAAACCGCACCGCTGCTGCCGCGCGATGTGGTGATCCACGACTTCACGGTGGCCGCGGACCGCATGCGCGAGTTCGATGTGGAGGTTCCACGGACTACCAGCTGGCTTCCCTATGAGCTCCAGGCGGCGGACGAGTCACCTCTGTCGGGCACCCTGCGAATCTCGCTGGCCGGTGGGCAGCCTCTGCGCGAGGTGCGGATGAACGGTGTACGCATCGTCGGCGGGGTCGTTCCCCTGCCTGCAGCCAGCGCTGCCCAGCGTGTGCGGATCAGTGTGCAGGCGGGCGCGCAGGCGTTGCGCGCAGATCTGACGCTGGTGCCCGCGCGGGCAGCATTGAGATCCGGCCAGGTCATGCCGGTGTTCGCCCGGCGTGCGGGGCAGGCGGGGTTTTCGGAGTCCTTCGAACTGCGCCTGGCCAAGGCGTCCAAGGTGGATCTGCGGACCTGGGGCAGTGGAGACGACGTCCGGCTGCAGGTCATGGACGCGAACACTGAAGGCTTCCCGGAAGCGGTCTGCAATGATGCCGGGGATGCGTGGCGTCGCTGCGAAGTCCCCCGCCTGAAGGCAGGGTTGTATCACGTAACGGTCAAGGGCTCTGGCGCTCCGGTGTACCTGCTGGCCAGTTGGAATGCGGCGGAACCCTGATAGCTTGCCCAAACCTGAACGAGCCTCACGCGTCACCAAAGGTAAGCGTTTACAGCGGGAGACCGTTCAGATCGTGTGGGCACTATGGACACCAACCATCCATTCGCAGAGGTAACCCATGCGCATCACACGTTTACTGGCCGGTGCCCTTGCCTCGGTGATGGCTCTGGGGGCGGTGGCGCCCGCTTTCGCCGACAACCACCGCGACCGGCATGACCGCCGCGAGTGGCGCGACGACCGGCGTGAGCACCGTCGGGACCATCGCGATGACCGCCGCGAAGCGCGACGGGACTGGCGCGACGACCGTCGTCACGATCGCCGCGAGTGGCGCGATGACCGCCGCCATCACGGATACTACCGACCGGCCCCGCCTCCGCGGGTCGTCTACCGTCCAGCCTACCGGCCCGCTTATCGGCCGGCGTACGGCCCGGGACGCGGCTATGGCTGGCAGGTGGGTCACCGCTACCGCGATTACTACCGTGGCCCGATCTACGTGGTGAATGATTACAACAGCTATCACGTGCGCCGCCCGCCGCGCGGCCACCACTGGGTGCGCGACGACCGAGGCAACCTCCTTCTGGTGGCGATCGCGACCGGCATCCTGGCCGACTTCGTGATCAACAACCGCTGACGCACGGCGAGCGCCGAACGCCACCACGGCGCCCGCAAGGGCGCCGTCTGCGTTGCTGGGCGGGCAGTTCGCCCGCTTCCGGGCACAGGCACTACAATTGGACCTTGTGCTGTCCCTTTCCCGCCTGCCCTCCGGAGACACCGATGTTCCCGCGCGACGTCCGAATCGAAAGCTATGATCCCGAACTGGCCAAGGCCATCGCCGATGAAGCCCGGCGCCAGGAGGACCATGTCGAGCTGATCGCCAGCGAGAACTACGCCAGCCCGATGGTGATGGAAGCGCAGGGCAGCCAGCTGACCAACAAGTATGCCGAGGGCTACCCGGGCAAGCGCTACTACGGCGGCTGCGAATACGTGGATATCGCCGAGCAGCTGGCCATTGATCGCCTCAAGCAGCTGTATGGCGCAGACTACGCCAACGTGCAGCCGCACAGCGGTTCGCAGGCAAACCAGGCGGTTTACCTGGCGTTGCTGCAGCCTGGCGACACCATCCTGGGCATGAGCCTGGCGCATGGCGGACACCTGACTCACGGGGCCAAGGTAAACGCCTCGGGCAAGCTGTTCAATGCCGTGCAGTACGGGGTGGACGACCAGGGCCTGATCGATTACGACGAAGTCGAGCGTCTGGCGGTCGAGCACAAACCGAAGATGGTGGTGGCAGGATTCTCCGCCTACTCGCAGGTGGTCGACTGGGCGCGTTTCCGTGCCATTGCCGACAAGGTCGACGCCTATCTGTTCGTCGACATGGCGCATGTGGCCGGCCTGGTGGCGGCCGGCGTCTATCCGAGCCCGCTGGAGCACGCGCACGTGGTTACCTCGACCACGCACAAGACGCTGCGGGGACCGCGCGGTGGCATCATCATCGCCAAGGGCGCCAGCGAAGAACTGGTCAAGAAGCTGCAGTCGA
>JAZBLM010000171.1:0-5330 GCA_037033225.1 Pseudomonadota bacterium
GATGGACAGTCACTGCGGCGGACGTCCGCCAATGCCGTGGTCGTCGCACAGAAGGAGAGCACGTCGGTCGCCCGGACCCGATCGTCCGAGCGCGGGCAGGAACGGCATGTGATCCGTCACGGCCGCAAAGGTGGGCCGCGGCCGAACACGCACGCGGCGGGGTCACCTGGCGACCCGGCGTGTGAGACGTCGCTGCTGCCCCAGGGCGGCTGTCCTCAAACTCAGCCCAAGGCGGTCGATGAGCCGGCAGCCCTGCCGGGTAGTGGCAGGCCTGCCGCGTGGACGTGCCTGCAGTACAGACCTGACAGGGACCTGCAGGCTCAACTCAGGCAAATGGCGGAAGACGGCCTTGCACTGCGCTACTGCGTGCCCAGGCGCGAACAGGCGCACTTCGACACGCAGCTCACCGTGCCCGCCAACATCGCCGCCCTGCCTGGCCATTTCCTTGCCCTCACCGCAACCGTCGAACACGTCCCGCGATCGTTGCGTCATACCGGCATCCACCGCTTCGGCGACCTGCGCGAGCTGGGTGACACGCCCGCTCCGGAGCCTGCCGCGATCGGTGCGGACAGCCTCCGGTCCGTGTTGAGCATCTCCGTACGCGACGTGCACGCACGGGGCAATGGATCCGGCGACCCTGGTCGCGTGCTGCCTGCCAACAGCTTCCGGTTGATCGCAGCACCGGAACTGGCCGGCAACGAGCAGCTCTACGTCGCCTACTTCGTCAACAGGCCCGCCACCGGGTGCACCGGGCTGGCGGCAGGTCACGAACGCGTCCACCACGTAGGCGGCGGTGGCTTCGCGGTGGGTGACGCGACGTCCGGGTTCCGCTTCACGGGCAACAACCTGCGCGACTTCGTTGCCGGACTGGAACGGCTGACCGGATGCCGGTTCAGTCCGCCGTCCGGGCAGGTCGCGGATCAGCCCGTGAACCAGGACGCGCCGATCAACGCAACCCGCGCGCACCATCTTTTCGTTGACGAAACCGCCACCTGGTGCGAAGGCCGCCGCTATGAAACCCAGGCGCTCAAGCCGGATCGTCCCTTCATTCTGGCGCGGCACGTCTACGTCTCACCGGTGCATCCGCGCATCACCCTGTACCCCGGCAGTTTCGTGCTGGCGGCCAGGACGCTGGTCTACATGGAGCAGGACGGGCGGCTGGGCAGGCTGCGGTTGCAGGCCACTCCCTCCTCCGGGCGGGTCACGGTGCTGGCGGGACACGAACCGCACAACCGACGTTTCCTGACCACGCTGGCATTGGCCGAGGGCGGGGATTATCCCCGCATCGAGCTCATCCATCAGTTGGAGCAGGCGGGCCTGTCAATGATTCCGCTTGAGCATCGGCCGGGGCCAACCTGACCGATACGGTCGGGATTCGTTCCATATGCGCAAGCCCTGGGTTCTTCGCACCGCCTTCACTTAGGCAAATGGAACGGTAACAGTGACGGGTGTCGCAGTTAAGTCAGTCCGAGGCCGACCGATACCGAAGATTCCCTTCCTGCGTCCGTGACACCCATGACCAACGCTCGTGCCGCCGCTCGCCCCTCCCGCGGCCTTCAGTTCAAACTGCTCGGCGCCACATCCCTTGGTCTGGTGCTGCTGGTGGCGGGTGCGCTGGCCGGGCTGGCCTCGGCCTGGTTCGACCTGGGCTCGGCCATGCCTGCGTCCTACGCCGTCAGTCGCGATGCGGACGCCCTGCGGCGCGAGTTCCGGGTGCAGTTGCAGGAATGGAAGAACCTGCTGCTGCGCGGCGCTGACCCGCTGCTGCTGGAAACGCACCGCGCTGCGCTGCTCGAAGAGGGCCGGAAGGTGCGGGAACTGGCCCAGGCGGTCAACCATGCCACCGATCCCCGGACCCGCGAGCTGACTGCGGCCTTCCTCGCCCAGCACCATGCGCTGGAAGCCGACTACCAGGCCGCGCTGCAGGCGTTCATTGCCAGCGGCCATGATCCGGTCGCCGGTGACACGCTGGTGCGCGGTCGCGATCGTCCGGTGGCCCTGGCGCTCGACACGCTGGCCGAGCACACCGCCCGCGTTGCCGATGCGGATATTGCCGCGCGCTCCGCGCACGCACGCGAACTGCTGGTGATCAGCGCCATCGCGACGCTGGTGATGGCCGCGCTGCTGCTGGCCGTGCTGGCCTGGTGGTTGCGCCGCGCGGTGGTGCGGCCGGTTCTGGCGGTAGAGGCTGCCGCCCGCGCGGTGGCCGCCGGCGATCTGGATCACCGCGTGGACACGCGCGGTGGCGATGAAATCGGTCGGCTGGCGCGTGCGATGCGCGACGTGCAGGGCACCCTGCGCGGGGTGCTGGACGCCCAGCTGGAAATGGCCCGCAGCCACGAGGCCGGGCAGATCAGCCACCGCATGGATGACAGCGCCTTCCCGGGTGCCTATGGCCGCATGGTCGCCGACTGCAACACGCTGGTCGAGGCCCACATCCGGGTCAAGATGCGCGCGATCGCGGTCATGAGCCGCTACGCCGTGGGTGATCTCAGCGAAGACATGGAGCGCCTGCCAGGCGAAAAACGCGTCATCACCGATGCACTGGACATGGCCAAGGCCAACCTGGGCGCCATCAACGCCGAGATCAAGCGGCTGGCCGGTGCAGCAGCGGCGGGCGACTTCAGCCTGCGTGGCGACCAGCAGCGCTTCGACCATGATTTCCGCACCATGATCAGCACCCTGAACCAGCTGATGCAGGGCACCGAGCACGATCTCGGCAAGGTTTCGGACATGCTGCGCGCCATCGCAGGCGGCGATCTGCGCGCGCGCATGCACGGCGATTTCCAGGGCGTGTTCGCGCGCATCGCCGATGATGCCAATGCAACCGCTGGCCAGCTGACGACCATCGTGAGCGGCATCAAGCAGGCGACCAACACGATCACCGACGCCGCCACTGAGATCGCCAGCGGCAACAGCGAGTTGTCGCAACGGACGGAGCAGCAGGCAGCGAACCTGGAAGAAACCGCGGCGTCCATGGAGGAGTTGACCTCCACCGTGCGACAGAACGCCGAGCATGCGCGTCATGCCAACGGACTGGCGGCCGCGGCGGCCGACGTGGCCGCGCGGGGCGGCGCCGTAGTCAGCGAAGTGGTCGGCACCATGGCCGACATCGAAGCGTCGTCGCGGCAGATCAGCGAGATCATCAGCGTGATCGACGGCATCGCGTTCCAGACCAATATCCTGGCCTTGAATGCCGCCGTCGAAGCGGCACGCGCGGGCGACCAGGGCCGTGGCTTCGCCGTCGTTGCCAGCGAAGTGCGCAGCCTCGCGCAGCGATCGGCCGCCGCCGCGCAGGAAATCAAGGCGCTTATCGGAAGCTCGGTGACGAAGGTTGCCGACGGCGCACTGCTGGTCCGGCAGGCCGGCGAAACGATGAACGACATCGTATCCTCGGTGCAGCGCGTCACTGACATCATGGCCGATATCACTGCGGCATCGCAGGAACAGAGCGCGGGCATCGAGCAGGTCAACCAGACCGTCGTGCAGATGGACGGCGCCACCCAGCAGAACGCGGCCCTGGTGGAAGAGGCTTCCGCTGCCGCGCGCAGCCTTGAGCAGCAGGCGCTGTTGCTGGGCCAGGCCGTCGGCGCGTTCCGTCTTGATGACCGCGTCGCGTCGCCCTCGCCGCCGCCGATGCGGCGGGCAGCGTATGCCTGAGCGCGCGGCGGGATCGGCTCAGGGCGCCTGCGGGGTGACGGCCTCCCTGTCCACGGTGGCTGACGCAGGCATCGTCGCAGCCGCCAGCGGAGGATCTTCGACGTAACCGTTCTTTGCCAGGGCATCGATCAGTTCGGTTTCGGTGTAGTGATCTCCGGGCAGAATGCCGTTCCCGCGTGCGAACGCCAGAGCAGCAGCGGCGTTGTCGTCGGCGAGTTTGATGGTGCGTGGCAATCTTCCGGTGCAGGCCAGGCGCAGCAGGCCCATGCTGCCGTCAGCGTCGACGTAGTGAAGCACTCCGGCAGCGTCGATCCTGAACGTGGACAACGGCTGCGGCTCGTCGCCTTCATCGCTTGGATTGTCGAACGCCCACGGCAGCGGCGCGGGCGGCAGCAGATGGCGGTCGCGCGCGCGCTGCGCAGGGCGTCCGACGGCGGCCCTGTCGGTGGGAATCCAGCTCAATCCGTGATTCTGCAGAATCTCGATGATCTCGGTGGCCGTATAGCTCTGATCGCGCTGCAGGCCGTGCGCGTGCAGGAACTGTTCGGTAAAACCGCCATACCGGACGGGCAGGTAGGGCCCGCGTCCCACTGATTCGAAAACCAGCTGCTGCGCGCGCGGGTGACCGCCGTCGTCCACGAACACAAGCTGGCGGTCCATCAACGCGAAGCAGGTGCGCAGCAGCGTCGCCGATCCTCCCCGTGGCAACGCGAGCGTCACCGGATCGAACAGGCGCAGGGAGGAATCGAATCGTGCGGACATTCCGGCCGGGTGAGTGGGGTGCGTGTCTTCCTCGGCGACGAAGAGGTTGAGCGACTGGAGTGCAGGAATCATCCAGGCGGCTGATCGATGTCCGGCAGGCAACCTTGCGCTGGGGAGGTGCCGGCATCCGGTCAACCGTTCCAGGCCGATGACCAGCTCACCGAGGTGGCTCGCCGACAGTGCATAGCCGGACTCCGGGTCTTCAATCTGGAAGGCACCATCCGACTCGACGATCTCCTGCAGCCCGGCCTTGACCACCGCGCCAGTGGTCGACGGACGATGCAGGAACCACCCCAGGATGAGTCGGCGATCGCCGTCCAGCTCGTGGTGCTGCAGCACGGTGAAGCTGTTGCGCTGCAGGATCGCGCCCTCGTCGATGGCATGCCGCTTGAGCCGGGCACCGGGCACCAGCGAGAGCGTCACCACGGTCTGGATTTCATCGTCCGCCAGGGCCGTGGGGACGGGTGGGAACATCTGTTCCGGCAGGCTGGAGCCGTTGTACCTGCGTACGCCCGCGTCACGAAGCGCCGGCGTGATGCGCTCACGCAGGGGCAGGGTCACCATCCAGTCGCGCTGGCGCTGATCGTGCGGTGGTTCGTCGAAAACATGGGCGAATGCGGCGCGGGCCCGATCATGCATGCAGAACCGCAGCGGGGTGGCCTCCCACCGGCCCTGCCGCACCTGTCGCAGCGCATCGCGGGTATTGCGGAAGCGCACGCACTGCGGTGCCATCGCCTCATGCACTGCGACCGGCGTGGCGGCCGTCCTGCTTTCTGCCCGGGGTAGCTGGACGGGCTCGCGCGGTGGCGGCGGCGAGGCGCGCGCGCGCCCTTTGCGCGCGGCGGCCAGCGTCGGCGTCGCGACGACCGCTGGCCGCAAGGGCTTTGCCTTTTTGCCGGACCGCACGC
>JAZBLM010000172.1:0-5323 GCA_037033225.1 Pseudomonadota bacterium
GCGTATGGCGTTTCCTACGTCGTGAAGTTCTGAACCCAGGGCGTCGTGGACGAGCGCCACGACGGTGGAGCCGGCTGACGCCGGCTTCACCTCTCCGGGGCCTCGCGCACGCCCTGCAGCGCCTGCTTCAGCCGGCTACGCCGGATCCGGCCGGCCGACCTGGTCACCCAGCAGATGGTCCGCGATGGCACGCGCGTGCAAAGCGGTGGTGTCGAACACCGGCACGCTGGCACCGGCCTGCCCCACCAGCATCATGATTTCCGTGCAGCCCAGGATGATGCCCTCGGCGCCCTCCGACACCAGTCGTTCCATCACTTGCCGGTAGAACGCCTGCGAGGCCGCAAGCACGCGTCCCTGCACCAGTTCGTCGTAGATGATCCGGTGGACCTCCGCGCGGTCGGGCGCCGCCGGTACGATGACCTGCAGGCCATGCGCCTGTTCCAGGCGGCCACGATAGAACGACTGCTCCATGGTGAAGGCCGTGCCCAGCAGGGCGATCCGCTTCACCCCCGCCGCCTTGGCCGCCACGGCGGTCGGATCGGCGATGTGCAGCAACGGAATGTCGATCGCATCCTGCACCGTCTGCGCCATCCGGTGCATGGTATTGGTGCAGATCACGACGCAGCTGGCGCCTGCTGCCTGCAGCCGCTGCGCAGCGTCGATCATCCGCGCTGTCGCACCCTCCCAGTCGCCGGCACGCTGCAGCGCCTCGATCTCGGCGAAGTCGAACGACCACAGCAGCAGCCGGGCCGAATGCGTGCCGCCCAGGGCGTCGCGCACGTGCTCGTTGATGAGGCGGTAGTAATGGGCTGAGCTTTCCCAGCTCATCCCGCCGATGAGTCCTGCGATCTTCTGCTGCATGGCATTTCCTGCGAAGGGCCGACCCCGAGCGTACGGCCTGATCCGTGCCAGGACCAGAACCGGTCAAGTCACCGGTCATGTGCACCGGTAGAATGACGCAATGAAACTCCATTCCCTTGTTTCCGTCGCGGCCCTGGCGGTCGTACTCATCCTTGCCAGTACCGACGCCCTGGCCTGGGGCGCGCAGGGCCACCGCCTGGTAGGGCGCGTGGCCGAAACCCGGCTCACCCCTGCCGCCCGTGCGGAAGTTGCCCGTCTGTTGGCCGGAGAAGCCGAGCCGACCCTGTCCGGCGTCGCGCCATGGGCCGATCAGCTGCGCGCGACGGACCGCGACCTTGGACGCCGCTCGGCGCGCTGGCACTACATCAACATGGCAGAAGACGACTGCGTCTACCAGGCGCCGAAGCACTGCCCCGATGGCAACTGCGTGGTGGAAGCGCTGAAGCAGCAGAGCGCACTGCTTGCCGACCGCACGCTCAGCGACGCAGAACGCGCGCAGGCGCTCAAGTTCGTGGTGCATCTGGTCGGCGACATCCACCAGCCCATGCATGCGGGGTACGGTCACGACAAGGGCGGCAATGATTTCCAGCTGCAGTTCGGTGGCCGCGGCACCAACCTGCATTCACTGTGGGACAGCGGCCTGCTCAACACGCGCAAGCTGGACGATGACGGCTACCTGGCCGTTCTGCAGGCGCTGCCGCGCCCCAGCCTGGCGCGTCGCGTGGACCTGCGCCGCGATGCGGCGGCCTGGGCCGAATCCAGCTGCCGGGTGGCCGTCGAGAAAGGTGTCTATCCCGAGACCCGCACGCTCACCGAGGACTACACCGCCCGGTTCCGCCCGGTGGCCGAGGGCGAACTGCGCATCGCCGGCGAGCGGCTGGCGCAGATCCTGAACAGCACACTCGACCGCAGCCGCTGAGGCGCGCCGATGACGCTCCACGTCCAGTCTTTTTTCCATGACGCCAGCAACACCTTCAGTTACGTCGTGCACGATCCAGCCACCCGCGCCGCTGCCTGCATCGATGCCGTACTGGACTTCGATCTGGATACGCACACGGTTTCCGACGCCCCGCTGCTCCCCCTGATCGCTCATGTGCGGGGTGGCAAGCTGGACGTGAAGTGGCTGCTGGAAACCCATGCCCATGCCGACCATGTGTCCGCTGGCCGCATGCTCAAACAACACTTTCCGCAGGCAACGCTGGCGATTGGTGAAGGCATCCGCGCGGTGCATGCCGCCTTTTCCGATCCGCTGGGGCTGGGACCGGAGATCCTGCTGGGCTTCGACCGCCTGTTGCAGGACGGCGAACGCCTTGCACTGGGCGAGCTGGACATCGAGGTGATCGCGGTGCCTGGCCACACCAGTGACAGCATCGCCTATCGCATGGATGACGCGCTGTTTCCGGGTGATTCGCTGTTCATGCCTGACAGCGGCACCGCCCGCTGCGACTTCCCCGGCGGCGATGCCGCGCAGCTGTATCGCTCGATCCAGCGGCTGCTGGCACTGCCGGACGCCACCCGGGTATTCGTGTGCCACGACTACGGCGCGGGGGGACGCGCGGTCGCCAACCAGACGACCATCGGTGACCAGCGCGCGCACAACATCCACGTCCGCGACGGCATCACCGAAACCGACTTCATCGCCCTGCGCCAGGCCCGCGACGCCACCCTGCCCGAACCACGCCTGATGCAGCCGGCAGTGAGATCCAACCTGCACGGCGGCGGCTGAAAAAAGGGGACGGAGGGGATTAATCCGGATTAATCCCCTCCGTCCCTGCGCACCGACTGGCGGCCCTTCACGATTTCAAAGGTGAAGGCATACAGCAGGCTGACAGGGATCGGCTCGACGCGGTCGGCGCCTTCGCAGTCGCCCTCGTTGCGGGGCTTCTTGCCAGCTTCGAAGTGGCACAGGGCAGCGGGCGAGAAGCGCCATTGCGCCACCGCCTGCTGGGCCGCCGTGACCAGAGCTGCATTGACGGCCGCCTTGCCCGCATCGCAGTCGGCGCGGTCGGTCAGAGGAATGCTGCGCTCGACACTGCCCGCGGCATCCACCACCAGCTGCAGGCAGATGCGGGTCGGCGCCAGTTCCCTGCGCGGATCAGCATCCCCCAACACGGGCGGCGGCGCGGTGTGCAGCTGGGGCATCCGGTACGCCTCGGTGGGCCCGAGCCTGTACTCTTCGATCGCGCTGGCCCCCACCCCGCCAGCGCGCGGATTGATGCGCTGGTGGTCGACGTTTTCGGCGCGCGTGTCGACCGATTGCAGTCGGTCCGTCGCCGCGCAGCCGGACAGCAAGGCACATGCAACAGCGCCCTGCAGCCCTCTCCAGACTCTCCGCATGCGCTTACCCTCCCTGGTTGGCCATGCTCCACTGTAATGCATCCGTCCCGACGACCACCACACGACGCTGTCCAGGGTTGCCACGTCCCTTGTCGTCACGTTCAAGACCGCCATGCTGTAATGCGCCGATCACGAACACGGAGCCCCCCGCGCATGAGCGACCATCTGACCGATCTCGACGCGGCCGTCGATTGGCTGCTCGCACGGGTGGAGGGTGCGCTGCGCATCGGGGCGCCGCTGGCGCTGGGCAAGCCGCATCGGCTGCTCAACGCGCTGTACACACGGGTGGAACATGACCCCGCGCGGCCTCTGCAGATTTACACCGCCCTCTCGCTGAATCCGCCGCAGGTCGGCGGTGACGGACTGGAGGCGCGCTTCATGGCGCCTTTCGCCAAGCGTCACTTCGGCGAAGACGCAGTGCGCCTGGCGTATGCCGATGCGATGGCCCGCGACGCGCTGCCTGCTCACGTGCAGGTGGAGGAGTTCTACATGCAGTCTGGCGCACTGCTTCGCTCGCGGCAGGCGCAGGCGAGCTATACCAGTCTCAACTACACCCATGCAGCGGACGCGGTCGCCCAGCGGGCGCCGCATGCGATCGTGCAGAAGGTGGCGCGACGCGAAGGCAGCAGCCAGCTGTCGCTGTCGTGCAACAACGACATTACCCAGGACACGCTCGACGCGATGGCCGCGCGCGGCCTGCCGCGTCCGCTGCTGATCGCCGAAGTCGATCCCCAGCTGCCATGGCTGGGCGGCAGCGCGGCGGTGGAGGAAGCGTTCTTCGACCTGGTCATCACCCCACCCGGCCCCTACCCTGCGCTGTTCGGCCTGCCACGCCAGCCGGTCAGCGACGGTGACCATGCGATCGGCCTGTATGCCAGCACGCTGGTGCGTGATGGCGGCACGCTGCAGATCGGCATCGGCGCACTCGCCGACGCGCTCAGCTATGCACTGGTGCTGCGGCACACCGACAATGCACTGTACCGGCGCGTGCTGCATGCGCTGGACCCGCAGTTGGCCAGCCACCCTCTGGTTGCCGAGATCGGTGGACTGGGGCCTTTCGAAGAAGGGCTGTACGGCTGCAGCGAGATGCTCAACGAGGGCTTCCGCAAACTGGTGCAGTGCGGGGTGATCAAGCGCAAGGTGCACGACGACCTGATCCTGATGAAGCGGCTGGACAACGGCAGCGCCTACACGGCAGACCACGCCACGCTGGCGGCGGAAGGCGAGTACCTTCATGGCGCGTTCTACCTTGGCTCACCGGAGTTCTACGAATGGCTGCGCACCCTGCCTGACGACGAACGGCGGGCGATCGGCATGCGCCGCATCAGCGAGATCAACCAGCTGTACGGCGGCAATGAGGAACTGGAGCGGCTGCAGCGTCGCCATGCGCGTTTCTTCAACTCCTGCATGATGGCGACCGCCCTCGGCGCAGCGGTGTCCGACGCGCTGGAGGATGGGCGCGTGGTGTCCGGCGTCGGCGGGCAGTACAACTTCGTGGCAATGGCCCATGCACTGCCGGAAGCGCGCAGCGTGCTGATGTTCCGCGCCGCCCGTGAAGAGGCGGGGACACGCCAGAGCAACGTGCGCTGGAACTACGGCCATACGACCATTCCACGCCACCTGCGCGACGTGTATCTCAACGAGTACGGCATCGCCGACCTGCGTGGCCTGACCGACGAAGACTGCGTGCACGCGATGGTCGCCATTACCGAGCAGCCCTTCCAGACATCGTTGCTGCGGCAGGCCGGGGAAGCGCGCAAGGTGCGCGAGGGGACGGTGCCGGAAGCCCGCGCGCAGCGCAACACACCTGAGGCGCTGGCCGCGTCGCTTGCGGCATTCCGCCGTGATGGCACGCTGCCGGACTATCCGCTGGGCAGCGACTTCACCGCGGTCGAGCAGGTGCTGGTCAAGGCGCTGGGCTGGCTGAAGGCCAAAACGCACTCCCGCAGCGCGAAACTGCGTACTGTTGCGTGCGCCCTCGTACAGCCTGCGGGTGACGGCGACGCGGTCTATCTGGAGCGCATGGGCCTGTCTTCGCCGGCGACCTTCAGCGAGCGTCTCAATGCCCGGCTGCTGCGGCTTGCCCTGGCCCGCACCGCCTGACCACCGCATCTGCTGTTGACGG
>JAZBLM010000173.1:0-5298 GCA_037033225.1 Pseudomonadota bacterium
GGCCAGCTTCTGCTGTTCGGCCAGCTGCTTGGTCTTGGCTTCGGCCTCGCGCTTCACCCGCTCGGTTTCTTCCGTCGTGCGCTGGGCGGCCACTTCGACGCCGCGGCTGATGCCCTGCTTCAGGCGCGGCAGCGCCGGTGCCTTGGGATCCACTTTTTCGATCAGCGCGATCAGACGCTGGGCTTCGTCGAAATCCTCGCGCGCCATGTTCTGTTCGGCAGCGATGAGGGTGTAGGGCAGCAGGTCGGTCAGCGCACTTTTCACCGACGCATCGTCCGGGGTCTTGTCGCGCAGGGCCAGGTAGTACTCCATCGCGTTGTCACCGGCCGGAGCGTACATGCGGTTGTCACGCAGGGCCTGGCTGGCCGATTCGCGCAGCTGTTCGCTGCCCATCGCCTGCACCTTGCTCGATACCGCAGGCGCGGCACTCGGGGCGGCGGCGGGGGACGCGGCGGCGGCCGGCTTCGCATCGGCCGCAGGCGTGGCGGATTCGTCCTTGCCTGAACAGGCGACCAGTCCCAGAAGAAGGGCGACGGGCGCGAGCACTCGCGCGCGGACTACGACGGAATTCCTGACGTACGACATCCTCTTTTCCCCCATGAATGCGGTGATACGAAGGATCTGGACGGGTGTCCCTGTGGCAGGCCAGCGGCGTTTCCCGACGCCGCTGGCAGATCCGGTCAGCGGTGCAATCTAACATTACCCGCACGTGAACGGGCAGGGAGTGAGAGGACTGCTCCCAATGGCCTCAGTGGGCATCCCTGGACGCGCCGCTGCCGCCGTTCATCAGCTTGTCCGTCCACGCAATGCCGATCGCCGACAGGATGAAGACGCCATGGATGATGGTCTGCCACAGTACGCCGGTCGAGGTCAGGGTAGCGCACCGGGTCACACCGGCATTGGCGGCCGAGGCGGCGGCATTCATCAGCTCCGGCGGGCACAACGGCAGACCGTCGAGGGCGCCGGCGGCGATGAACGTCTTCAGCAGATGGATCGAGGAAATGCCGATGATCGACAGCGCCAGCTTCACCTTCAGTACGCTGGCGTTGACGTGGCTCAGCCATTCCGGCTGGTCGGGGTGGCCTTCCAGCCGCAGACGCGAGACGAAGGTCTCGTAGCCACCCACGATCACCATCACCAGCAGGTTGGAGATCATCACCACATCGATCAGCCCGAGCACGATCAGCATGATCTGCTGCTCGCCGAGGCTGCCGGCGTCCATGATCAGGTGCCACAGCTCCTTGCCGAACAGATAGACGTACACGCCCTGCGCGACGATCAGGCCCAGGTACAGCGGAAGCTGCAACCAGCGCGAAGCGAAGATCAGGGTGGACAGGGGATTGGGGCGGTAGGGAGGCGTCATCGGCGGCATGCTGCGTTGCAGGAGAGGGCGCAGAGTACTGGGCCAATGCGACAGTGCCAAGCAGGCGCAGCTACTACACTCGGCGAACACCCCTGCTGAGCGAACCGCCATGATCGATCTGTATTACTGGCCCACCCCGAACGGCCATAAAGTCACCCTGCTGCTGGAGGAAGCCGGCCTGGACTACCGCATCCATCCGGTCAACATCGGCGCGGGCGATCAGTTCAAGCCGGAGTTCCTGGCAATCTCGCCGAACAACAAGATGCCGGCCATCGTCGATCACGCGCCGGCCGGCGGAGGCGAACCGGTGAGCGTGTTCGAGTCGGGCGCCATCCTGCTCTACCTGGCCGAAAAGACCGGGACGTTCCTTTCTGCCGATCCGCGGGAGCGGGTCGAGACACTGGAATGGCTGTTCTGGCAGATGGCCGGCCTGGGTCCGATGAGCGGGCAGATGGGGCACTTCACGGTCTATGCACCGGACAGGATTCCCTACGCCATCGAGCGCTACGGCAACGAGGTGACGCGCCTGCATTCGGTGATGGACAAGCGCCTGGCACAGCAGGAGTGGCTCGCGGGCACGGCCTACAGCATCGCCGACATGGCCAGTTACCCGTGGATCGGAGCGTACGACAAGCTGCCTCCCGACTTCGCCGCCTTCCCCAACCTGCAGCGCTGGCACCAGGCCATCGCCGCGCGTCCGGCCACCCAGCGTGCCTATGCGCTCCGGCACAAGGTCAACCCGGATGCCGGCAAACCCCTGAGCGAGGAAGAGCGCAGGCATCTGTTCGGCACGCGCTGAATCCAGGCGGCCGCCCACCAGGCGGTCGTCCCGGGAGGTGGGGCCCGCACGCGCCCCTCCGTCCTCCGACCACCGCACCCGGCGCGTCGGGCGGGTTAGGATTGGGGCAGCCGTATCCCGGAATCCTTCATGCGCCACCTGTTCGCTGCCCTTGCCCTGATGTTCGCCATTCCTTCTGTTGCCCACGCTGAAAAACTGACGTTGGAAGCCATCACCGGCTCGCTGCCATTGTCCGGCCCGACGCTGATGAAGCCCAAGGTCGCTCCTGATGGATCGCAGGTCAGCTTCCTGCGCGGCAAGGACACCGACCGCAACCAGCTGGACCTGTGGACGTATGACATCGCCAGCGGGCAGACCCGCCTGCTGGTGGACTCGAAGGTGGTACTGCCCGGCACCGAAACACTGAGCGATGAGGAAAAGGCCCGGCGCGAGCGCCAGCGCATCGCAGCGATGACCGGCATCGTCGACTACCAGTGGTCACCGGATGCGAAGACGCTGCTGTTCCCGTTGGGTGGCGAACTGTACCTGTACGACCTGCACAAGCAGGGTGCCGCCGCGGTGCGCCGGCTGACGCAGGGCGAGGGGTTCGCCACCGACGCGAAGCTGTCCCCGCGCGGCGGGTTCGTCAGCTTCATCCGTGCGCGCAACCTGTGGGTGATCGATCTGGCCAGTGGGCAGCAGCGTCAGCTGACCCGTGATGGCAGTGCGACCATCGGCAACGGCATTGCCGAGTTCGTGGCCGACGAGGAAATGGATCGCCATACCGGCTACTGGTGGGCGCCGGATGACTCGGCCATCGCCTTTGCGCGCATCGATGAAACGCCGGTGCCCGTGCAGAAGCGCTACGAGGTCTACCCGGACCGTACCGATGTGGTCGAACAGCGTTACCCCGCTGCCGGCGATGCCAACGTACGCGTGCAGCTGGGCGTGATCGCACCAGCAGGCGGCGCCGAGGTGCGCTGGATCGACCTGGGCAAGGAAACGGACATCTACCTCGCCCGCGTTGATTGGCGGGACGGGCAGCACCTCAGTTTCCAGCGCCAGAGCCGTGACCAGCGTCAGTTGGACCTGGTCGAAACCTCGCTGGCCGATGGCCGCCAGCGCGTGCTCGCACACGAGACCAGCCCGACCTGGATACCGCTGCACAACAGCCTGCGTTTCCTGGAGGACGGCAGCCTGTTGTGGTCCTCCGAACGCACCGGCTTCCAGCACCTGTACCGCATCGACCGGACCGGCAAGGTGCATCCACTGACCCAGGGCAAGTGGCCGGTGGACGAACTGCTGGCAGTCGACGAGAAAACCGGCACGGTGTTCTTCCGTGCGGGCATGGAATCGGCCCGCGAGAGCCAGATCTACAGCGTGCCGCTGCAGGGCGGCACGCCGACAAAGCTTTCGCAGGCACCCGGCATGCACAGCGCGAGTTTTGCGCGCAATGCCAGTGTCTATGTGGACAGCTGGTCCAACACCCGCACGCCACCGCAGATCGAACTGTTCCGCGCCAACGGCGAGAAGATCGCCACGCTGGTGGAAAACAACCTGGATGATCCGGGCCATCCGTACGCCCGCTACAAGGACGCCCAGTTGCCCGTCGAGTTCGGCACGCTCACCGCCGCCGACGGCCGCACCCCGCTGAACTACAGCGTGATCAAACCGGCCGGGTTCGATCCCGGCAAGCGTTATCCGGTTGCGGTCTATGTCTATGGCGGACCGGCGTCGCAGACGGTCACCGACGCGTGGCCGGGACGTGGCGACCACCTGTTCAACCAGTATCTGGCCCAGAACGGCTATGTAGTGTTCTCGCTCGACAACCGCGGCACGCCGCGTCGTGGTCGTGATTTCGGCGGCGCGCTGTATGGCAGGCAGGGCACGGTGGAAGTGGCCGACCAGCTGCGTGGCGTGGAATGGCTGCAGCAGCAGCCGTGGGTGGATGCGCAGCGGATCGGGGTGCAGGGCTGGTCCAACGGCGGCTACATGACGCTGATGCTGCTGGCCAAGGCCTCGAACCGATATGCCTGCGGCGTGGCCGGCGCCCCGGTGACCGACTGGGGCCTGTACGACACCCATTACACCGAACGCTACATGGACCTGCCCGCCCGCAACGAGGCCGGCTACGCCGAGGCGCGCGTGCTGACCCACATCGACGGACTGCGCTCGCGGCTGCTGCTGATCCATGGCATGGCCGACGACAACGTGCTGTTCACCAATTCCACCGTGCTGATGAGCGCACTGCAGAAGCGCGGCCAGCCGTTCGAGATGATGACCTACCCGGGCGCCAAGCATGGCCTGTCCGGTGCGGATGCGCTGCATCGCTACCGCGTCGCGGAGGATTTCCTGGGGCGCTGCCTGAAGCCCTGATTCCTCCGTTAGCCCGGCAAGGAGCCTGCTGATGACCCATCCCCCGCCGTTGCCTTCGCCTGCCGCCGCCGGCTGGTGGGGCCGCCACTGGCGCTGGGCGATGCCGTTGCTGGTCATAGGCAGCCTGGCCGCGATCGTGGGGTGCTGCGCCTGGAGCCTGTGGCGCTGGAGCCAGGCCGCGCATGCCAGCGCGCCCCTGCGCGAGGCGATGCGACGGGCCACCTGCAGCGTCGAAGTGGTGGCCGCGCTGGGTGAGCCGCTGCAGGCCGGGCGGCTACCCTACGGCAACATGCACACCGGCCTGGATGGACGCCGCGAGGTCGGTCTGTTCGTCGGCCTGGAAGGTCCGCGCGGCGACGGCACGCTGATCGTGCAGGGCACGCGCGAGAACGACCGCTGGGACTACCCGGTGATGTACGTACTGGGCGCGGACGAGGTGACCATCGACCTCAGCGCGCTCGACGATGCCGAAGCCGCGCTGGAGTGCGAGCTGGCCACCTGCCGCGCCGAAGGCCGCTGCCCCGCCACCCCCCGGACCCGGTAGAGTCGACCCATGGTCGACTGCACCGGACGTGCCCGCGCGCCTGCACCGCCATCATCCCCGCCCGCCATACGCGCGCCTGCACGGCCATCTCCCGAACCAGGTAGCGTCGACCCATGGTCGACTGCACCGGACGCGCCCGCGCGCCTGCACCGCCATCCTCCCCGCACGCCATACGCGCGCCGGCCCCGCCACCCCCCGGACCCGGTAGAGTCGACCCATGGTCGACTGCACCGGACG
>JAZBLM010000174.1:0-5225 GCA_037033225.1 Pseudomonadota bacterium
AGTGTTCGAGCAGGACCGCCGCAATGTGAACACCGATTCGGACAGCGAAGTGCTGTTGAATGTGTTCGCCTATGAGCTGGAAGCGCAGAAGCAGCTGACGCCCGATGCCGCCATCCGTGCGGTCTCGCACGTGCATCGCCGCTGCAAGGGCGGTTACGCGGTGATCAGCGTGGTACTGGGCCTGGGCCTGGTCGCGTTCCGCGATCCCCACGGTATCCGTCCGCTGGTGCTGGGCAAGCGCAGCCACGCCGAAGGCGATGAATACATGGTGGCATCGGAGTCTTCCGCACTGGACGTGCTGGGTTTCCAGCGCATCCGCGACGTGCAGCCCGGCGAAGCGTTGGTGATCACCGCCGCTGGCGAACTGTTCTCGGAAATCTGCGCCACGCACGTCGAACATACCCCGTGCATCTTCGAGTACGTGTACTTCGCGCGCCCGGATTCGATGATCGACAACGTGTCGGTGCACAAGGCGCGCATGCGCATGGGCATCAAGCTCGGCGAGAAGATCCTGCGCCTGCGCCCGGACCACGACATCGATACGGTCATCCCGATCCCGGACACCTCGCGCGACGCCGCGCTGGAGATCTCCAACACGCTCGGGGTGAAGTACCGCGAAGGCTTCATCAAGAACCGCTACATCGGGCGCACCTTCATCATGCCGGGGCAGGGCGAGCGGGTGAAATCGGTCCGCCGCAAGCTCAATCCTATCCATCTGGAGTTCCGCAACCGGGTGGTGCTGCTGGTGGATGACTCCATCGTGCGCGGGACCACCAGCCAGCAGATCGTGCAGATGGCACGGGATGCCGGTGCGCGCAAGGTCTACCTGGCCAGCGCGGCACCGCCGGTGCGCTATCCCAACATCTACGGCATCGACATGCCGGCGGCTGAAGAGCTGGTCGCGCATAACCGCAGCGTCGAGGAAATCGAGGCCCACCTGGGGTGCGACTGGCTGATCTACCAGGACATCGAAGACATGGAAGCGGCGGTCCGCGAGGGCAATCCGGCGCTGCAGAATTTCGATTCGTCCTGCTTCAACGGCCATTACCCGACCGGTATCGAACCGGGCTACTTCGAGCGCATCCAGCAGCTGCGCTCGGATGATGCCAAACACAAGCGCCGCGCCTGATCGTGGGCGCTGGCAAGACCTGCGACGCCGATCCCGACGACGTCGCCGGTGACCTGCTGCGTGCCGCGCAGCAGTGCATGGCCGAGACCGATCCGCTGCGCAAGGTGGCGCTGACCCAGGCCCATGCCGCCGCCTTCCGCGCGGGCCGGTTGAGAATGCCGGAACAGGCGGCGCCGCCCGAGCCCATCCGCATGCCGGGCCGGCCTGCGCGGCTGCTGCAGGTGCATCCGCGCGACGTGCCCCGGCGCAAGCTGGGTGGCGCCGAAGGGCGTGCGCGCTTCATCCACGCCATTGCCCACATCGAGCTCAACGCCATCGACCTGGCCTGGGACGCGGTGTACCGCTTCCGTGGCCTGCCGGCTGCCTACCTGTCGGACTGGGTCAGCTGTGCCGACGATGAGTCACGTCACTTCCTGTTGCTGCGCGAGCGCCTGCAGGCCCACGGCCATGACTATGCGGATTTTCCGGCGCACAACGGGCTGTGGGAGATGTGCGAAAAGACGGCACACGACGGCCTGGCGCGCATGGCGCTGGTCCCGCGCGTGCTGGAAGCGCGCGGGCTGGATGTCACGCCTGGCCTGATCGCCAAGCTACGCGGCTGCGGTGATGACGCCACGGCCGAGGTACTGGAGATCATCCTGCGCGAGGAAGTGGCGCATGTGGCTGCCGGATCGCGCTGGTACCGCTGGTACTGCGAGCGCGCTGGCGTCGAACCGCGGGCACGCTTCAGGGAGCTGCTGGTCGAATACGCCGGCGGCTACCTGCATGGTCCGTTCAACGTCGAGGCCCGGCTGCTCGCCGGCTTCGATGCGGACGAGCTTGCCAGTCTGCTCGAACAGGCGGGATGACGCCGCGGACGGGCAGTCGACCCGGCAGTGCCGCCGTTTTTCCACGCCCGGCCCGGCCGGCCACCCGGGCGGACAACGTCACCCGTTGCCAAGTATCACGCGGCGGCCATCGTCCGTAGGGCGGTTGATGTAGAACAGGCCCGGACCAGGCCGGTAAGGCAGCTCACTGACACCCGCGTCGGCGGCATAGGCCAGCTCGGTGTCACCCAGTGCATCGAAGTTCCAATGCGCGGATTGCAGTGTGTAGCGTTGTCGCAGCAGGCGTTCCTGTTCCGGATCCAGGTCGCGACCGTCCAGCAGCGTGGCAGCCACATCCTGCAACGGCCCCGGCAGCGCCCATTCCGGTACGGCGTCCACCGGGCGCTGCCAGCGCACGCCCGCCTTCTCCGCCCGGGAGTGCATCAATCGCAGCGCGACCAGTTGGTAGCGCCAGTCGATGTCCCGCTTCAGCACGACAGCCGAGTAGATGAACAGGGTAGGGTCCGGCAGCGCGCTGCGGCTGCCCGCCTGCCGCTGTCGCAGCCACTGATGCCAGGTGTCTACCCAGATGGCCCGCTCGTCCAGGTCGAGTGCCTGCCGCCAACGGCGGGCTTCCTGCTCGCTCTGCCGGTGACTGGCGGTACGCCGCAACCAGGCCAGGTCCGGCGTGGCGAACGGCTCCAGCGCAGGGCGACGCACGTGCTGGCCATGAGGCCGCGTCAGCAGTTTGGGACCTTCTTCATTCTGGTCGTGGCCGCCACCAATGTTCGCGTGGACGCCGGGCAGGAGGATTTCCTCGTGTTCGGGCGCGACCGTGGTCAGTGCGAAATGATGTCTGTGTTCGTCGCGCGCGGCCAGCTGCAGCACCTTGCCGGCAATGCCGGCCGGCAGATGGAGACGCAGCGGCGCTTCACTGCCGTGGCCGCTGACGGTCACCACGGTATCGAACAGGCCGATGAAGCCGATCACCGGCTGCGGCAATGAGAACGCCGGATCCACGCGAAACCCGGCTTCGCGCAGTAGTCCCTGCCAGTGCGCCGATCCCCAGCCGGCCACCTGGTTGGCGACGTCGCGGGCGGCGGCTGCACCACGCGAGAAGCCGAACAGGTCAACCCGGATTCCACGCAACGGGGCTTGCCAACGCAGCGCAAGTTGCGCGAGCGCGGCGGGCAGCTGCACCTCCAGCGCGCGGCGGATCTTGGCGCGCACCCCGGTGGCCCCGACGCCGAAGGCAAGGCCGAGCAGGTCGTCCGGCTGGCCATCGCGCGTGCCGGAGCCTTCGATGTAGATCGAAATCGAGGGCGTGGCGACCGGCTCCATGCGGCCGTCGGGATACAGCGAGTGGAGGCGCGCGACGTTGGTCAGGCCATTGTCGAAACTGCTGGTGATGCGGCTCTGGTAAGGCGACGCGTCAGCCGCATGCGACCCGGGCGGACGAGGCTGGGGCGGGCGATGCGGTTCACCGCGGCCGCGGGCAAGATTCAGTGCATTGTTGCGCGTGCCGTCGAAGAACAGCCCGATCCGTAGTTCGTGAAGGTTCGTCATTGAGCCCCCTCCAGGGCGCGCGCCCACCGCGTACTGCCGCCGCCTGCGATGCCTCGAAGGTAACGCGAACCCTCGCCATCCGCGAGCGCGCCATCGCCGTCAGGCAGGGCGCAGCTGCTCCAGCACCATGCCGGCGGGCGTGACCCGCAATACCGATCCCTGCGCGTACCAGTCGCCGAGCACGATGCGCTGGCAGGGCCGTCCATCGATATGCAGGTCGTGCACGGCGGGGCGGTGGGTGTGGCCGTGGATCATCCGGTCGACCCCATAGCGCTGGAACGTGGATTCCACTGCGGACGGGGCAACGTCGGTCACGGTCTCGAACTGCGCACGGTCACCGGCTTTCATGTCGGCCTGTCGGCTCTGGCTGGCTTCACGTGCCTTCTGGGCAAAGGCGATGCGGGCGGGCAGGGGTTGCGACAGGAACTGCGCCACGAACGCCGGATCGCGGGTCTGGGCGCGGAACTGCTGATAGGGCAGGTCATCGGTGCACAACAGGTCACCGTGCTGCAGCAGCACCGGCTGGCCGTACAGGTCGATCACGCTGGGATCGGGCAGGATGCGCATGCCCGCACGCCGTGCGTAGGCATCGCCCAGCAGGAAATCGCGGTTGCCGCGGATGAAATACACCGGCACGCCAGTGTCGCTCACCCCACGCAGCGCCTCGGCGACCGCATCGGCGGCCGGCGATGGCGTGTCATCGCCGATCCAGGCCTCGAACAGGTCGCCCAGGATGTACAGGGCATCGGAACCGGGAACCTGCTCGCGCAGGAACGCCAGGAACAGCTCGGTGATGGCAGGACGGCTGGCGTCCAGGTGCAGGTCGGCAATGAACAGCGTGGTCATCCGGTGATTCTAACGCTTCGACCCGCAGCGTATCCGGACACCGGGGTCATGCCGCCAGCGGCCACCAGGCCAGGCTGGCCGCTGCCAGCAGCGCGGCAATGCCGGTGGCAGCCAGCACATCGCTGGGGTAGTGCAGTCCGAGCACCACGCGTGAGGCGGCTACGCCCAGCGTGAAAGGCACCAGCACCGGCGCCAGCCAGGGATAGTAGGCCAGCGCCACGATGGTGAAAGAGACCGCATGCAGTGTATGGCCGGACGGAAAACTGAACTCGTCCAGCGGCGCCACCCAGGCGCGGATACGCAGGTCGGCCTTGTACGGGCGCGGACGCCGGGTCCAGCGTTTCAGGCCCTTGTACAGCAGCAGCGCGGCGACGCCGGTGGCGGCCATGTGGACACTGGCGACCCATCCCGCCATGCCGTCGGCCAGCACCAGCAGGCCCATCAACAGGTACCAGAACACGCCATCGCCGAGCCGGCTGATGGCCGCGAACAACGCGCGTACCGACCGCCGGCGCGCGTACAGGTTGGCACGCCGGCACAGCCGGGTCTCACGTCCGAGCAGGTCAAGCGGCGTGGTGCGCATGCAGCCTCCGGGTGTGGGCGAGTTCGCTGAGCAGTGCATCGAATTCGGCGACGACGTGCTGAGGGTGCAGGCGCTTCATGTCCTGCGCGGCCTGCCGGCCCAGCGCGCCGCGCAGCGCATCATCGCCCGCAAGGCGCACGGCGGCATCGACGAATGAAGCGTCGCTGTCCACGGCCGCGCCGTTCTCGCCGTCGCGCAGATATTCGTGCGCCGCACCGTAGTCGAACGCGACGGTGGCCACGCCGCTGGCCATGGCTTCCAGGGTCACGTTGCCGAAGGTTTCGCTGCGGCTGGG
>JAZBLM010000175.1:0-5177 GCA_037033225.1 Pseudomonadota bacterium
TGCCTTTTGCGCCGGGTTTGAAATCCCCGCGTCCTTCGCACGGTGCAGCGGAATCGGCCGGTCGATCATGGATCGACCCTACCGGTCCTACGTGCGTGACAGCGCCAGGAGCCGCTCGGCGATCTTTTCCAGCGGCAGCTGCTCCTCGGCTGCGCCCAGCTTGAACGCGGCGCCGGGCATGCCCCAAACCACCGAGGTCGCCTCGTCCTGCACCAGCGTCGGGGCACCGGCCTGGCGCAGCTGAAGCAGCCCGCGCGCACCGTCGTCGCCCATGCCGGTCAGGATCACGCCGATGGCGTTGGCCCCCGCGCTCTGCGCCACCGACTGGAACAGCACGTCCACGGCCGGCTTGTGACGGTTGACCGGCGGACCATCATCGATGCGGCACCGCCAACGCGCGCCGTCGCGGATGATGCGCAGGTGCTTGCCGCCCGGCGGCAGGTAGGCGTGGCCGGGCAGGACCGCTTCGCCATCACTGGCCTCGCGCACGGCCATCGCCGAATGACGGTCCAAGCGCTCGGCGAAAGCCGTACTGAACGTGGCCGGCAGATGCTGGGTCATCACCACCGCGGGGGCGTCGGCCGGCATCCCCTCCAGCACGACCCGCAGCGCTTCGGTGCCACCGGCGGAGGCGCCGATCGCAATCAGGCGGTCGGTGGTACGGAACTGCGAAGGCCGCGCCGCCACCGGCGCACCGGCGGGCAGGGTGAGCTTGGGCGCCGGCGCACTCCGCACCAGCGCACGCACGCGCGAGCGTGCGGCGGTCTTCACCTTCTCGATGATTTCGTCGGCATAGGCCTGCAGCCCCCGGGTCACGTCGAGTTTCGGTTTGGACACGAAATCCACCGCGCCCAACGCGAGGGCCTGCAGGGTGGTGTCGGCGCCGCGCTCGGTCAGCGAGGAAATCATCACCACCGGCAGCGGGTGCAGCCGCATCAGGTTTTCCAGGAACGCCAGGCCGTCCATCCGTGGCATTTCCACGTCCAGGGTGATCACGTCCGGCGCCAGCCGCTTGATCTTCTCTCGGGCCAGCAGCGGATCGGCGGCGGTGCCGACCACCTCGATGCCGGGATCACTGGCCAGGATCTCGCTGAGGATCTGCCGAACCACGGCAGAGTCATCGACGATCAGTACACGGCAGGGTTGCTCAAGACTCATTCGAACAGCTCCACGCCACCGGTGACCGGGGCCTTGGACAGGCGGGCGCGCACGGCCGATTCGGCAGCGGCGACTTCGGCTTCGTGTGCATGCGGCAGGCGGTTGACCACCACGCGGCCACTGTCGGCGAAGAACCAGATCTTGCGCGGATGGATGCCGCACAGGTCTTCGGCGATGATCGGGATGTGCTCGGCCTGCAGATACTGGCGGACGAACTCGGCGTTGCGCGTCCCGACCGGATTGCTGGTGAACCCCTTCAGTACGTTGGCGCCGCCGAACACCTTGGCTTCCAGGCGTTTGCGGTTGGCGCCGCGCTTGAGCAGGTCGTTGATCAGCAGCTCCATGGCGTAGCTGCCGTAGCGCGCAGGTGCGCCATCGCCGACGTTGCCCTCGGGCAACAGGAAGTGGTTCATGCCGCCGATGCGCATCAGCGGATCGCGGATGCAGGCGGCCACGCAGGAGCCCAGTACCGTGGTCAGCGCGGTGTCGTCGTCCACCACCAGGTACTGCGTCGGCAGCAGCTTGGCGGCGGTCACCTTGAAGCGGCTGTCGTAGTAGCGCATCACGTCGTCTTCGCGCAGCGCGGCGGCACTCATGCCGGGGCCCCCGGCGCGCGACGGTACAGCGTGCGGCCACACGGCTGGATCAGGTCGGCGGCGTGCAGGTAATTTTCCGAATGACCGGTGTACAGCATGCCGTCGTCAGCCAGGTGGCGCACCAGCCGGCCGAGGATGTCGCGCTGGGTGGGCTTGTCGAAATAGATCATCACGTTGCGGCAGAACAGGGCCGTGAAGGGCCCGCCGATGTCGAAGCGCGGTGCCAGCAGGTTGAGCGGCCGGTAGTCGATGAGCTCGCGCAGCGCGGGTACCACGCGGCACTGGCCGTCATTGGGGCCGGTGCCACGCTGGAAATAGCGGCGACGGATATCAGGCTCGAGGCCGGATACCCGGTCGACCGCATACACGCCGCGCGCGGCAGTGGCCAGCACCTGGGTGTCCACGTCAGTGGCCAGGATCCGCACCGGCGGCTTGAGCGTATTGAACACTTCGCAGGCCGTGATGGCGATGGAGTAGGGCTCTTCACCGGTGGAGGCCGCGCAGGACCACAGCAGCAGCGGGTTGGCGCTGGTGGCCTGCGCAGCACGTGCCTGCAGTTCTTCGCGGAGCTTGTCGAAGTGGTGCGGCTCGCGGAAGAAGGCGGTGAGGTTGGTGGTGAGCGCATTGGTGAACGCCTGCCATTCCTCCTCGCCGCCCTTCTCCAGGTGGTCCAGGTACTGCTGGAAACTGCGCATGCCCAAGGCCCGCAGGCGTCGCGAGAGGCGGCCGTACACCATGTCCCGCTTGGCCGGCGCCAGTGCGATGCCGGCGCGTTGATGGATCAGTTCGCAGACGCGGCGGAAGTCGCGGTCGGCGAAGTCGAACTCGCGGTTGTCGCTGCGGATGATCGGAGAGGCAGGCAGGGTCACGAAGGCAGGTCCAGGCGGTGGCGGTGGCGCGGAGAAGGTCCACGCCGGGATCGATCAGCAGGCAGGGCTCAGAATTCCTGCCAGTTGCCGTCATCCGGCGTGGGCTGGGCGCGTGGTTTCGGCGCGGCCGGCCTGGCAGTGCGGACCACGGCGGCTGCGGCGGATCGCGGCGCCGGGCGCTCGACGCGGGAGGCGACAGCGCGTACGGCCGCATCGACCTGGTTGTCCAGGCGGAAGATGGCCACGGCATCGGCCAACTGGTTGGCCTGGTCTTCCATCGCCCGCGCTGCAGCGGTGGCTTCTTCAACCAGCGCGGCGTTCTGCTGGGTGGTTTCATCCATCTGCACCACGGTCTGGTTGACCTGCTCGATACCGGCGGACTGCTCCTGCGAGGCGGCGGAAATCTCGGCCATGATGTCGGTCACGCGCTGCACCGACGTAACGATCTCGGCCATCGTCGTGCCGGCCTGGTGCACCAGCGCGGAGCCGTCGGCCACCGTTTCCACGGACGTATCGATCAGGCTCTTGATTTCCTTTGCTGCGGCGGCCGAACGCTGTGCCAGGGTGCGCACTTCGCTGGCGACCACCGCGAAGCCGCGCCCCTGTTCGCCGGCACGCGCTGCTTCGACAGCGGCATTCAGCGCCAGGATGTTGGTCTGGAACGCGATGCCGTCGATGACCGAGATGATGTCGGCGATCTTCTTCGAAGACGCTTCGATGGAGCTCATGGTCGTGACCACCTGGCCGACGACATCGCCGCCCTGTGAGGCGACGCCGGCCGCGCCGATCGCCAGCTGGTTGGCCTGGCGGGCGTGTTCGGCATTCTGGCGCACGGTGGACGTCAGCTCCTCCATCGAGGCGGCCGTTTCTTCCAGGTTGGCGGCCTGCTGTTCGGTGCGGCGGGACAGGTCACTGTTGCCACTGGCGATCTCGCCGGCGGCGAGCGTGATGCTGCTGGTAGCGCCCTGGATCTGACCGACGATCCGGGTCAGCTGGACCACGGTGGCGTTGGCGTCGTCGCGCATTTTCGCGAAGACGCCCTGGAAATCGCCGTGCATGCGCGCGGTGAGGTCGCCTTCGGCGATCGCCGACAGCACGGCGGAGAGCTTGCCCAGGTTGTCGTCGCTGACCGCCATCATCGCGTTGAGGTTCTCGATCATGATGCGGAAATCGTGCTCGAACGCGGCGGCATCGCCGCGCTGGGCGAAGTCGCCCGCCGCCGCCGACGTGGCCAGGCGCTTGATCGCATCGTTGATGCGGCCCAGATTCGCCTTGACTGTGTCGACCGTGCGGGTGATCGCTGCCTTGTCGCCCGGGTAGCGCGCGATGTCCGCGCGCAGGTCACCGATGGCGTACTGCTGGACCACCGCCAGCACGTCGTGCAGGGTCTGCACGTGGCTGCCGACCAGCGCATTGGTATCGCGCACCATCTGGCCGTAGTCGCCGGGCATTGCATCGGCATCGATCCGGTAGGCGAGTTCGCCGGCTTCATGGCGACGTGCCATCTCGCGCTGGCCGGCGATCACCGCATGCAGCTGGTCCTGCATCCGGCCCATGCTGTACAGCAGGCGACCGGGTTCGTCGTGCGGCTGCTCGCCAATGGCATTGTCCAGCTTGCCGGCGGCGATGCCTTCGGCCACCTGGGTCGCCTTGCGCAGCGGCGTGGCGATGCGGCTGCCGATCACCCAGCTCAGTGCAAGCACCAGCAGCACCAGCACGCCACCGGTCAATGCCATGATGCCGGTGAACGCCCAGGCCTGGGCCTGCACGTCGTCCATGTAGACGCCGCTGGTGACCACCCACTGCCATGGCGCGAACATGTGCGCATAGGTGACCTTGTCGATCATCGAATCCGCGCCGGGCTTGTTGGTCTGGTAGTAGGTGTAGCCGCCGCCGATGCGTGCCATCCCGACCTGCAGGTAATACAGCGGTACGCCGTCTTCGGACTTGAAATCCTTCAGCACGCTGCCGACACGTTCCGGCTTGAACGGGTGCATCAACAGCACGTAGTGGGTGTCGAGCACGTTGTAGTAGTAGGTGTCATCCTGCGCGCGCATGGCGTCGACCGCCTTCAGCGCAGCGGCCTTGGCCGCCTCCTCGGACAGCTCGCCGCTGGCGGCCAGGCGCTGGTAGTGGAGCAGCACGCCTTCGGCCAGTTCCACCTGCACCGCGAGCGACTCCTTGCGGGTCTCGGTCAGGTCCAGGTACTGCATGCGCGCGGCGACCACCGACAACGCGATCACGCCGATGGCGATCATCACGGTGAGCAGGTTCAGCTTGCGGCGGACCGGGAGGTTGTCGAAGTAGCGATTCCAGCGTTGCTTGAGCTTCATGGAGCGGACCAGTACGGGGGAGGGGGCGCGGAACACCGCGTCATCCACCTTATCGGCCGCCCAGCGCGGTAATTGAGCCCACAAAAAAGGGGACGGAGGGAATTAAGTCACCTTAATTCCCTCCGTCCCTTTTTTGCGGTGGGGCTTAGAACTCCTGCCAGTCGCCGTCGGCCAGTTCGGTGGCCGGCTGGCGCGGGGCGGGTCGGCGGGCGGGCGCCGGC
>JAZBLM010000176.1:0-2106 GCA_037033225.1 Pseudomonadota bacterium
GCCGCCGCGCGACGTGCCGCGGCAGAACGCGCGGCCGAGAAGGCAGCGGACAAGGCAGCTGCAGACAAGGCCATCGCTGACGGCCGTCCGCCCCCGCCGCCCAGGGCAACGAAGGTGCCACCCACCGTAGCGTCCGCCCCGGCACCGCGTGTCGGTGGTCTGGGCTGGCCGCTGAGCGGCAACCTGCTGGCCCGTTATGGCGGCAAGCTGCCCGATGGCCGCACCAGCAGCGGCGTACTGATCGGCGCTGCAGCCGGCAGCACGGTCACCGCGGTGGCTGATGGCACCGTGGTGTTCTCCGACTGGATGACCGGCTACGGCATGATCCTGATCGTCGACCACGGCAATGGCTACATGAGCCTGTACGCGCACAACGACACGCTGCTCAAGGATGCCGGCGCGACGGTCAAGCGCGGTGACGCCGTGGCCAAAGTCGGCAACTCGGGCGGCCAGGGCGTGAGCGCGCTGTACTTCGAACTGCGTCGTGGCGGCCAGCCGGTGAACCCCGACAGCTGGTTGCAGCGTCGCTGAACCGACGCGTCGGCGACCACCCGGCGTTCAACAGGAATTTACCGGTACCTGACGCATAATCGAGACCTGCATCGGTCGTGCGCGCACTTCACCGGAGCATTCGATATCGACCCCCAGGAGTGCTTCATGCGTGTAGCCCGAACCGCCACCCTGCTGCTGGCCATGGTGCCGGCCCTCGCGTTGGCCCAGCAGCCGGCACCCGCCGCCGCAGCGCCCACCGACGCCACGCCGGGGCAGGCCGCTGACAGTGAGGAGGCGGCGACCTCGAAGGTGCCGCTGGAGGAGATCCGGCGCTTCGTTGCGGTCTACAACGCGGTGCGCGCGGCCTACGTGGATCCGGTCGATGACAAGAAACTGATGCAGGACGCAGTGCGCGGACTGCTGCTGGACCTGGATCCGCACAGCACCTACTTCGACAAGGAAGATGCCGAAGCGTTCGATGAGCAGGCCAACGGTGCCTATGAAGGCATCGGCGTGGAGCTGCAGCAGCAGCCTGACAAAAGCAGCCTGAAGATCATTGCCCCGATCGACGGAACGCCCGCTGCCCGGGCCGGTATCCTGGCCGGTGACCTGATCATCGCGATCGACGGCAAACCGATCAGCGCGATCGAAGCCAGTGAGCCACTGCGCGGGCCGGCCGGCAGCAAGGTCGTGCTGACCATCGCCCGCGACGGCAAGGCCAGGCCATTCGACGTCAGTCTTGCGCGCGAGACCATCCGGGTGACCAGCGTGCGCAGCCGGATGCTGGAACCTGGCTACGGCTACATCCGCCTGAGCACGTTCCAGGCCGACACCGGGGCGGACTTCCAGAAGCATGTGCGGCAGTTGTCCAAGCAGGCCGGCGGGCAGCTCAAAGGGCTCGTGCTGGATCTGCGCAGCAACCCCGGCGGCCTGTTGACGGCGGCGGTGCAGGTCGCGGACGACCTGATCGAGAAAGGGAACATCGTCAGCACACGGGGACGCATCAGCATCAGCGATGCCCGCTTCGACGCCACGCCGGGCGACCTGCTGAAGGGTGCACCGGTGATGGTGCTGGTGGACGCCGGCTCGGCGAGCGCCTCGGAGGTGCTCGCCGGGGCGCTGCGTGACAACCAGCGCGCACGCGTGATCGGCAGCCGCACGTTCGGCAAGGGCTCGGTGCAGACCGTGCTGCCGCTCGATAACGGGGACTCGGTGAAGCTGACCACCGCACGCTACTTCACGCCCAGCGGCAAATCGATCCAGGCCACCGGCATCGTGCCCGAAGTCGAACTGACGCCGGCAGCCGTGGAAGGCGAGGACGCACTTCCGGCCAGCCTGACCGACTTCAGCGAAGCGACGCTGCCGGGTCACCTGCAGGGTGATGGCGAAGGCGAAGAGGGTTACCAGGCAGGCGACGTACTGCCAGGCGATGGCCCGATCAACGACGCACTGGCGGAGCTGAAATCCCCAGGCTCGGTCTCGACCCGGCTGAAGGCCGAAGCCGCGAAAGCCGAAGCGGCCAAGGCCACCGCGAAGCCGGAAGCAACGCCGGAAGCAACGCCGGAAGCAAAGCCGGAAGCAAAGCCGGAAGCAAAGCCGGAAGCAAAGCCGGAA
>JAZBLM010000176.1:2206-3957 GCA_037033225.1 Pseudomonadota bacterium
GCCGGAAGCAAAGCCGGAAGCAAAGCCGGAAGCAAAGCCGGAAGCAAAGCCGGAAAACGTTCCGGCGGATGCGGCTCCCGCGCCGGTCAAACCCTGACCTGTCCAGTCTGGATACGGTAGCGCCGAGCCATGCTCGGCGGAACCTGGGGGCCGCCACTGCCCCGCCGGCGTGGGCGTCACCGCGTGGTCAGAACCCCTGCCGCTTCCGCAGACGCCGCGCGATCGCAGCACGCACGTACACGCCGTACAGCACGCCGAACCCGAAGCCAGCGATATGCGCCCACCAGGCCACCATGCCGAAGCTCGGACCAATGTGTGCGAAGACCACCTGCAGCACCGCCCAGAACCCGATCAGCAGGTAGGCCGGGGCACGCACGAACTCCAGGAACAGGCCCAGCGGGATGACCACGCCCAGCCGCGCGCCCGGGAACAGGGCCAGATAGGTGCCGATCAGCGCCGACACTGCACCGCTCGCGCCGATGATGATCTGGTCCGGACTGCCCATGGTGTAGACCGCCACCAGGTTGGAGAACGCGCCGCCGAACAGGAACAGCAGGATCAGCCGCCAGGGTCCCAGCACCCGCTCGGCAGGCAGCCCGAAGATCAGCAGAAAGACGAGGTTCCCCAGCAGGTGGGACCAGTCAGCATGCAGGAACAGTGCAGTGAACAGGCGAAGGACGCTGCCGTCGCGCAGCGTGGCCCACCAGTCCAGCGGATGCATCAGCCCGGCCGACAACGCGCCCCAGTCCATCCACAGGCTGCTGCGCGCCTCGTGGGGCCGCGAGATCGACCACAGGAACGCCAGCCACACCGTCGCGAACAGCAGCGGCGTAGCCCAGCGCACGGCGGCTTTGCGTCGGGAAGGCAGGGACAGGAACATGCCGGCTAGGGTATCTCGACGGTGGATGGCGCGTATCTGCGCATTCAGATTTGCACCTGAAAAAGCACCCTATCTGTTATTGTTTCATTAACACGCTTGGGTAATACTCGCATACGGCGTCGTATGTCGGGAGGGGAATCCGGCGCGTCCCGGCGGGCCTCGGCCCAGCGGGCACGCAGGCGCATGCAGAGCAAACAACCGCTTTCCGGAGAGATAAAACGATGCAAACCGCTTCTACTTTTGCCCGCATTACGATGCTGGCCGTCGGCATCGCCGGCGTACTGGCTGCCACCGATGCGAACGCAGCCGCGTTCCAGCTGGCGGAAAAGAGTGCCAAGGGCCTCGGCCGTGCCTTCGCCGGCTCGGGCAGTGCCGAGGGTGATGCCTCGATCATCGCCGCCAACCCGGCCGGCATGCGCCAGCTCGATGGCCGCATGTTCCAGGGCGACCTGAGCGCCA
This sequence comes from Pseudomonadota bacterium, assembly GCA_037033225.1. Taxonomy (GTDB): domain Bacteria; phylum Pseudomonadota; class Gammaproteobacteria; order Xanthomonadales; family Xanthomonadaceae; genus Stenotrophomonas. Next base: position 3,546 of record JAZBLM010000176.1, read on the forward strand.
TCAGCTTCAAGGCCGAATTCGAAGGCGCCGGCCGCAAGCCGACCGGTGCCCCGCAGACCGGCGGTGACGGCGGCGACGCCGGCATGATCGCGCCGGTTCCGGCCGCTTACTTCCATATGCCGATCGGCGAACAGGCCCACTTCGGTGTATCGCTGACCGCGCCGTTCGGCTTCAAGACCGACTACGACGACGGCTGGGTGGGTCGCTACAGCGGCCTGAAGACCGACCTGAAGGCGATCGATCTCGGCTTTGCGATGTCCTACGACGTCAACCCGTACGTGTCCTTCGGCGCGTCGGTGTTCGTCGAGCACCTGACCATTGAACTGAGCAACAACATCGACTTCGGCACCGCGCTGGCCCAGTCCCGCGTCCCGGGCTTCGCCCCGGGCAGCGCCGATGGCAAGCTGACCGT
>JAZBLM010000176.1:4057-5176 GCA_037033225.1 Pseudomonadota bacterium
AGCGTGACCCACAACATCAACGACCGCTGGACCGTGATGGGTGACGTCACCCGCACCGCCTGGTCGACCGCGTTCGACCAGGTCACCATCGACTACGCCTCGGCGCAGCCGGATTCGGTGCTGGAGTTCGGCTACCGCGACACCACCTTCGTGTCGCTGGGTACCGACTTCAAGCTGAGCGACACGGTCACCCTGCGTGGCGGCGTGGCCCTGGACCAGACCCCGACCACCGATGCACACCGCGATGTGCGCGTGCCGGACACCAGCCGCAAGTGGCTGTCGGTCGGCCTCGGCTGGACTCCGTCGGACAACGTCGAATACAACTTCGGCTACACGCACCTGTTGACCAGCGACCCGAACGTGTTCGTGTCGCCGACCACCAACAACCAGGGCAACTCGCTGACCGGCAAGTACAAGGTCCGCGGCGATGTGCTGGCGGCGTCGATGCAGTACAAGTTCTGATTCAACGCGGCAACGCCTGAAGCAGACAGAGGAAGCCCCGCGCAAGCGGGGCTTTTTCTTTGCGCACTACAATGCGGGATGGATCTTGCCGACCCCGCTTTCCAACTGGAAATCGCCGCCAACGTCGCGGCCGCGACGTCGATCGTGCTGGCTGGCCGCAACAGCGTGCATGGCTGGTGGATGAGCATCATCGCCGGCCTGCTGTTCGCGGTCGTGTTCCTGCAGGCGCGCCTGTACGGGCAGGTCGCTCTGCAGGGGTTCTTCATCGCGGTGGGCGTCCTGGGCTGGTGGCAATGGCTGCGTGGGCAGCAGGGAGCGCCGCTGCCGATCACGCGCGTGCGCGGCGGTGCATGGCCCTGGCTGGCCGCCGTGGTCGTGGCGGGGACTTGGGGCTACGGATGGATGCTGGCACGGTACACCGACGGCCAGGCGCCGTACGTGGATGCGGCCATCCTCTCGCTGAGCATCGTCGGCCAGCTGCTGATGGTGCGTCGCAAACTGGAATGCTGGTGGGTGTGGCTGCTGGTGAACACGATCGCGGTGCCGCTGTACTACACCGGCGGCCTGCAGCTGACGGCGCTGCTGTACGTGGGCTACTGGATCAACGCGCTCATCGCACTGCGGCACTGGCGGCGATTGAAGGCGGCCGCGCGCTGA
>JAZBLM010000177.1:0-5057 GCA_037033225.1 Pseudomonadota bacterium
TGGCGCGCGCCGCCACGTGGCGGCGGCCAGAAGCTGGTCATCTGCGTGATCGTCGGCTGGCTGCTGTGGCTGGCGTGGTCGGCGCGGCGTCGTGCAGCCGGAATCCGCGCCAGCGCACCCTGATCCGGCGGCAACCGCTGCACCATCGCGCCGGGTCCCGGCGTATCGTGGGCGCTTGTACATGCATGCAGGAAAGAGAATGCGGTCCAGTGCCAGAAACATCGGGTTGACGGTGGCGTTGGGGCTGCTGTTGCCCTGCGCGGCCCATGCTGCGTTTCCGCCGCAGGCCAGCCACGGCCGTTTCCAGCAGGTAGCGGTGCAGGGCCCGGACAGCGCGGTGCAGCGGGTCGTGCTCTGGTTCCACGGCGCAGGACAGGCCTCCGCCGCGCAACGCGAGCGCGAGGCGCTGCGCGATGACGGCGCCCTGGTCGTTGCTGTCGACATGGGGCAGCTGCGGGCCGCGCTGGAGCGCGAGGGAAGCAGGCGATGCGGCTTCGGTGCAGGTGACGTCGAGAACTTCTCGCGCTGGCTGCAGGCGTGGTTGCGGCTGCCCGGCTATCGGTTGCCGCTGATTGCCGGTGACGGGGAAGGCGCCGGCTTCGCCTACCAGTTGGTCGCACAGGCCGGGCCCGGCGTGTTCGCGGGCCTGTTGACCCTGGGCTGGGACGCAGGTCCTGCGTCCGGTGAACCGATGGTGTGTGGAAAAGGCAGCCGCGATGGCGTGCCTGAAGTGAGCGCGCTGGCCATGCCGTGGCTCGCCGCAGGCGATGCAGCGCGCATCGGGGGGGGGCAGCACGGCATGGCATACGCGCGCAGAGTCGCCCTCACTGCGCGCGGCGACGCCGTGCCCGGCCTGCGCGCCGCGGCGCGGGTCATGGGCGACGCACAGGGGGTCAGCGTGGCGCCGGCACCGAAGGCGCTGGACGGTCTGCCGATCGTGGAAGTTCCCGCAGCGCAGCGCGGCGACACCCTGGCCATCTTCCTCTCCGGTGATGGGGGCTGGGCGGGGCTCGACAAGGAGGTCGCCGCCCACCTGGCGGACCATGGCGTAGCCGTGGTCGGGCTGGATTCGCTGCGCTATTTCTGGAGCGCGCGCACGCCCTCCGGCGTAGCCGACGACCTGGTCCGCATCGCCGACCATTACCGCCAGCGTTGGCAGCGGCCCCGGCTGCTGCTGATCGGCTTCTCGCAGGGCGCCGACGTGCTGCCAGCCAGCATCAACCAGATGACGCCGGCAATGCGCTCGCGGATCGCGCTCGTCGCACTGATGTCGCTGGGACGCAGGGCCGAGTTCGAGTTCCATGTCAGCAACTGGCTCGGCAGCAGTGACCAGGGGCTGCCGATAGCGCCGGAGGTCGCGCGTCTGCCGCAGGACAGGACGCTCTGCCTGTACGGGCTCAAGGATGCCGATGCGCTGTGTCCGGGATTGCCGCCCGGCGGCATCCGGGTGCTACCGCTCCCGGGCGACCACCATTTCGATGGGGACCACGAGCGTCTGGCACGCGAGATCCTTGCCGCGGCATCTGCCGGCCGGCCTTAGGTCAGCATCGCGGGCGGTCCAGCGGTCCAGCGGCGCAGTGGCAGGCCGCCGCGCCTGCCGCGCTCAGCGCCGCGGTTCCATCGAAATCAGGCGCGTGGCATCGAGCAGGGCCGCCGGCAGCTGCACACCGCCGGGCGCAGCCAGGTAGCGGGGTCGCCACTGCGGCGCGAACTTGGACTTGAACCGCCGTAGCCCGCTGAAGCCGTAGAAACGCTCACCGTGCCGGGCCAGCAGGGACGCAACGCGCGACCAGCGGCCGGCAAGCCGGTGCTCGGCCAAGCCGGAAAGCGGCGCCATCCCCAGTGAAAAGCGGGTGTCGCCCTGTGCACGACCCCAGAGGAACAGTTCGATGAACAGGAAGTCCATCGTTCCCTTGGGCGCGTCCGGGAGGTGGCGCATCAGGTCCACCGACAGTTCCCTGCCCGCGGGCGCATGCCAGAGGTTGGCGAACGCCACGATGCGTCCGTCTGCCTCCACCAGTGCCAACGCGAAACGGGCCAGGTAGGTCGGGTCGAAGCTGCCCAGCGAAAAGCCCTTTTCTTCGCCGGCCTTGTCCTCCAGCCATGCGCTCGAGATCGCGGCGAGCCGGGGAATCAGCGCGGGCACGTCGGCAGGAGGCGCAACGCGGAATGTCAGTCCGCTGCGCTTGCCGCGATTCCATGCCTGGCGCAGGTCGGCGCGTTCGCGACCCTCCAGGCTGAAATCCTGCAGCGGCACCATGGCTTCTTCGCCCAGCTTCACCAGGCCCAGGCCAAGGTCCAGATAGGTCTGCCAGTACGCTTCGCCGACCTGGTAGAACACCGGGCGAAGGCCCAGCCGGTCAGCCTCTTCGCGGAAGCGCCAGATCAGCGTGCGGGCGACGTCCGCCGGACCCACCGGATCGCCCATCGCGATCAGCGAGCCGCCATGCCGCTGCATCATCACGAAGCCGCGTCCGGCGTCATCGCGCAGCACCGCCTTGTCGGCGGTCAGCACCAGGCAGGCCTGGGTATCGTGTGCGGCGGCCAGCACCGGCATCAGCGCGTCCAGCGTCGCCGCGTCGGCCACCGGCAACGGGCCGCGCGTGCTGTGCAGCAGGCGCGCGATGCCGAACACCGCCACCGCCAGCGCCACCACCAGCAGGGCACGCAGGGCCCGCGGTGCGTTGCCCGACAGGGCGAACTGCCACCACAGTTCTTTCTGGTATTCGACGTGGCTGTAGACGAAGAACAGCAGCCACACCACGGCGACGAGCACCAGCCCGAGGTTGCGCAGCCACGGCCACGACCAGGCCTGGTCGAGCAGTGCCCCTTCGCGGTAGAACTCGCGGCGCGCGGTCCACAGCGCAATGGCGACCAGCAGGGCGGCGAGGGCGATCAGGATCTGGCCGCTGCGCAACCAGATCGGCAGCGGCGCGGCAAGGCAGATCACCAGGGCCAGCGCCCATGCGGAATGGCTGCGGCGGGAAAGCCCCTGGCCGATCAGCAGCAGCACCACGCCGGCCAGGCTGGCGAGCAGGTGCGAGGTTTCCAGCAGCGGCAGCGATGCGGTGTGCAGGTGGCGATGCGGCGCCGGCAGGGTGCCATCGACGATCAGCGCGGCACCTACGCCGAACACCGCCAGCGCAACGATGTGCGGCAGCCAGGGGCGCAGTGCCTTCCAGCCCGCGCGGGTAGCGCCGGCACCCGCTTTCAGCGGTCGGCGCAGGGCGGGTGCGGTGGCCAGCAGGGTGGCCAGCAGCAGCGGCAGCACGTAATAGGTGATGCGATAGACCAGCGCGGCCGCCAGCACGGTCCCCGGCGGCACCTGCGGCAGCAGGCGAAGCAGGCTCCACTCGAACACCCCCAGGCCGGCCGGTACGGTGGAGACCAGCCCGGCGATCACCGCGACCAGGTACATGCCGACGAAGCCAGGCAGGCCGGTCGGCGTGGAGTCGGGCAGCAGGACGTACAGCGCGGCGGCTGCAAGCACCAGTTCGACCACGCTCAGCGCGGTGACGGCCAGCATGGTGCGCCGGTCCGGCACCCACAGCGCGTGACCGAACACAGCGAAGCTGCGACCGTTGCGTCCGACCAGCAGCATGGCCACGCCATAGCCCAGCAGCAGGGCCGCACCCGCCCCCTGCAGCACGCCGGCGCGCAGGGGCAGGGCCAGTGCCGCGGCGCCGGGTTCGAGCCACAGCGCCGCCCCCAGCAGCACCCATGCGCCGAACACGAAGCCCAGCGTGCTCATCAGCACGACCTGACCGATCTGCGCGACGTCCAGTCCCGCGCTGCGGTAGCCGCGCAGGCGCACCGCGCCGCCGGTCAGCGCGGCGAAGCCCACCGTCTGCCCCAGTGCGTGCGCAAGGAAGGCGGTGATGCCGACGCGTGCCGGATGCACGCGGATGCCGCTGCGGCGCAGGCCGATGGCATCGAAGCCGATCAGGCAGGCATAGCTGGCCAATGCGAGCAGCACGGCCAGCACCAGTTGGCCGTCACCCAACGCATGGAACGCCTGCCGCACCGCGCGGTAGCCGTGCACGTCGAAGGCACCGGCCAGTCCGTGCAGCGCCAGCGCCAGCACGAGCAGCGGAAACAGCACGCTCAGTCCGCGCTTCAGGCGCTGGCGTGCAGGGGAAGCAGCAGGAGCAGAGTCGGTCATGGGGTACTGGGCGGAGCGGCGTCGGGCGTGTCGAATGCGCCAAGCTGCGCATCGTGCGCCCCTGCAGCGGCTTTGGCTAGTTCTGCGCGCCGTGTCGTTGCCCCGCCGTTGCGGTTGCCCACAAACACTGTCTGCTGGGCCAGAATGGGGCCTGTCCACTGAAAGAGGAACACGCCCATGTTGGAGCGTATCGACGTTGGTCCGCGCATGGCTGAAATGACCGTTCACAACAAGGTGGCCTATCTGTCAGGGCAGATTCCCGAAGACACCAGCCAGGACATCACCGGGCAGACGCGGCAGGTGCTGGAAGAGATCGACAAGCTGCTGGCGCAGGCAGCCAGTGACAAGCAGCACGTGCTGCGGGCAGAAGTCTTCCTTGCCGACATCGCCGATTTCGACGGCATGAATGCCGCATGGGATGAATGGGTGGTGCCGGGCATGACGCCGGCCCGGGCGACGGTGGAAGCGCGGTTGGCGCACGCCGACTGGAAGGTGGAGATCGTGATCACCGCAGCGGTGCCCTGAGACATCGCGTGCCGGGTACCGTCGACCTGTATTCGACCGTACCCGCGCATGACGGCCAGCGGCCGTCACTACCCGAAGAGGCGGTCAGGGGCCGGGCCGTTCCTGGCGCGGCGCGTCGAGCATCTCGATGCAGTCGACGGGGCAAGGAGCCACGCAGAGGGCGCATCCCGTGCACAGGTCGGCGATCACCGTATGCATGTATTTGGCGCCGCCGGTGATCGCATCGACCGGGCAGGCCTGGATGCATTTGGTGCAGCCAATGCAGTTCTCTTCGACGATGTAGGCGCGCTGCGGTGGCAGATGCGCGCCGCGCGCACGGTCAAACGGCACCGCGGGCACGCCCAGCACCCTGGCCAGCGCGCGCGCCGGC
>JAZBLM010000178.1:0-4974 GCA_037033225.1 Pseudomonadota bacterium
GACACGCTAGACTGGCGGTCTTTCTGCCCTTGATTGCCGCATCATGTCCGAGCACACCCCCGCCAGCCCCGAAACCGCCGTTGAAAGCCCCGAAAAGCGCGACTTCATCCGCCAGATCGTGCGCGAGGACCTGGCGAGCGGAAAGCACCAGGCGATCAAGACCCGCTTCCCGCCCGAGCCGAACGGCTACCTGCACATCGGCCACGCAAAATCCATCTGCCTGAACTTCGGCCTTGCCGGTGAGTTCAATGGCGTCTGCAACCTGCGCTTCGATGACACCAATCCGGCCAAGGAAGACCCGGAGTACGTGGCGGCGATCCAGGACGACGTGCGCTGGCTGGGCTTTGAGTGGAACGAGCTGCGGCATGCCTCCGACTATTTCCAGGCGTACTACCTGGCCGCGCAGAAGCTGATCCGTGACGGCAAGGCCTATGTGTGCGACCTGTCGGCCGAGGAAGTGCGCGCCTACCGCGGCACGCTGACCGAGCCGGGCCGCCCCTCGCCGTACCGCGAGCGCAGCGTCGAGGAAAACCTGGACCTGTTCGCCCGCATGCGCGCCGGCGAGTTCCCGGACGGCGCGCGGACCGTGCGCGCGAAGATCGACATGGCCAGCGGCAACATCAACCTGCGCGACCCGGCGCTGTACCGCATCAAGCACGTCGAACACCAGAACACCGGCAACGCCTGGCCGATCTACCCGATGTACGACTTCGCACACGCCCTGGGTGACTCGCTGGAAGGCATCACCCACTCGCTGTGCACGCTCGAATTCGAAGACCACCGCCCGCTGTACGACTGGTGCGTGGACAACGTCGACTTCGCCCACGACGATGCGCTGACCGCACCGCTGGTCGAGGCCGGCCTGCCGCGCGAAGCGGCCAAGCCCCGTCAGATCGAGTTCTCGCGCCTGAACATCAACTACACCGTGATGAGCAAGCGCAAACTGATGGCGCTGGTCACCGAGCAGCTGGTGGACGGCTGGGACGATCCTCGCATGCCGACCCTGCAGGGGCTGCGCCGCCGCGGCTATACGCCGGCCGCCATGCGCCTGTTCGCCGAGCGCGTGGGCATCAGCAAGCAGAACTCGCAGATCGATTTCAGCGTCCTCGAAGGCGCGCTGCGCGAGGATCTGGACAGCGCCGCCCCGCGTCGCATGGCCGTGATCGATCCGGTCAGGCTGGTACTGGCCAACCTGCCCGAAGGCCACGCCGAATCGCTGACCTTCAGCAACCATCCCAAGGATGAGACGTTCGGCAGCCGCCAGGTGCCGTTCGCCCGCGAGCTGTGGATCGAGCGCGAGGACTTCGCCGAAGTACCGCCGAAGGGCTTCAAGCGGCTGCTGCCCGGCGGTGAAGTGCGCCTGCGTGGTGCCGGCATCATCCGCTGCGATGAGGTCATCAAGGACGCCGAGGGCACCATCACCGAGCTGCGCTGCTGGCTGGATCCGGAGTCGCGGCCCGGCATGGAAGGCGCCAACCGCAAGGTCAAGGGCACCATCCATTGGGTCAGCGCGCTGCACGCGGTGCCGGCCGAAGTACGGCTGTACGACCGCCTGTTCTCGGTGGCCGACCCGGATGACGAGGACGATGGCAAGACCTATCGCGATCATCTCAATCCCGAATCACGTCGCACGGTCACCGGTTACGTGGAACCGGCAGCGGCCCAGGCTGCGCCTGAGCAGTCGTTCCAGTTCGAACGCACCGGCTACTTCGTCGCCGACCGCCGTGACCACACCGCCGAAGCGCCGGTATTCAACCGCAGCGTGACCTTGCGCGACACCTGGTCGGCCTGAACGGCGACCGGCGCCGCCCCGGCCCGTCCGGGGCGGGTATGCCATCATCCACGGCGTCGGCCGCAGGCGCGGCGCGCGCACCGCTGCGCTGGATCCATCCTTTCCGGGCCATGCCCGGCATTTCCCATGACACGAGGCCCCCCGCGATGCTGTACGCGCAAGTCCACCTGACCCTTCCCGCCTGGATCCATGACCAGATCGATCTGGATCAGCGCTATCCCGGTGACGAGGCCAAGGTCGCACTGGCGATCGCGCTGTCCCGGTCGAACGTTGACCATGCCAGTGGCGGTCCGTTCGGCGCGGTGGTGTTCGGCCCCGATGACAAGGTCATCGCCGCTGGCGTCAACCGTGTGGTGCCGCACACAAGCTCGCTGGCACATGCCGAGAACATGGCGTACATGCTGGCCCAGCAACGCCTGCAGACCCCACGCCTGAACGACGTACTGGCGCCGATCACCCTTGCGACGTCCTCGCAGCCGTGCTGCCAGTGTTACGGCGCCACCGTATGGGCCGGCATCGACCGCCTGCTGATCGGTGCCAGCGCAGCGGACGTGGCGGAGCTCACCGAGTTCGACGAAGGCCCGTTGCCGGCCGACTGGGTCGGTGAACTCAACCGCCGTGGCATCGAGGTGGTGCAGGGCCTGAACCGCGACGATGCGCGCGCCGTACTCCGCAGCTACGGGGAAGCCAATGGCCCCCATTACTGACAGCCGTGCGTCACCGCCGGGGATCGGCCTGCTGTGCCTGTGCCGGCAGGGTTTCGAGCCGGAGTTGGCCGCTGAGCTGACCGCGCGCGCAGCCGGTTTCGGATTCGCCGGTTACGCACGTACCCAGCGCAACGATGGTCATGTGCTTTTCATGTGCGATGAAGCGGCCGCCCTGAGCCGCATGCTGTCATGGCGGGAACTGATCTTCGCGCGGCAGAAGCTGGTTGTGCTGGCCGAACTGCCGCAGCTGGATCCGGCTGACCGCATCACGCCGATGCTCGCGGCGCTGGACGACACGCCGCGGTTTGGCGACCTGTGGGTAGAGCATCCGGATTCGGATGCCGGCAAGCCGCTGTCCGGATTGGCGCGGGCGTTCGGCAATGCCCTGCGCCCTGCGCTGCGCAAGGCCGGCAAGCTGACCGACAAACCGAATGAAAAACTGCCGCGCCTGCACGTGGTGTTCGTCGACGGCACCCATGCCTATCTGTGCGTGGCCGCGCCGGCCGACAGCGCACCGTGGGCCCAGGGGATTCCGCGCCTCAAGCTGCTGCCTGACGCGCCTTCGCGCTCGGCGCTGAAGCTGGAAGAGGCGTTGTTGGCGCTGCTGACCGCCGACGAGCGCGAGGCCCTGATGAAGCCGGGCATGCGCGCGGCCGACCTGGGTGCAGCGCCGGGCGGCTGGACCTGGGTCCTGACACGCCAGCACCTGAAGGTGCTCAGCATCGACAATGGCCCGCTACGCCAGCACGTACTTGACACGGGGTTGGTCGAACACCTGCGCGCCGATGGCTTCCACTGGCAGCCAGAGCAGTCGCTGGACTGGATGGTGTGCGACATGGTCGAACAGCCGCGGCGCGTCGCCGAACGGATGGCGACCTGGTTCCGTGAAGGCTGGTGCCGGCACGCGATCTTCAACCTCAAGCTGCCGATGAAAAAGCGCTGGGATGAGACCCGCCTCTGCCTGGAGCTGTTCGAGGAGCAGGCCGGCAAGTCGCTGACCGTGCGCGCCAAGCAGCTTTACCACGACCGCGAAGAGATCACCGTGCTCGCATCACCCCTGCGCTGAGCTGCCCGGTTCGCCGGGCGTGCGCGGCGCACTGGCGGCCCCTTCCCAGCAGCACTAGCAGGCGGCAGGACCCGCATGCGCCGTGGCCACTTCCGCACGTGCCGTGCCTGCGCTGTGGATGACGGCGGTCGCCGCCTCGATGCGCGCGTACAGGCGTGCGAGCGCGGCGGCATCGGCGCGCTCCACGCCCATAAGCCAGTCTTTCGACGAGCGCAGGGCCGATGCCCGCAGCTCGGCGCGCGTCGCTTCGTACTCGGCCTGCAGGCGGACCAGGCTGCGGGCGAGCTTGCGCCGGCTCATTGGGCAGGCGTCATCCAGTGGCACGGCATACAGCCGGTCATGCAGCTTCTGCGCGCGGCTTGATGCGTCGACGCCCGCGCTGCTGGCGTTGGCCACCGACAACAACACAGCTTCCACGGCTTTCTTCGATGCCGCATCAAGCGACGATCCGCTGTGCCGGGTGCTGCCCGGCCAGTGGCGCTGCAGCGCGCGCAACGGAGCAAGGCAGCCCTTGGCCAGACAGCTCATGGCTGTCCCGCCGGCGCGGGCGGCGCGGCCACGCGCACGCTGCTGTTGAACTGGCGTGCCGACTCCAGCGCCGCGCGCGTAGCCGCAATCTCCCGTGCGCGGTCACTGCCGGCATGGACCCCGGCACTGCGCTGCATCAGGGCGTGCAGGATATCCCGCTGCTCGTGCTTCACCGCGCGGACCTGGTTGATGACCTGCGCGGGGGACAGCGTGCATTCCTTCGACGTGCGCTGCCAGCTGTCGCGCGGCGTCGTATCTGGAAATGTCGCCACGCAGCGTGCGCGCCTCGTTGACGCAGCGGACCAGGGCGCGGAGCGGCGTTTTTTCGCACCCCGGCACGTTGGCGATGCGTGCCTGCGCCGCCGCGCGGGCCGCCTGGGCCGGCTTGAAGACCTGGACAAGCAGCTGCGTGACGTTCATGACCGGGTACGCTCATGCTGGAAAGATCGTGGGACTATGCCCGGCAGGCGCCGTGGCCGCTTTCAGAATCACGACGTCCCTGCACTCGTCCCGGAGGAAACCCGCATGCTGTCCCGTTCCACTGTCCTGCTGCTCCTGCTGCTCGCCGCCGGACCGGCTTTCGCCCAGCAGGCGCGTCCGGCGGCGCAGAGCCAGCCGCTGCGCGATGACGCCGGTGTCGTACGTGCCCAGCCGCTGTCTGCCGGCAGGGTCACCGGCAGCGCGGACATCGTGGTGGCGCCAGGCGAAACGCCGGTGACGGTGCGGTCGCTGACGCCGTCCAGCTCGGCCGGCCAGTACCGGATCCACTTCGCCGACCTGGACGTGGACGACGACGGTTTCATCAGCCGGGATGAAGCGCAGGCCAATCCGTCGTTGGCCGATGAGTTCATCTCGCTGGACGTGAAGCGTCGCGGCAAGCT
>JAZBLM010000179.1:0-4933 GCA_037033225.1 Pseudomonadota bacterium
GCCCCGGCACCATCACCGTGCATGCGAGCAAGAAGTCGTTCGTGGGGCCGGTGCAGCAGGCGTATCCGTTGCCGCAGTTCCCACGCAGCAGTTGCAAGAGCTGCATCCTGGATGCAGCGCGCCAAGGAACCCCGGGAGTGCTGGTGTGATGCGATATTACGCCGTGATCGACAGCGCTCAGCGTCCCCACTTCCATGAACGACTGGATCGCCTGGGCGCGGCCTACCGCTCCCTGTTCGACCAGCAGGCCGAAGAGAGCCTGACCGAGATCGCACCGCTGCTGGTCGCCTGCGACCGAGCCGACCCCACGTCTCGCCTGGCGCTGGAACTCGAACGGCTGGGCGCGGCAAAGCCCGCGGTCAGCTACATCGGCAGTGCACTGCCGATGCAAGACCTCGCCTGCCATCTCCGCGCCTTCCATCTGGTCAAGGTGCCAGCAGAACAGGGCGAGCGCGACATGCTGCTGCGCTGGTACGACACGCGCATTCTTCCAGTCTGGCTGCAACTGCTCACCGCCGAACAAAAAGCCGTATTCACCGCTGGCATTGAAGAATGGCATTACTTCGATCGGTTCGGCGACTTGCAACCGCTACCATTGCCTGGGCCGTTGGCTGCGGGTCTGGCTGCGCTACCGCCATTACGGCTCGATGACGCACAGTACGCCGAGTTCCTAGAAGCCTGCGAGCCCGATGTCGCCATCGCGCAGCTGCGCCGGATCATTCCCGACGAAATGCGACGCGTTGAGCATCGGGCTCTTTATCCGTTTGTGCAGCAGCAGATGGAGCAGGCCCGTGCGCATGGGCTCGGTTCCATCGACGATCATGTGCACTATTTGCTGCTCGCCCTGTACACCAATGGCCGCTTCCGCAGCCATCCCTACGTCGCAGAACGTCTGGCTGCACCAGCATCGATGCACGAGCAGGCATTTGCGGCATGGGCAGCCACGGTTCCCGCCGATGTCTGGGAGCTGGGGAGGCCGTTCTGGGAATCCGCGCCGATAGCGCCTTCAAACGACATCGCCGACCATCTTAGGAGCGCACTGTGAAACATACTCGATGGACAGCCTGGGGCATCGCGATTCTGCTCGGGTTGCTGCCATGTCTGGCGGCTTGCGGCCAGGAATCCGTTGGCGTCAACCTCGTGGGCTACAACCACACCGACAAGGACATCGGACACTTTACGGTGGACGGAAGCGAAGGTGGGTTTCTGCATGCCAATAGAGGCGGGGGGGGGTTTGTGTGCTGCATCGACATCCCCAAGCCCTGGAAGCCGGGCATGACCGTGACGGTCGGCTGGAGCGACGACTACGACGAGAACTATCAGGAGCGCCGGGTGCCAGTGCCGCGTTACGACAAATATGGCGACATGGCAGTGCATTTTCTGCGCAACGGCCAGATCAAGGTTTTCGTGACCATGTATGCCCTGTGGCACCCGGACTACCCGCTCAAAGGGAAAGATGCCGAACTGACGCCAGGCGTGCCGCCCAAAGGGCCGTTCGACAAATGAACCGCGACTGAGGCCACGGATGATGAAGCTCGCGCGCTGCGTCCTGTACGGCCTGCTGCTGATGTGGATCAGCGCCTGCCACGGCGGCAATACCGTGACCACCAACCTGGTGGGTTACAACCATACCGACAAGGACGTCGGGCATTTCACCGTGGATGGGAATGAAGGCGGTTTTTTGCAGGCGCATCGGGGAGGAGGTGGATTTACTTGCTGTATCAGCGTGCCTGACCCCTGGAGGCCAGGCTTGAAGGTCAAGGTCGGCTGGACCAACGACTACGACGAGAATTACCAGGAACGTGTTGTCGAAATACCCAAGTATGATGCAAATCATACGGGGCAGTTCTCCGTTCACTTCCTGCGCAATGGCGAAATCAAGGTATTCGTGCCGTTGGGTGGTCTGGGTGGCCCGGATTATCCATTGAAGGGGCCGGAAGCGGGCCTCTATCCTGGCGAAGATCCTGTCGAGGTCTGGAAGCATGGACGTAAAGGAGATCAGAAATGACGAATTATCCCACTGGTGCCTTGCCGATGCCGTCCGATGGTCAGCGGCGACTTATCCCTGCTGAAGCCCAGCGCCGCGCACAAGTGATGGCGTGCTTGCGCGACAAGAGCTCGGAATGCCAGGGCCAGGTTCACGTCACTCTATTCTTTGACGGCACGGGCAATAACTGGAAGTGGGAAGGTACCTTTGTCGAGGGAAAGAAGCGCAGTACGCAGACGCAGCGCGCTCGGGATGGACATAGTAATGTCGCTCGGCTTTATGATGCACGCCTGGATGAGCCTGATAACGGATTCTTCAATCACTACATGCCAGGGGTCGGCACCCCGTTTCCCGAGGTTGGCGATACATCCACCGAGGGAAGTGCGCTGGGAGGTGCTGCTGCTCTCTACGGAGCGCATCGCATCAATTGGGCGATCATCCAGGTCTATAACTCTATAAATCGCTATCTAACTGGCGCCAATCTAATCGAAAACGATGAGGCAAAGCTCATAGTCAGTCAGATGAGCCAACTCTCGCTGGCCGAGGGCTTCAGGCGCCGCACCTATCTCGAAGTCTATGGCCGCAAGCTGGAACAGCTGGTCAAGACGCATCAACGCAAGATCAAATCGCTCAATATCGCGGTGTTCGGCTTCTCGCGCGGAGCTGCTACGGCTCGTGCTTTCGTGCACTGGCTCTACGAAGTCGTCGAGCCCTGGGGCAGCGGCTGCGGCTACAACCTGGCCGGCGTGCCGATGCAGCTGACGTTCCTGGGGATTTTCGATACGGTGGCGTCGGTGGGCATGGCGGCGATGTCGCGCGTCAGCGAGGGCAAGATGGCCTGGGCGCAGGGCGAGATGATGAGCATCCATCCCGAGGTCAAGCAGTGCGTGCACTTCGCCGCGCTGCACGAGCAGCGCATCAATTTTCCGATGGATCTGGCGGCATCCGGCAAGGAAGTGTTGTATCCGGGCATGCATTCTGATGTGGGTGGCGGCTATAGCCCGGGTGGACAGGGCAAGGATTTCGTCGATGCGCAGGCGCTTGGCGCCGCCAAGCTGTCCCAGATTCCGCTGATCGACATGCACCACGAAGCCATCAAGGCCGGCGTGCCGCTGATGACGATGGAGGAAATCCGTCAACGTCCCGCACTTGCCAAATACTTCGGCTGCCATACGCAACTGATCGATGCCTACAACGGTTGGCTGGCCGGACACGGGATAGCGGGCGGAGATCATATGCAGCAGATCAGGCAGCACTGTCGCCAGTATGTGCAGTGGAAAGGCATGCGCCTGTGGGAGGGCCCAGACAGCCTGTTGCAACAGCCGTTTTACTTGCGCGCCGATGCTGAGGACAAAGTGGACTTGGCCAAAGCGCAGCATGCCTTCGGCCAACTGGTCGCCGATATGAGCCGGCAAAACGATGCGGTCGATGGGTATCAACAGGCGTTTGCCGATTACAAGGCAAGAGACCAGGCGTGGCAAACCAGCCGTCAGGGACCGCGCCCGGTGCCTCCACGGCGCATCGTCTCCGCGGATCTGGCGGACGCCGGCACCAAGGAACTGCTCGATGTCGTGCTGAGCAAGAAGCCCGTTCCACCTTTGGTTGCGAACCTGTTCGACAACTATGTCCACGACTCGCTGGCGGGGTTCTACATCAAGCGGTGGACCGAATTGGATATTCCAGTGGCCGCTACCAATGGCTATCTCCGTTACCGCTCAGTCTTCAAGCTCACCAGCAGTTGGCAGCAGCGCGAATGCGTCGACCCGCTAACCACTCCCATGCCGCCCGCAAACGTTCCCAGTATCGACCAGGCGTTCGGGATGATGGGAAACGCGATGCGGTAGACCGCGTGCCATGGATGACTGTGCCAGCGGCACAGCCAAGCAATCAGCGCAGGCAACCGCCCGCCTGCACAGCAGGCAGGCTGCTGGCGGCAGCGGTGGACGGCGGGCAGACCCAGGCGCACAGCCTGAGCATCGTCAGCGGCGAAGGCGCGCTGGACGTGCAAGCGCAGTCGGACGAAGTGCGCGTGCAGTCGAAGGAAGGACTGAAGCTGATCAGCGCCAATGCCGAAGTGGAACTGGCGGCAGGCAAGACCATCCACCTGGCGGTGGCCGGCGGGGCCAGCGTGACCATCGAAGGCGGCAACATCACCGTCGCTTGCCCCGGCACCATCACCGTGCAGGCGAGCAAGAAGTCGTTCGTGGGGCCGGTGCAGCGGGGGTATCCGTTGCCCGCGTTCGCAACGTCGGTCTGCATCCCGTGCCTGTTGCAGGCCATGGGCAAGGGGCAAGCGTTGTCCCCGGTGAATGGGTGATCGGCATGCACCGCAACTGGATCGACGCCCCCAGCGACGAAACCAAGGCGGCTGCGCACGCGCTGCTTGCGGATGCGTCCGTGTCCGATGTCCGCATCGCCCTGCTGTTGGACCGGGCATTCGTGCCGGCGGACGAGTGGCGCCGATTCGCCGCCAGCACGCCGGGCGTGCCGCTATACGGTGGCAAGTATGCCGGCGATGGCGTGGAGCAGGCATCGCCCTGGCTATGCGCGGTGCCGGAGCAAGGCGCATCGCCAGGGCCGTGGCTGGACGCGCTGTTCCGGCTCTGCGCCGGGCGACCGATGCTGACGCTGCTGCAGACGCGCTTGCCGTTGCAGCCGCTGCGGCTGCATCTCCAGCAGCGGCTGGAAGCGTCCGTGGCCGGCGCGACCTTCGTCGTCCGCTATGCCGACACCCGCTGCCTGCCGCAGTTGTTCGAGGTACTCGACCCGGCGCAGCGCGCAGCGTTCCTGGCGTCCATCGACGGGTGGCGGTACGTGGACCGCGCCGGCGCCTTGCAGTCGCTGCCGAAGCAGAGCGCCGATGCGGTCGCCGCGCTGCCCTTCGTACTGTCGCAAGGCGAATTGGGGATTGCCGCTCTCCCCACCCAAGAGCAGATGCCGACTGGC
>JAZBLM010000180.1:0-4688 GCA_037033225.1 Pseudomonadota bacterium
ACCCTCGATAGAGCTTTTGACCCTATACTCCCTTAGCAGGGGAGCCCCTTCAGCCACTCGGGCATCGCTCCGGGGTAGTGCAACCGCCGGTGGAGGAGTACTCCGCAGCGGGGACGCGAATAATAGCTTTTTTCGCGACCGTAGGTAAAGCCTTATTCAGCAGAATCTTCACTTGCGGTGGCCGCATCATCACCGCGCTGGATGCGCTGGTAGATTTCCTCGCGATGCACCGCCACATCCTTCGGCGCAGTGATGCCGATGCGGACCTGGTTGCCCTTGACGCCGAGGACGGTCACGCTGACCGAGTCGCCGATCATCAGGGTTTCGCCAACGCGGCGGGTCAAGATCAACATTGTCGTAATTCTCCATGAAACCGTGTGGAAGGGTATCCCCCACCGGCCTGGCGAACCCGGAGGGCCCGCCTCACTACGAAGGGAAAAAGATTGCCAATGGTAACGTCAGCCCTCCTGCAGCGACAAGGCGCGGGAGGGCTGCGGTTCATCCCAGACGCGGTTTGACCCAATCGGCAACCGCCGCAAGTGCAGTCGCAAGGGCGGGCCCGTCCTCGCCACCACCCTGGGCGAGATCGGGACGTCCACCGCCCTTGCCCCCGATCTGACCAGCCACATGCGCCAACAGTTCCCCGGCCTTGACCCGGCCCATTGCGCTGCCGTTCACGCCAGATACCAGGGCGACCTTGCCACCTTCCGCGCCCGCGAGCAGGATCACCGCGTCGCCGAGTTGCTGCTTCAGGCGGTCGACCGCATCACGCAGGGCCTTTGCGTCAAAACCCTCGAGACGCGCCACCAGCAGCTTCACCCCCCCAAGATCCACCGCTTGGCTGGACAGATCGGCGGTGGCGCCGGCAGCCAACTTGGCCTTCAACGATTCCAGCTCACGTTCCAGCTGCTTCTGGCGCAGCGCCTGGGTGCGGATCTTCTCCACCACGTCGGCGGCGCTGCCACCGAGCAGGCTGGCAGCCTCCGCAAGGCGCGCTTCCTCCTCGGCGACATGGTCCAGAGCGCCCTGTCCCGTCACTGCCTCGATACGCCGCACACCAGCCGAAACGCCGCCTTCGGAGGTGATCTTGAACAGGCCTATGTCACCGGTGCGCTTGACGTGCGTCCCGCCGCACAGCTCGGTCGAGAAGTCGCCCATCTTCAGCACGCGCACGTTTTCGCCGTACTTTTCGCCGAACAGCGCCATTGCGCCGAAATCCAGTGCTTCCTGCATCGCCATGTTGTGCACTTCCACGGCGTTGTTGGCGCGCACCTGCTGGTTGACCCGGCGCTCGATGATCGCCAGTTCCTCGGCGGTGATCGGCTGGAAGTGCGAGAAATCGAAGCGCAGGCGATCGGGCGCGACCAGCGAGCCCTTCT
Source organism: Pseudomonadota bacterium (assembly GCA_037033225.1). Classification (GTDB taxonomy): domain Bacteria; phylum Pseudomonadota; class Gammaproteobacteria; order Xanthomonadales; family Xanthomonadaceae; genus Stenotrophomonas. The sequence continues at coordinate 1,380 of JAZBLM010000180.1, forward strand.
GCTGCACGTGGGTCCCCAGCACTTCGCGCAGCGCGGCGTGCAGCAGGTGCGTGGCGGAGTGGTTGAGGATGGTCGCGCCGCGTCGTTCGGCGTCGACCTGGCCGGCGAGTACGTCACCGACCTTCAGGCTGCCTTCGACCAGCGTGCCCACATGGCCGTGGAACTGGCCGGCGAACTTCTGCGTTTCGTTGACGTCGATCCGCATGCCGGGGGCCGACAGCACCCCGATGTCGCCGACCTGACCGCCGGATTCCGCATAGAACGGGGTCTGTTCGGTGAGCACGATCACGGCGTCGCCGGCCTGCGCCGACTGCACCGGGCGGCCCTCCTTCAGCAGGGCCACCACGCGCAGGCTGTCCGCCTGCAGCGCGTCGTAACCGAGGAAGACCGTCGGCTTGAGCGTTGCAACCAGATCCGCAGGCAGGCTGACGCCGCCACCGAACTTGCCTGCCGCACGCGCGGTCTCGCGCTGCTGCTCCATGGCGGCATCGAAGCCTGCGGTGTCGACGGTCATGTCGCGCTCGCGCGCGATGTCGGCGGTCAGATCCAGCGGGAATCCGTAGGTGTCATACAGCCGGAACGCATCCACGCCCGGGATCACCTTGTTGCTGGCCCGGCCGGCGATGTCTTCGAAGATCTTCATGCCCGCGTCCAGCGTTTCGGCAAAGCGCTCTTCTTCGGCCTGCAATGCACGGGTGACCGTATCGGCAGCCGCCGGAAGCTCGGGATAGGCCTGGCCCATCTGCTCGACCAGCGTCGGCACCAGCCTGCTGAAGAACGCCTGGCGGACGCCGAGCATCCAGCCATGGCGCAACGCGCGGCGGATGATCCGGCGCAGCACATAGCCGCGGCCTTCGTTGGACGGCAGCACGCCATCGACGATGAGGAACGAGCAGGCGCGGATATGGTCGGCGATGACGCGCAGCGACTTGTTTTCCAGGTCGGCCATGCCGGTCAGCTCGCTGGCCTTGCGGATCAGCGCCTGGAACAGGTCGATCTCGTAGTTGGTATGGACGTGCTGCAGGATCGCCGCCAGGCGTTCCAGGCCCATGCCGGTATCCACGCACGGCGCGGGCAGCGGTACCAGGCTGCCATCGGGCTGGCGGTCGAACTGCATGAACACCAGGTTCCAGATCTCGATGAAGCGGTCACCGTCCTCATCCGGCGAGCCTGGAGGGCCGCCGGCGATGTGATCGCCATGGTCGTAGAAGATCTCGGTGCAGGGCCCGCAGGGACCGGTATCGGCCATCTGCCAGAAATTGTCCGAGGCGTAAGGCGCCCCCTTGTTGTCGCCGATGCGCACGATGCGCGACTCGGGAATGCCGACCATGTCGCGCCACAGTGCGTAGGCCTCGTCGTCGGTCTGGTAGACCGTCACCAGCAAGCGGTCAGCGGGAAGCTTCCAGACCTGGGTCAGCAGCTCCCAGGCCCAGGCAATGGCGTCCTTCTTGAAGTAATCGCCGAACGACCAGTTGCCCAGCATTTCGAAGAAGGTGTGGTGGCGGGCGGTATAGCCCACCTGGTCCAGATCGTTGTGCTTTCCACCCGCACGCAGGCAGCGCTGCACGTCGGCGGCGCGCACGTAGCTGCGCCTCTCGGCGCCCAGGAACACGTCCTTGAACTGGACCATGCCGGAATTGGTGAACAGCAGGGTCGGGTCATTGCCCGGCACCAGCGGTGCCGACGGCACGATGGTGTGGCCCTTGCCCTTGAAGAACTCAAGGAAGTCGCTGCGGATCTGGGAGGTGCTGAATTTGGCGGATGCGGTCATGGGGGCTGGCGTCTGCGTGCCGGAGGCGCCACCGCCTCCAGCCACACTGGCCAGGGTCGGGTTTCGGACCTCCGAAACCTTGAAGGGTAACAGGCCAGCGGCCCTCAGTCCTCTGCCTCGAAGCGGGTGGCGCGGCGGATGGTGTCGCCATCGAACCCACGGCGCGCCAGCAGGTCGGCCGCCTTGCGACGCTGCGGCAGATCCTGCGGCCCCTCGTCCCCAAATCGCCGACGCACCAGATCACGTGCGTTCTCCAGGAAATCGCCGTCGTAGCTGTCCATCGCCGCGCTGACCGCGTCGCTGTCCAGCCCATGCGTGCCCAGCTCGGCCAGAATGTGCCGCGGGCCATATCCGCCGTTGGCGCGGTTGCGGACGAGAAACTCGGCAAACCGCGCGTCGTCCTGCCACCCTTCGCTGGTCAGCCGGTCAACGGCAGCCTGCGCCTGCTCCGGCTCGATACCGCGGGCCACAAGCTTTCGCCCAAGCTCTTTGCGCGAATGATCGCGCCTGACCAGCAGGCCGAGTGCGCGTTGAACGGGGGTCAGCTCGGGACGTCGACGCTTGCGACTGCCCGGTGGCTGCTCGGATTCGTCATGCATGGCGATACTCCCTCGGCGCCGTCCCTGACGCCACGCCCAGCGGGCGTGAAAACCTGCGGGACAGGGCGACGTCACTGACGGCGCCGCCCTGCCCCACACGCCTGTTTCAGGCCTCGTCGGCGTCGTCTTCCTCGCCGGACTCGCGCGGGGCTTCGGCCGGCTGGAATTTCTCGCGCAGCTCGGCTTCCAGACGCTGGGCAACGGCCGGGTTGTCGCGCAGGTAGCCGCGGGCGTTGTCCTTGCCCTGGCCGATGCGCTCCTCACCGTAGCTGTACCAGGCGCCGGCCTTCTCGACCAGCTTGGCGTCAACGCCCATGTCGATCAGTTCGCCTTCGCGGCTGATGCCTTCGCCATACAGGATTTCGGTGATCACCTGCTTGAACGGAGGTGCGAGCTTGTTCTTGACCACCTTGATCTTGGTCTGGTTGCCGATGATCTCGTCGCCCTTCTTGATGGCACCAATACGGCGGATGTCCAGACGCACCGAGGCATAGAACTTCAGCGCGTTGCCGCCGGTGGTCACTTCCGGGCTCTGGCCCGGCATCATCACGCCGATCTTGTGGCGCAGCTGGTTGATGAAGATCACCAGTGTGTTGGAGCGCTTGATGTTACCGGTCAGCTTGCGCAGCGCCTGGCTCATCAGGCGCGCCTGCAGGCCCGGCAGCTGATCGCCCATTTCGCCTTCGATTTCGGCCTTCGGGGTCAGCGCGGCAACGGAGTCAACCACGACGATATCGACCGAATTGGAGCGCACCAGCATGTCGGCGATCTCCAGTGCCTGCTCGCCGGTATCGGGCTGCGACAGCAGCAGGTCATCGACGTTCACGCCCAGCTTCGCGGCATAGACCGGATCCAGCGCATGCTCGGCGTCGATGAAGGCAGCCGTGCCGCCCTTCTTCTGGCACTCGGCGATGGCCTGCAGGGTCAGGGTGGTCTTGC
>JAZBLM010000181.1:0-4581 GCA_037033225.1 Pseudomonadota bacterium
GCGGCGGCAGCAGGATGGTGTACGGCTCGCCCTTGCCCGACGGCTTGAAGTGGCCCGCCTTCTCCCAGGCGTCGTAGGTCTCCGTTTCAAAGGAGGTCGGGTCATAGCTGGAGTCGAGTCGGGTCATGCGGGGCAACCAGAAGGTGTTCGGGGAGGACATCAGGGCGATCACCCGGCACGCCAGGGGCATGCAGGGCGGGCCCGCTTACATATCGTGTTTGGACAGATCGTACCCAGCGTCCTTGTACTGCCGCCAGCGTTCACGCAGCGGCTCGCGCGCGGCGGGATCGGCCGGGACCACTTCCAGCACGCGCTCGCACTCGCCCATCCACGGGGTGTCGCGCAGGTTGATCACCAGCGGGCGCACCGGTTCGGCGCCCCCTGGCACCGCGATCAGCACCAGCGCCTCTTCTTCATCCATGTCTTCGCCGGCGATCTGGTGCGGGATGTAGGCCTCCGCATCGAACGACCACAACAGCTCGTCCAGTTCTTCGGCCTGGGCCTGGTCGCGCGCCAGCACCAGGGTGAACAGCCCGGCGTCGTTGGCCTTGCGCGCAAGCTCGCAGACCAGGCGCAGCGGCTCGGTCAGGAAGCGGGGCTTGGCAATCAGGTAGAAGTCGGCGCGGGGCATGGCGGATTCCGGAGTGGCAGGCGGTCCCGGCGAGGGCCGGGCGGTCACCTGGCCGGCACGAGGCCGGCCAGGACAGGACAGTGGATCAGGCTCGGGCGACCTGGTCCAGCAGCCACTGGCTGAGCAGCCCGACCGGACGGCCGGTGGCCATGCCGCGCTTGCCTTCGTCGCTGGCCACGCCGGCGATGTCCAGGTGCGCCCAGCGCTGGCCTTCGGTGAAGCGCGACAGGAAGCAGCCTGCGGTGATCGCACCCGCCCAGCGCCCGCCGATGTTGTAGACATCAGCGAAGGTTGAATCCAGCATCGGCTGGTATTCGTCCCACAGCGGCAGGCGCCAGGCGCGGTCGAAGACGTGCTCGCCGGCGGCCAGCAGCTCATTGGCCAGGTCGTCGTGCTTGGTCATCAGTCCTGCGGTCTGGTGGCCCAGCGCGACCATGCAGGCGCCGGTCAGGGTGGCCACGTCGACCAGCGCCGCAGGCTCGAAACGCTGCGCATAGGTCAGCGCATCGCACAGGATCAGGCGCCCTTCGGCGTCGGTGTTGCCGACTTCGATGGTCTTGCCGGACATCGAGGTGATGACGTCCGACGGGCGATAGGCGTTGCCGTCGATGGCATTTTCCACCGCCGGCACCACCACGACCAGGTTCAGCGGCAGCCGGGCCTTGACCGCAGCGACGAAGGTGCCGATGACATTGGCACCGCCGCACATGTCGAACTTCATTTCCTCGATGCCGCCCTGGGTCTTCAGGTTGACGCCACCGGTATCGAAGGTGATGCCCTTGCCGACCAGCACGTACGGCTTGGCCGAACCGCCGTTGTTCCACTTGAGCACCACCAGGCGCGGGCGATTGGCCGAGCCACGGGCGACGGCCAGCAGCGAGCCCATGCCCAGCGCTTCCATCTGTCCTTCGTCCAGGATCTCTGCCTCGGCGCCGTCGTGTTCCCCGGCGAATTTCACCGCGACCTCGGCCAGATGGGCCGGATCGCAGACGTTCGGCGGCAGGTTGCCGAGCTCGCGGGCGAACTCCACGCCGCTGGCGATGGCCTGCCCCTGCAGCAGGGCCTGCTCGTCGCTGCCGGCGATCGCCAGCTGCTGCAGGCCCGCCTCGTCGGCCTTCTTCTTGCCGAAGGTAGCGGTGTAGCGGTAGCTGGCGTGGTCGGCGGCAATGATGGCCTGGCGGATCGCCCAGGCGCTGTCGCGGTCCTTGACCGGCAGGTCGACCAGGGTGAACAGCGCGCTGCGGCTGGCGCCGGTCTTCAGGGCGCGCACGGCGTCGCCAACGGCCTTCAGGTACTGCGGCACGCCGAAGCGGGCGGCATCGCCCAGCCCGACCACCAGCACGCGCGCGGCGTTCACGCCCGGCAGGTCATGCAGCAGCGTGGTGGCGCCGGTCTTGCCGGAGACATCACCGCGCTCGGCGAGGGCCGCCAGACGCCCCCCGCTGGCCGCGTCCAGTGCCTGGGCGGCGGGCGAGAGGGAGAGATCGGCGAACGCGCCGACGACCACGCAGTCGACCCCGGCAGAGGTCGGCGACGCTTGGTTCAGGGTGAATTGCAGGGCCATTGATCAGATTCCGTTGCCATATCCGTACAATCGCGGACCGTTTACGTCCAGCCGGTAGACTGGGCGGACCCGCGAACGAACCCGAGAGTTTAAACCACGGCCCATGTTGAAGCTCGACCGCTACCTATTGGGCGATTTCGTCCAGAGTTTCCTGGCCACCCTGATCGTCCTGCTGGTTGTCAGCGTGGGCGGCGTGCTGGTGGATATCCTCGGCAACATCGCCGACGGCCGGCTGCCGGCGCGCCTGCTGTTTTCCCAGCTGGGCCTGCAGTTCATCGTCTACATGCCGCTGATCCTGCCGCTGGCGCTGATGCTGGGGCTGCTGCTGGCCGTAGCCCGGCTGTACCGCGACTCGGAGATGGCGGTCATCACTGCCATCGGCGTCGGCCCGCGCCGGCTGCTCAAGCCGCTGCTGCTGCTGGTGCTGCCGGTGGTTGGGGTGATCGGTGCGTGTTCGTTGTGGCTGGGCCCCTGGGCCGACCGCACCAGCGAGCAGATGATCGACCAGGCCAACCGCAGCGTGTTGATGGCCGGGCTGGAGTCGGGTCGCTTCACCAACCTGCCCAACGGTGCCGTGGTCTACATCTCCTCCATTTCGCCCGATGGCACGACGCTGGGCCGTGTCTTCATGAACCGTGCCCGCGAAGGGCGCATCGAGGTGATCTCGGCCGCCAGTGGCAAGCTGTACTTCGAGGGCAAGGAGCGCCGCTACCTGCAGCTCAACGACGGCCACCAGATCGAAGGGCCGGCCGACGGCGGCAAGGACTATCGCCTGGCCACCTTCGCCCGTAACGATGTGGCCATGCCCGATGGCGCGCAGACCCGCCAGTCCGATGATCCGGAACTGCTGCCCACGAGCGCGCTGATCGGCGATGAACGACCACAGGCCAAGGCACAGCTGCACTCGCGGATCGCCCCGCCGCTGATCGCGCTGGCCTTCGCCCTGATGACCGTGCCGCTGGCGCGCAGTTCTCCGCGCCAGCAGCGCTACGGGCGCATGATGCTGGCTTTCCTGGCCTACATGGTGGGCATGAACCTGATGTTCATCGGCACCGGCTGGATCGCCGATGGCAAAGTACCCGATGGTCTGGGGCTGTGGTGGTTGACCCTTCCCCTGCTTGCGCTGGCGATCTGGATGTACCTGCGTGACGGTCGGCTGTCGCGCCCGAAGAGGGTGACCGCATGATGCTGCGTCCGATGCGTTTCGATTATTACCTCGGCCGGGCGGTATTCGGTACCGTGCTGCTGACTTGGGCCGTGCTGATCGGCCTGGACGTGGTGATGGCGTTTTCCGGCGAGTTCAAGGACGTCGGCAAGAACGGCTACACGCTTGGCCACGCTGCGGCATGGGTGCTGTACACCGTGCCCAGACGCGCCTACACCTTCTTCCCCACGGCAGCGGTGATCGGATCGCTGATGGGCCTGGGGCAGCTGGCGGCCACCTCGGAGTTGACCGCGCTGCGTGCGCTAGGCCTGTCGCGACGCCGTCTCAGCCTGTCGGTGGCGGTGGCGCTGTCCCTGCTGACCGGTGCGATGGTGGTCAGCGGCGAGACCCTGGCGCCGTGGGCGCAGGAACGTGCCGACACCATCCGCATGAGCGCCAAGCGCGGCGGTGACATGTCCGTGGCGCGCTATGCCGGTGTCTGGGCACGCGAGGGCGACACGTTCCTCAATGCACAGGGCGGTGACGAACAGCTGGTGGAGGGGGGCGGCACGCGGCTGGTCCTGCGCGACGTGCGCCTGTACCGGATCGATGCCGAGGGGCGGATCGAGTCGCTGACCCACGCCGCCACGGCCGAGCACGACGCCAACGGCTGGGTCTTGACCCAGGTGAAGCGTGACATCTTCGGTGACCGCTCCCTGACGCGCGAAGAAGCGCCGCAGGAGAAGTGGGATTCGAAGCTGGATGCGGCGGCACTGGCGACGGGCATTTCGCGGCCACGCAATCTGCGCGCGGCGGACCTGCGCACCAGTATCGAATACCGTGAGCGCAACGGGCTGGATGCGCGTGATTACGAAGATGTCTACTGGAGCCGGTGGTTCTATCCGGTAAACGTGTTGGCGTTGTGCCTGGCCGCGGTGCCGTTCGCGTTCGGTTCGCTGCGCAGCGGCGGGATGGGCAAGCGGCTGTTCCTGGGCATCCTGTTCGCACTGGGGTTCTGGTTGCTGCAGCTGTTCTTCGGGCGGATGGCCGGTGCGCTGAAGTTCGATTACCGCATTGCCTACGCATTGCCGCCGATCCTGATGCTGGGCATCTCCGCGATGCTGTTCCGGCGCAAGTCGGGCTGAGGTGGGGTTTCGCCGGGCTGCGCCCGGCACCTGCCGAAGCCACAGCAACAGCCACAGCAACAGCAACAGCCACAGCGTGCAGGGCGGCGGCGTGGCG
>JAZBLM010000182.1:0-4519 GCA_037033225.1 Pseudomonadota bacterium
GCGAGGTCAGTTCAGACCCTTGATGGTCAGGTCCAGCGCGTCCTTGCCGCTTTCGCGCTGCAGCAGGCGCGCAGGCACCGGGAACTCCGGCACGATCCAGGCGATGAGCTCCTTGTTGCCGTCCACGCGCGATACCTTGGTCGCTTCGTAGCTCTTGCCCGCCACGGTGACCGCTTCCTTGCCGACCACGCGATAGCTCATCGGCTTGATCCGGCCTTCGTCGACCATGCGGTAGTTCAACGGCTTGCCCGCCGCCAGGTCGCGCGCGATCGCCAGGTTGATCAGCAGCGCGTCCATGTCGCCGGGCTTGAGGGCGACCGGGCCGGCGCGGTCCGGCTTGATGTCGCCGGTCCAGGTCGCCTGATGACTGGTCCAGTTGTAATTGGCCTGCACGTTGCGCTTTTTCACCAACAGCACCGAGCTGTCCTGGCTGCTCAGCGGGCGCAGGCGACCGTTGGCTTCGTCGAACACCGTGGTCTGGCTCAGGTCGGCCAGCTGATTCTTCACTTTCAGGCTGTAGCGCCACTTGTTGGCGCCTTCGCTGGCCAGGGTCATCGTGCCGTTGGCCTGCATGCCCATGTAACTGGCCTGGTAATCGGCCTTGAACGGCTGCAGCGCCATCGCGGGCAGGCTGGCCACCGACAGCGCGGCGGCAGCGATCCAGGTGAGCGGGCGTTGGAATGTCGTGGTCATGTTCAGACTCCTTGGTATTCGATCAGGCGCAGGTCGATATAGTCCTGGCCGTCTTTGCGTTGCAGGATACGCACCGGCGTAGGTACGCCATTGGCTATCCACAGGATGGTTTCATCGTTGCCGCCGTTGACCCGGGACACACGGAGCGCGTCGTAGGAAAGATCGCCGACCTGCACGCTCTCAGTGTTGGACGCCGCCTGGTAATCGTGCTGGCGGACACGGCCGACATCGACATAGCGGTAGTGCATCGCGCTGCCGGGCCGCGCATCGCGCATGATGGCGAGGTTCAACAGCAGCGCGCTCTGGTCGCCGCTCTGCAACGGGATCGGTTGCGTACGCTCTTTTTTCAGGTCACCGGTCCAGCGCGCCGTGCCGGCCTGCCAGTCGTACGTGCCCGTTACCTTCTTGCCGAGGAACAGGCCCTTGCGCACCGTGCTCTGGCTGAGCGGGACGTAGGTGCCGCCACGGTTTTCGAACACGGTGCTCTGCTCGAGGTTCAGCCCCAACACGCTGGCGAAGCCGCGACGGCCGACGACCTGCATGTCCACCCGCCATTGCGGGCCGCTGGCGTGGGTGACGCGCATCGTCGCATCGCCGGCTTCCTTGCCCTTGTAGAAAGCTTGGTAGGTCGCGGTGAACGGCTCCAGCGCCGGCGGTTCCCACGCTGCGGCGACGAAACCCGGCGTGGCAGGTGCCTGCGCCGCGGCAGCGGCGGGTGCGGCGGGTTCAGCTTTCACCGCAGCGGGCGTCGCCGGGGCCTGCCGGGCAGCCAAAGGCAGCGCCGCCATGCAGAACAGGGCGGACAACAACAGCGCGGGACGGTGCAGCGTCGTCTTTTTCATGCCGGGCGGGATACGAAGAGGAGGGGGAGGATGCCAGCGCCACGGTCATCGGCGCGTGTTCAGCTGCCCGGAAGCTGCAGCCTGCCCGACGAATCTAGGACCAGCGGGCTGAAAAGCGGGTGACCGTCGAGCGCAAGCTGACCGCCCTGTTCAGCTACACGGCCACTGGCCAGCAGGCGCAGGGTGGCAATCAGCAGCGGGTGCTCGACGGTCAGGACGCGGGCGGCCAGGGATTCGGCAGAATCCGACGGCATGACCGGCACCCGCGCCTGTGCGAGCACGGCACCGGCATCCAGTTCAGGCACGACGAAATGCACGCTTGCGCCATGCTCCGCATCGCCCGCCTGCAATGCCTGGGCATGGGTATGCAGGCCCTTGTAAAGCGGAAGCAGCGACGGGTGGATGTTGACCAGCCGTCCATCGAAGCGGGCGATGAACGCCGGGCCAAGGATGCGCATGTAACCGGCGCAGACGATCCAGTCCGGCGCGCTCGCTGCCACGGCATCGGCCAGCGCGGCCTCATATGCGTTACGGTCGGCAAAATCGCGCGGGGCGGCGGCCCAGCGCAGCGGCTGGGGCACCCGCTGCAGCGCCTGGGCGTCCGGGCGGTCGGAAAACACGCCGACCACCTCGGCCGACAGCGCGTCCTGCGCGATCGCGTCGAGGATCGCCTGCAGGTTGCTGCCCCGCCCGGACGCCAGCACGGCGATGCGGGTGCTGCGGGTCATGCAGCCCCCTTGCGCTCGCTGTCCGCGAAGCAGGCGGCCACTTCCGGGCGTAAGAGCGTCCACAGTGCGTAGACGGCCAGTGCAACACCCAGCGCACCGGTCAGGCAGGCCAGGCCGGCGACGACCAGGCACACACGATGCTGGCGACGCCTGCCCATGCAGCCGGCGGCCTTGAGGCTCAACCCACCGAGCACCGCGTACAGCCCTGTGCCGACGCCCAGCAGGATGACGAGCAGCCACGGGGCGGCGTCGGGTCCACTGCCTGGCGGCTCGCTGACATAACCGGCGAGGGTGACCAGCAGCAGGAAAGCGGCGAGGACGAGTTCGAAGCCACCCAGCACGTAGAACAGGATCTTCAACGTATGCAGGTGCGAATCAACCTGCATCGCGGTCCAGCCGCGCGCGGCGTGCAGGGGGGGAGGCGTACTGGACATGGGCGACTCAGACCGGGTGGGCCGGCACGCCGCCGAAAGCGGCCTTTACCGATGGACGCAGCAGCACGATCAGGGTGAACACGCCCAGGACGGTGCCGAAGGGCATGAAGCAGCAGGAAACCCCAGCCACGACCATGCACAGCAGGGGGCGGCGGCGCTGGGCCAGGCAGCGGCCCGCGTAGGCCATGAAGCCGGCGAGGGTCAGCCCGCCAGCGATGAACGCACCGGCGAAGGCGACGAAGAACCAGCCGAAAAGCCGGGGGTCGAATGGTTCGCTGCCCTGTTGGCTTTCCATCGGCAGCTTGCCGGTGACGATGGCCAGGCCCATCACCAGGTGGATGACCGGGATCAGCGAGCACAGCGCGGTGATGCCGGCCACGACGTAATGGAAGATCGAAAGCAGGCGCAGGTGGTCAGCGTCCTGCGCACTCAGTGGCGTGGTGGACATGGCGGTCTCCTTGATGGCCCTGTGGGCGCCGGGCAGGGCCCGGCATCGGTAGCGCCGGGGTGTCCGGCAAGCGCAGCAGAAGGCGTTCCGGTCCTCCGCCCGGCAGGGCGCGGCGCAACCGGACGGCCGATGGATCGGCCGATCAGCCGATGTGCACGCGCTCGGTCCCTTCCGCTGCGGCGACCACCTTGCCGATGGTCCATTGCTGCAGTCCCTGCGCGTCAACGGCCTGCGCAACCTGTGCGACCTGGTCGGCGGCAACGATCAGCACGAAGCCAATGCCGCAGTTGAAGGTGCGCCACATTTCCGCATCGGCCACGGCACCTTCGCGCTGCAGCCACTGGAACACCGGCGGCAGGGTCCAGCTGCTGGCGTCGATGTCGAGTCCGAGGCCTTCAGGCACCACGCGGATGATGTTCTCGGTCAGGCCGCCGCCGGTGACGTGGGCCATGCCGTGGATGGCCTCGCCGTGCGTCTTGAGCAGGGCCAGGACCGGCTTCACATACAGGCGGGTCGGTGCCATAAGCGCATCGACCAGCTTCACGCCGTCGTCCAGCACCAGCCCGGCCGGCTGCCCGGCGCGGTCGTAGATGCGGCGCACCAGCGAATAGCCGTTGGAGTGCGGGCCTGACGAGGCGATGCCGATCAGTACATCGCCTTCGGCCACGCTGGTGCCGTCCTTCAGTTCACTCTTCTCCACGCCTGCCACGGTGAAGCCCGCCAGGTCGTATTCGCCCGGGGCATACATGTCAGGCATCTCGGCGGTTTCGCCGCCGATCAGTGCACAGCCGGCTTCGGTGCAGCCAGCGGCGATGCCGCCCACGACCGCTGCAGCGGTGTCGATGTCCAGCTTGCCGGTCGCGAAGTAGTCCAGGAAGAACAGCGGCTCGGCGCCCTGGACCAGGACGTCGTTCACGCACATGGCGACCAGGTCGATGCCGATGGTGTCGTGCCGGCCCAGCTGCTGGGCCAGCTTCAGCTTGGTGCCCACGCCGTCGGTCCCCGACACCAGCACCGGCTCGCGGTACTTGTTCGACAGGTCGAACAGGGCGCCGAATCCGCCCAGGCCCCCCATCACTTCAGGGCGGAAGCTGCGCTTGACCAGCGGCTTGATGCGCTCGACCAGTTCGTTGCCGGCATCGATGTCGACACCCGCGTCACGGTAGGTGAGGGGTGTTGGGGCGGAGGACGGGCTGTTGGTCACGGGCGTCGGCGCTGGCAAGGGTGAGACGGCGATTTTAACAGGCCACGTTGGCGCAAAGACCCTATTCGAGCAACAATCTCCCCGGATACGTCGAGCCAATGGAAGTCCAGATGCCCCGCACCCCCCTCAGGACCACGTTCCTCATCATGCTCCTCGCGGCGTGCCTGCCC
>JAZBLM010000183.1:0-4481 GCA_037033225.1 Pseudomonadota bacterium
CTTTTTCAGTCCGTCAACACCTTCGTTCGATGAAATCGTTCGGCGGTGGTGGCGTCCCTCTTGTCGCTGAAGCCCCTTGTTGGCGACCCTGCGACGGGGGAGGTGAAGTATGTCCCTTTTCATTAGGTTTGGGAAGGCCTTGTGACGATTTTTTTCACGGCGCCGTGCATGGGTTCATGCAAAGCGCCTTGCCCATCCCAGATCCAGAGACTCAGCCGGCAACCAGGCGGATGCGCGCGAAGGTGCGCTTGCCCACCTGCAGCAGGCCTTCAAAGCCCGGCTGCACGGTCGCCTGTCCGTCCTCGACCACCGCCCCGTCCAGCTTGACCGCACGTTCCTTGAGCTTGCGGTTGGCTTCGGAGTTGCTCGGAGTGAGGCCGGCCGCGGTCAGCAGGGCCGCGATGCGCAGACCCTCTGCCGGCACGACGACATCCTGCAGGGGCAGCTGGGTGATGTCGCCCTGCCCGGTTACCGCGGCATTCCAGCCGGCCACCGCCTGTTCGGCGGCTTCGGCATCGTGGAAGCGGGTCGCCAGTTCACGGGCCAGCCGCAGCTTCACCTCGCGCGGGTTGAGGCGGCCTGCGGCAACCTCCTCACGCAGGGCCAGCGCTTCGGCCTGGCTTATATCGAAGGACAACAGCTCGATCCAGCGCCACATCAGGGTGTCGTCGACCTTCATGGTCTTGGTGACGATGTCGATGGCCGGTTCGCTGACACCTATATAGTTGTTGAGCGACTTGGACATCTTGTTGACGCCGTCCAGCCCCTCCAGCAGCGGCATGGTCAGCACCACCTGCGGCTTCTGGCCGTGGTGTTCCTGCAGGCCGCGGCCCATCAGCAGGTTGAACTTCTGGTCGGTTCCCCCGAGCTCGACGTCGGCTTCCAGCGCCACCGAGTCATAGCCCTGGACCAGCGGATACAGGAACTCATGGATGGCGATCGACTGCTGCGCCGCATAACGCTTGGCGAAGTCATCGCGCTCCAGCATGCGCGCTACGGTGTGCTGGCCGGCCAGGCGGATCATGTCCGCCGCGCCCATCTTGCCGAACCATTCCGAGTTGAAGCGCACCTCGGTGCGGCTGCGGTCGAGCACCTTGAAGACCTGGTCTTCATAGGTACGCGCGTTGGCCAGCACGTCGTCGCGGCTGAGCGGCTTGCGGGTGAGGCTCTTGCCGGACGGGTCACCGATCATGCCGGTGAAGTCGCCGATCAGGAAGATCACCTGATGGCCGAGGTCCTGGAACTGGCGCAGCTTGTTCAGCAACACGGTGTGGCCGAGGTGGAGGTCCGGCGCGGTGGGGTCGAAACCCGCCTTGACCCGCAGTGGCCTGCCGCTTTCCAGGCGCGCGCGCAGATCCTCGACTTTGAGGATCTCATCCGCGCCGCGGCTGATCAGGGCAAGGGCTTCATCGATGGGGGACACGTTCTCTACTCCTGGCAGTGCCGAATTACGTGTGGGGTGTTAAGAGCAAGTTAACCGCATCGGCTTCACAAAAGCCAATAGGCACAAGGGTTTGACGCGGTTTTCATAGGTCTCTATGGTAACCGGCGACCCAGCCCGTGCTCCCGGGCAAGCAAGGATACGACCCTCGATGCTCAACACCGATCATGGCCGCGCGCGCAAGCAGCGCTTCAAGGAACGGCTCCACGTCCTGCACGACAACGCCCTGCACCGGAAGCTCAGGCAACATCTCCCCGCTGCATTCAACGAACGCTGGACCCAGCGCCATTGGGTGCACGCCACCATGTTCGCCACCATCGGCATGCTGGTGGCGACCATCGTGCCGGGGTTCTCCAGCACGATCGAAACGCCCTACCCCAATGCCCACACCAGTCTGGCGCTGCCGCTTCCGCCGCTGTCGCAGGGCCGGCAGCAGGCCATTCCCGGTGACAGCTGGCAGGTGCTGCGCGTCCAGCGCGGGCAGACGCTGAGCGATCTGTTCGATGAAGCCGGCATCCCCGCCACCACCCTGCATCGTGTCCTGGAGCACCCGGGGACGCGCGATGCGCTGGTGAAGCTGCGCCCGGGTACCGAGATCGCGTTCGACATGCCGCTGTCCGGCGAGCTGCGCAGCATCCGTTTCAACCGGGATGACACCCATCGGGTGGAACTGGCACTGACCGGCGACACGATCAAGGAAACCCTGACCAAGCGCGAGACGAGTACGCGCACGGTCGTCACCAGCGGTGAAATCACCAGCTCCCTGTATGCCGCCGCGCGCAAGGCCGGACTGTCCCCGTCGGCCATCGCCACGATGACCGACGAGATCTTCAAGTACGACATCGACTTCTCCAAGGACCTGCAGCCCGGCGACCGCTTCAGCGTGGTGATGGATGAGACCTGGCGCGAAGGCGAGCGCGTGGATACCAGCAAGATCCTCGCAGCGACCTTCACCAGCGGCGGCAAGACCTACTCCGGCTTCCGCTTCGATCGCAACGGCAAGGCCGAATACTTCGACCTGGACGGGCGTCCGTTGAAGAAGAGTTTCATCCGCATGCCGATCCAGTTCGCGCGGCTGAGCTCGACCTTCGGCGCGCGTCGCCATCCGGTGCTGGGCAAGATGCGCATGCACAAGGGCGTGGATTACGCCGCGCGCACGGGCACGCCGATCATGGCCGCCGGTGATGCACGGGTGCAGTTCGCCGGCACGCAGCGCGGTTACGGCAACGTCGTCATCCTGGACCATGGCCGTGGTCACACCACGCTTTACGGGCACATGTCGCGCTTCGGCAAGATCCGCACCGGGCAGCGCGTCGAGCAGGGCACGGTGATCGGCTATGTCGGCTCCACCGGCCTTGCGACCGGTCCGCACCTGCATTACGAATTCCGCGTCAATGGCGTCCATCGCAATCCGCTCAGCGTGACCATGCCGCCGCCGGAACCGCTGCGCGGCGCCGAGCTGGTGGCCTTCCGCGCGCAGACCTCGCCGGCGATGGCGCGCATCCAGGGCATGGAGAAGCTGATCTACGCCGACGCCACGCCGACCCGGGACGCTTCTGCGCCAGCGACAGAGGTGGCCGCCGCCAAGCCTGCCGGCAACGGCACCAAGCGCGGCTGACGGTCCGGGCGGGTCGTTCCATGATCGACCGGCCAGTGGGCGGCGATGACGGCCGGCGGCCGTCACTCCCGCAGCGCGGTGGCGGGATAGGCCGTGACGCGGCACGTTGATTGACGCATCCCGACGGGGCGCCCAAGCTGGCGCCCTTGTTGTTTCTGGAGTTTTCATGGCCGCTGCCCACGACCCTGCCCTGCCGCTGTACCTGGGGCTGATGTCCGGCACCAGTGCAGATGGCATCGATGCCGCGCTGGTGCAGTTTCCTGCCGAAGGGGGATGCCGCTTCGTCGATGGATTGACCGTGCCCTGGGAACCCCGGCTGCGCACGCGGCTGGTCGCGTTGGGCCAGGGTGGCGAGCTCGACTCGCTGGACGCGCTGGGCGATGTGGATGCCCGCATCGGGCTCGCCTTCGCCGAGGCCGCTGCGGCACTGCTGGTCCACAGCGGTATCGATGCCGCGCAGGTGGCTGCGATCGGCTCGCATGGCCAGACGGTGCGCCATCGACCCTCGTCCGCGCCGGCCTTTACGTTGCAGCTGGGCGATGCCAGCCGGATCGCCGAGCGTACCGGGATCACCACCGTGGCGGACTTCCGCCGCCGCGACGTGGCAGCGGGTGGCCAGGGCGCGCCGCTGATGCCTGCCTTCCATCTGGCCATGCTCGGCGCGGCGGACGAGGATCGGGCGGTGCTCAACCTGGGCGGTATCGCCAACCTGACCCTGATCCCGCGTGACGGTGCGCTGCTGGGGTTTGACACCGGTCCGGCCAATGCGCTGCTTGATGCGTGGTGCGAACAGCACACGGGCAAGGCCTTCGACGCCGATGGCATCTTTGCGGCCAGCGGCGTGGTGGATGCGGCGCTGCTGGCGCGATGGCGCAGTGATCCGTGGTTCGCGCTGCCGCCACCGAAGAGCACCGGGCGCGAGCAGTTCCATCTGGCGTGGATGCAGACGCACCTCGACGACGGCGAGCGCTCGACGGCCGACGTGCAGGCCACGCTGCTGGAACTGACGGTGGCAACGGTGGCCGATGCGTTGCTGCGCACGCTGCCCGATGCGCGTCGGCTGCTGGTGTGCGGCGGTGGGGTGCGCAACGGGCAGCTGATGGCACGGCTGGCGGCGCGGCTGCCCGGCGTGGCGGTGGAATCAAGCGCCATGCATGGCCTGGATCCGGATTACATGGAGGCGATGGGCTTTGCCTGGCTGGCCCAGCGCACACTGGCGGGGCTGCCGGGCAACCTGCCCAGCGTCACCGGGGCGGCGGGACCGCGGATCCTGGGGGCCATCCACCCGGCCTGAGTCCAGCGACCGGCGCAGCCCCTCGTGGTGGGTCGCTGCCATCCCGTGGCTGCAGATGGGCCGGGCGGTGGGACTGGGCGGGGGACGGCAAAAGCCGCTCCTGCGTTCCTCGTTTCGCGCCATCCATG
>JAZBLM010000184.1:0-4472 GCA_037033225.1 Pseudomonadota bacterium
ACGCGCAGGCGTCCGGTTCCCGCGCCACGCGCCAACCCGCTGTGCGGTTGCCGGACCGCCTGCAGATCGCGCTGCTGCGCGCTTCTGGGTGCAATCCGAACGATCCGGCCACCCAGGCGCTGATGGACAGCTGGCCGCTGGATACCCTGCGCCGTGATCCCTCCGCCAAGCGCGCGCTGTGGCCCACGCTGCGTGCGCTGCGTCGCAAGGGCAGTGCCGCATGAGCGCGGTCGCGCGTCCGGGGGCGCTGCAGCTGCGCGCGCTGCGCGAAAGTGATCTCAATGCGGTGATGGCCATCGAGGTGCGGGGGTACCCGTATCCGTGGACGCGGGGCATCTTCCTGGACTGCCTGCGTGCCGGCTATCCGGGACTGGCGATGGAGGAGGACGGGCTGCTGGTCGGCTACGCCCTGCTGAGCATCGCCGCCGACGAAGCGCACCTGCTGAACATCTGCGTGGACCCGCTGAACCAGTCCGGTGGCCGTGGCCGTGCCCTGCTGCGCGCGATTGTCGGCCTGGCCCGCGACCGCGGCGTGCAGCGGGTGTTCCTCGAAGTGCGGCCGTCGAATACGCCTGCGCTTGCGCTGTACCACAGCGAGGGATTCAACGAGATCGGTCGGCGGCCGCGCTACTATCCTGCGGCTGATGGACGCGAAGATGCACTGGTGATGGCAATCGAACTGGTGGCAGGCGACATCGAGCGGATGCCGCCGCTTTGACCATGGCGTCGAACGGCCCTTACGACGCGCTCCGCTTTTCAGCCTGCCATCCGCAGCGCGGCCGCGCCGCACACGATGATGGACGCCGCCAGCCAGCGTATCCGTCGTACCTGCTCGCCCAGCAGCAGGGTGGAAATCAGCAGCGCGAAGAGGATGGAGGTTTCGCGCAGGGCTGACACCATCGCCACGGGGACCTGGGTCATCGCCCACAACGCGATGGCGTAGGACGTCGTCGTGCCGACGCCACCGACCAGTCCCAGCCGCCAGTGGCTGCGGGCGTAAGACAGCAGCTCGCGTCGCCTGTGCATCGCCATCCATGTGGGCAACGGCAGGCCGGACAGGAGGAACAGCCATAAGGTGTAGCTGATGGCATGGCCGGACAGGCGGGCGCCGTGTGCATCCACCAGTGTGTAGGTGGCGATCATCAGTGCAGTGAGCAGCGGAAGACCCAGCGCCGTGGCACGTGCGCCGATCGCCATGCCGACGATGCCAAGGCTGATCAGCAGGATGCCAGCCCATGCCGCCATCGGCATGTCTTCGCTGGACGCGGTGCTCGCCAGTGCGACCAGCAGCGGGGCGCAGCCGCGCATCAGGGGATACGCCACGCTCATGTCTGCGTGCTGGTAGCAGCGGGCCACCATCGCGTAATAGCCGACCTGCAGCGCGACCGATGCGGCAAGCCAGGGCCAACTCGCTGCATGCGGCAGAGGCAGGAAGGGCAGGATCGCGGCGGACAGCAGCGCCGCGCTTGCGGTCACCAGGACGGTGCCGAGCAGTTTGTCGGTTCCGCGTTTGACGATGGCGTTCCAGCTGGCGTGCAGTGCCGCTGCGAGCAGGACCAGCAGGAAAATGGAAAGGGGCATCGAATCGATGATGCCATGGTGGTAGAAGAGGTGCCGCCGGCACCGCCAGTGCGACGGCCAGCGGCCGTCACTACGGGTTGGTGCGGGGCGGTTGACGGCCAGCGGCCGTCACTACCGGGTTACAGCTTGGCGCGCTGCTCCTGCAGGCCGGCCAGCTGGGTGGCCCATTCCAGCAGACGCCCCCGTTCCTGCTCGACCACGGCAGCCGGCACCTTGTCGGTGAACCTGGCCAGCTTGGTCTCGCTCTTTTCCTTTTCGCCCTGCACGCGCGCCAGTTCCTTGTCCAGGCGCGCGCGTTCGGCGTCCAGGTCCACAAGGCCTTCCAGCGGCACCAGCAGCTTCAGCTCACCCACGATTGCTGCTGCAGACGGCGGCGCACTCTCACCGTCGGCCAGCCACTGGATGGTCTCCAGCTTGAGCAGGAAGGACAGTGACGCAGCGAACCGCTCGATGCGCACACGGTCCTGGACCAGGCCGGCCTGCAGGCGCAATGGAACCTGCCTGGACGGGGCGACGTTGAGTTCGCTGCGAACGCGGCGCACCGCGCTGATGATGGCCTTCAACCATTCCACGTCGGCTTCGGCCTGGGCATGGTCGCCCGCGAATTCGTCGGCGGTCGGATACGGGCGCAGCGACAACGAGTCCTGCTCGATCCCCAGGCGCGGGGCCACCTGCTGCCACAGCTGTTCAGTGATGAAGGGAGTCAGCGGATGCAGCAGCCGCAGCAGGGCTTCCAGCACGTACAGCACGGTGTGGCGGGTGCTGTCGGCGTCAGCGGCATCGGCGCCGTTAAGGGCAGGCTTGCTCAGTTCCAGGAACCAGTCGCAGAACTCATTCCAGGCGAACTCGTACAGGCACTGTGCGAGCAGGTCGAAACGATACGCCGCGAAATGGCCATGCGCTTCGGCCGTGGTGGCGGCCAGGCGTGACAGGATCCAGCGTTCGGCATCGGTGCGCGGCTTCGGCGCCCCCTGGAAGCTCGCGCCTTCGGTGTTCATCAGGGCGAAGCGGCTGGCGTTCCACAGCTTGTTGCAGAAATTCTTGTAGCCTTCGGCGCGGCTCATGTCGAACTTGATGTCACGGCCATGCGTGGCGAGCGCGGCGATGGTGAACCGCAGTGCGTCGGCGCCGTGCGCGGCGATGCCGTCGGGGAACTCGCGCCGCGTGGCTTTCTCGATCTTTTCCATCGTCCGCGGCTGCATCAGGCCACTGGTGCGCTTGGCGACCAGGTCGTCGATGGAAATACCATCGATGATGTCCAGCGGATCCAGCACGTTGCCCTTGGACTTGGACATTTTTTGGCCCTGGCCGTCGCGGATCAGGCCAGTGAAGTAGACGTCCTTGAACGGCACTTTGCCGGTCAGGTTGTCGGTGGCCATGATCATGCGGGCCACCCAGAAGAAGATGATGTCGAACCCGGTGACCAGCACCGAAGACGGCAGGTAGCGGTCGAAACCGCGTTCGGCCATCGCCTCCGCGTTCGGCCAGCCCAGCGTCGAGAACGGCCAGATCTGCGAAGAGAACCAGGTCTCCAGCACGTCGCTTTCCTGGCGCAGGACCACGTCCGCGCCCAAGCCGTTCGCCAAACGGACCTCTGCTTCGTCGCGGCCCACATAGCAGCTGCCGCTGGCGTCGTCGAACCACGCGGGAATGCGGTGACCCCACCAGAGCTGGCGGCTGATGCACCAGTCCTGGATGTTGGTCATCCAGTGGCGGTAGGTGTTGATCCAGTTCGGCGGCACGAAGCCGATGGAGCCCGGCTTTCCATCAGTACCCTCGACCAGTTCCAGGCCGCGGCGCGCCAGCGCGTCCATCTTCACGAACCACTGGTCGGTGAGGTAGGGCTCGATGACCTGGCCGGTGCGGTCACCGCGCGGGACCTGGAGTTTATGCGCCCGGGTTTCCACCAGGATCGCCAGTGCTTCCAGTTCGGCAAGCACCGCCTTGCGCGCGTCATACCGGTCCAGGCCACGGAAGCGGTCAGGCACGTTGTCGTTGAGCGCCGCCTCCGGGGTGAACAGATTGATCATCGGCAGGTTGTGGCGCAGGCCGACCTGGTAATCGTTGAAATCGTGTGCCGGGGTGACCTTGACCACGCCCGTGCCGAACGCGCGGTCCACGTACTCGTCGGCGATCACCGGCACGCTGCGGCCGGTCAGCGGCAGGGTGACGCTGCGGCCGATCAGGTGCAGGTAGCGCTCGTCTTCAGGGTGCACCATGACGGCGGTGTCACCCAGCAGGGTTTCCGGACGCGTGGTGGCCACCACCAGGTAGTCGCGGGTCTCGCGCAGGGTTTCCACGCCGTCGGCATCGCGCTCTACATGCTCGTAGCTGAGGCCGTCATCAAGCTTGTAGGCGATCGACCACAGGAAACCATCTTCCTCGGCGCTCTCCACTTCCAGGTCGGAAATCGCGGTCTTCAGTACCGGGTCCCAGTTGACCAGGCGCTGCCCGCGGTAGATCAGGCCCTGCTCGTGCCAGCGCACGAACGCTTCGATCACCGCCTGCGAAGGCTGCGGGTCCATGGTGAAGGTGCTGCGTGACCAGTCGGCGGACGTGCCCAGCCGACGCATCTGGCGCGCGATGGTGTCACCGGACTGCTGCTTCCATTCCCACACCTTGCCGATGAAGCCTTCCCGGCCCAGCGAGTCGCGGGTTTCGCCCTTGCCTTCCTGTGCCAGGTTTCGGCTGACCACCATTTCCGTCGCGATGCCGGCGTGGTCGGTACCGACCTGCCACAGGGTGTCGTAGCCGCGCATGCGGTGGTAGCGCACCAGCGCATCCATCAGGGTCTGCTGGAACGCGTGGCCCATGTGCAGCGTCCCGGTGACGTTGGGCGGCGGCAGCAGGATGGTGTACGGCTCGCCCTTGCCCGACGGCTTGAAGTGGCC
>JAZBLM010000185.1:0-4390 GCA_037033225.1 Pseudomonadota bacterium
ACCGCGCTGCGCGTGGCCGACGAGATGGGCCTGCCGCAGAAGGTGTCGCGCTTCGTCCTCACCGTGGGCGCCACGGCCAACCAGAACGGTACGGCGCTGTTCGAGGGTGTCACGGTGATCTTCCTCGCGCAGTTCTTCGGCGTGGACCTGAGCATCGGCCAGCAGGTCATGGTGATGGCGGTCTGCATCCTGGGCGGCATCGGCACGGCCGGTGTGCCGTCGGGCTCGCTGCCGGTGGTGGCGATGATCTGCGCGATGGTCGGCGTCAATCCGCTCGGTATCGGCCTGATCCTGGGCGTGAACCACTTCCTGGACATGTGCCGGACCGCGCTCAACGTGACCGGTGATCTGGCGTTGACCACGCTGGTGGCCAGGGGCGAGACCGACGAGCCCGTTGCCCCGGCCGCCGCAGCCGACCGCGTTCTCTGAACCCCATCCGGTAGTGACGGCCGCTGGCCGTCATGCCTGCAATCCCCGGTAGTGACGGCCGCTGGCCGTCATGCCCCTGCCTCCGTCCCGCAGGCCGCAAGACCCCACGCACCCCCGGCGCCACCTGACCGGCCACCCACCGCGTGAGACCGTCCGCGCTGGCACGGCGCTACAATGACGTGCCCGCACGTCCGCGGCCGCCTCCCTGATTCCCATAGAACCATGACGCAGCCTACCCGCCGCCAGTTGGCCAACGCCATCCGTTTCCTTGCCGCCGATGCAGTCGAGACCGCCAAGTCCGGCCACCCCGGCATGCCCATGGGCATGGCCGACATCGCCGAAGTGCTCTGGAACGACTATCACCGCCACAACCCGAACAACCCGCACTGGTTCAACCGTGACCGGTTCGTGCTGTCCAACGGCCACGGCTCCATGCTGCAGTACGCCCTGCTGCACCTGAGCGGCTACGACCTGCCGATCGAGCAGCTCAAGGCGTTCCGCCAACTGGGCAGCAGGACCGCCGGGCACCCGGAGCACCATGAAACCCCCGGCGTTGAAACCACCACCGGCCCACTGGGGCAGGGGTTTGCCAACGCGGTCGGCTTCGCACTGGCCGAGAAGCTGCTGGCCCAGCGCTTCAACCGTCCTGAGCTGGAAATCGTCGATCACCGCACCTGGGTGTTCATGGGCGATGGCTGCCTGATGGAAGGCGTGTCGCATGAGGCCGCTTCGCTGGCCGGTACCTGGGGCCTGCACAAGCTGGTCTGCTTCTGGGACAACAACCACATCTCGATCGACGGCAACACCGAGGGCTGGTTCACCGACAACACGCCGGAACGTTTCGAAGCCTACGGCTGGAACGTGGTGCGTGACGTCGATGGCCACGACCCGGAGAGCATCAAGGCGGGCATCGATGCGGCGCTGTCGCAGTCGGACAAGCCGACCCTGGTCTGCTGCCGCACCACTATCGGCTTCGGTTC
The DNA here is from genome assembly GCA_037033225.1 of Pseudomonadota bacterium. GTDB lineage: Bacteria > Pseudomonadota > Gammaproteobacteria > Xanthomonadales > Xanthomonadaceae > Stenotrophomonas. Next base: position 1,410 of record JAZBLM010000185.1, read on the forward strand.
CCCGGCCAAGGCAGGTAAGGAATCCAGCCACGGCGCACCGCTGGGCAAGGACGAACTCGACGCCACCCGCAAGGCGCTGGGTTGGGAATACGGCCCGTTCGAAATCCCGGACGACATCTACGCCGGCTGGCGTGCAGGCGGTACCGGCACGCTGCGCCAGGCTGAGTGGGAACAGCTGTTCGACAAGTACGCCCGGCAGTATCCGGAGCAGGCCGAGGAACTGACGCGTCGCTCGCACGGCGAGCTGCCGGCGGACTTCGTCGCCCAGGCCGACGCGTACATCGCCAAGGTCGCTGCGGAAGGCCCGACCATCGCCTCGCGCAAGGCCTCGCAGCTGGCCATCGAAGCCTACGCGCCGCTGCTGCCGGAGCTGGTCGGCGGTTCGGCCGACCTGGCCCATTCCAACCTCACCCTGTGGAAGGCCAGCAAGTCGGTCGCCACCGATGACGCCAACGCCAACTACGTGTACTACGGCGTGCGCGAGTTCGGCATGACCGCCATCGCCAACGGCCTGGCGCTGCACGGCGGCTTCCTGCCGTTCGACGCGACGTTCCTGGTGTTCAGCGATTACGCCCGCAACGGCGTGCGCATGAGCGCGCTGATCCCGGCCCACGCCATCCACGTCTACACGCACGACTCGATCGGCTTGGGTGAAGACGGTCCGACCCACCAGCCGGTGGAGCACCTGGCCTCGCTGCGCTACATCCCGAACAACGATGTGTGGCGTCCGTGCGATGCAGTGGAGTCGGCGGTCAGCTGGAAGGCCGCGATCACCCGCAAGGACGGCCCGAGCTGCCTGGTGTTCAGCCGCCAGAATCTGCCGCACCAACCGCGCGATGCCAGCCAGATCGGCCAGATCGAACAGGGCGGTTATGTGCTGGCTGATGCCGAAGGTGGCACGCCGGATGTGATCCTGATCGCTACCGGCTCGGAAGTGTCGCTGGCCACGGAAGCCAAGGCCCAGCTCGACGCTGCCGGGCTGAAGACGCGCGTGGTGTCCATGCCATCGACCGACGTGTTCCTGCGCCAGGATGCCGCCTACCGGGAATCGGTGCTGCCCAACGCCGTGCGCAAGCGCGTGGCGATCGAAGCCGGCGTCACCGGTTTCTGGCGCCAGTTCGTCGGTCTGGACGGTGCGGTCATCGGCATCGACACGTTCGGCGCCTCGGCACCGGCCGACGCGCTGTACCAGCACTTCGGCATCACCACCGACCACGTGGTGGAAGCCGCCAAGGCGCTGTGATCGGCGCTGGTAGGTGATGGAACGAAAGGGCCGGCGCAAGCCGGCCTTTTCATTGCAGATGAAGCAAGCTGCGACCCGCCGGAAGAGCGAAAAACGATATCGCAAGCGAGAGTGAACGCTGACGATGATGCCATGCGATCAGACGACATCGAGATGGCTTCACTGCATGGGATGACGCGAATCGAGCCCGGTTGCCGGATCGAATGCACCGCGCCACGGAGTGCAGGGCCACGAAGCGGACGATGAAAATGGCTGCTGCGCAGTCTTTGGGCCTGCTCAATCCCAAGTCGATCTGCTCGACTGCCTGCATCCTCGCATTTGGCCTGTTGGCAACTGCGCAATCCTTGCACGAAACCGCGGAATGGTTCGGTCTGGCGCTCTGCAGCGCGCTGGCAGCCCTGCTTCTCATCGTAGGTGCCCGTGCGCGCTTAACAGTGCGTGGTCAGCGGCTGGACGTAGGCGCGTTGCCATATCGGAAGAGGGTGACGTTGGCAGACCTGCACCTCTCCGCAGTGCGTCGCCTGGAGCCAGAGGACCCGTTTCGCCTGCGCTGGCGGCTCAATGGAATCGGGCTACCGGGAATGTGCCTTGGTCGGTTCTCCACCAACACGGGGCGGCCGGTATTTGCCGCAGTCGCTGGTCGCCGCCATAGGGTGCTCATACCCACACGCCTGGATTTCGACATCCTGGTGACCGTCGCCGATCCCGACGCGCTTGTTCGTGCGTTGAAAGAAGGCAGTCCGCAACAATGCGGCACGCCGGGCGCTTGATGGCCAACGCCCCAACCGCGGGTCAACCCAGGGGCTGCCGTACGTCGTTTCAGACTCGACCGATGGGGCCGCTGGGCAGGATGCGCCATCGTCTGCACTTTGGCTGCGCAAGCGGCCTCCGGCTATCCAAGGACCCTTGATGAAAACGCCCGCCATGATGCTGCTGACCTGCTTGCTTTCGGCCGGTTGTGCCTCTGCCCCGACCCCCGAAGCCGCCGCAGCCGTCGATCTGTCGCGATTCCGCTACAGCCTGGAGCAGATGCAGACGATCTCCAATCCGAACCTGCTGGCGCACCGCAACTTCTACGCTGCACCCTCGGTCGGCCCGGACGCGGCGTGGTTCGATGCGGTGAAGCAGGGCAATCTGGCGGAAGTCCGCCGCCGCGTGGAAGCCGGTCAGAACCTGGAAGCCAAGGACGACGCATCGCTGGGCCAGACTGCGCTGGGCTGGGCCGCGTTCATTGGCTACCTGGATATCGTGAAGTATCTGGTGGAGCAGGGTGCCGACATCCGGGCCACCGACAAGGCCGATGTTTACAACACGGTAAAGTCGGCCGTGATGGGCCCCAATGTGGAGGTCGTGCGCTATCTGCACGGCCTGTTGGGCGATGAGATCGACTGGGATGCGCGCGAAAGCGACCAGGAGACGCTGTTCATGGTCGCCGCGGTGGATGGCCGGCTGGAAACGGTCAAGTACATTCTGCAGTTCTCGCCGGATCTCAACGTGGTGGCAGTGAACGAAAACCCGAAGATCGATGCCAGCCCGCTCAGTGGTGCCTGCGAAGGGGGGTTCACCGAAGTCGCCGACCTGCTGATCGCGCACGGTGCGGTCAATCACAAGACGGGGCGTTCGAGCTGCGAATGACGGTGCGTTCGCCGCGCCGCGCGATGGATCCCGGATCAAGCGTGGCTCAAGCGAGGACTCGCGGGAAGCTGACGGCCAGCGGCCGTCACTACCGGGCCGTCAG
>JAZBLM010000186.1:0-4245 GCA_037033225.1 Pseudomonadota bacterium
CCAGCGGCCGTCACTACCGGGAGGGACCTTGACGGCCAGCGGCCGTCACTACCGGGTGGGTTCACCAGACCAGGTCGTCGGGCACCTGGTATTGCGGGTCGGCGTACGGGTCATCTTCGGCCGGCGCGTTCGGGTCCACCTTCAACGCCACGGCTGCAGCAAAGGTGGCTTCGGCCTGGGCCAGCATCTCGGCCGTCACCAGCATGTAGCGGCCCGCCACCTGCACCACGCCCAGCTCGCCGGCGTTCAGTGCTTTCAGCTGCTCGGGCGTGACATAGATCCGCTTGATCTTGCCGCCGTACGGGAAGTGGCGCGCGATCTCGGCATCGTCCTTGTTCAACGATGCATCCTTCAGCAGCACCTCCAGCTTGGCTTTCGCCTCACGGCGCACGCGCGCTTCTTCCTGCTTCAGCCGTTCGGCTTCGATGCGCTCTTCCTTCTCGCGCTGGGCGCGGATGGCGTAGGCCTTGGCCAGGTCCATCTCTTCCTGCGAACGCGGCTTGCGCGTGCCCTGGGGACGCCCGTTGCCGCGCGGACCCGCGTTGCCCGAGCGGGCAGATGCAGGACGGTTCTCACCCGGCTTGCCGGGGTTCGGACGCGCGCCGGCGCCCCCCGGTCGGCCACCGGCTGGCCGGCCATCGCGGCGCGCCTCCGGCTTGCGGTCCGGCTTGCGGTCATTGCTGCGTTCCGGCTTCGGCACGGGCTTGAAGCCCAGGCCCATCAACTGGTCGCGGAGGGTATCGCTCATAAGGACAGATCAGTAGTGCGGCGGTGGCGGCTCGTCCACCGGATCAGAGGAATTCAGCGCATTGCGGACCTTGCCCAGGTCCTCCAGCAGCACCCGCATCAGGCCCTCGTTGCGCGAGCCCTCCATGCGCGCGTCGGCCAGCGCTTCGCTCAGCTCGGCCAATGCCTGCTCCTGGAAGGAGACACGCATTTCCAGCTCGACCAGGCGCGCTTCCAGCGCCTGCTCGCGTTCACTCGATGGATTATCGGACATGCGGTGATCGTCCCCGGCCAATGCCATGGTCGGCCAGCGCCGCCGGTTCGATCCCGGCGGAGCGTGGCAGGGCGTCTGCGTACCTTACGGCTGTACGGACAACAGTTCGACGTCGAAGGTCAGCGTGGCATTGGGACCGATCGGTCCGCCCTGGGTGCCGGTCTCGCCATAGGCCAGCTCGCCCGGAATCCAGAAGCGGTACTTGGAGCCCACCGGCATCAGCGACACACCTTCGGTCCAGCCCTTGATGACCTGGTCCAGGCCGAACTCGACCGGCTGGCCGCGCTGGTAGCTGCTGTCGAAGACAGTGCCGTCCAGCAGCTTGCCTTCGTAGTTGACCTTGACCTTGCTGGTCGGCATCGGGCGCTCGCCGCTGCCCGGGCGGATAACCTGGTACTGCAGGCCCGAGGCGGTCGTGACCACGCCCGGCACGGTCTTGTTCTTTGCCAGGAACGCGTTGCCTTCCTGACGGTTGGTCTGGCCCAGCTGCGCCGCCTTGGCCTGCATTTCCGCCTGCTTGGTCGCCATGAAGGCCTGCAGGATCGCTGCACCCTCTTCCTGGCTCAGCTTCGGCTGGCCACCATCGAAGGCGGTCTTGACCGAATCAAACAGCGCGTCCAGCTCGATGTCGCCCTTCAGTTCGGCCAGCGACGGGCCGACCATGTAGCTGCCCAGCATCAGGCCGACCTGGCGCTTGTCCACCTTCGGCGGCGCGCTGCCCGGCGCCTGGCCCGGCACCTGCTGGCCACTGGCGATGGCCATGGTGGTGCGCAGGGCGGTGTCGGTCTTCTGCGCGTCGGCCTGGGTGATCAACGGCTGCTTGCCGTCAAAGGTCGCCTGCACGGCTTCACGCATGGCGGCCAGGTCGATGTGGGCCTTGATCGCCTCGAGCGAACGGGCAACGTCGGCGCCGATGGCATAACCGAGCTTCTGCTTGGAATTCAACGTACTGCTCTCCTTGGCTGCAGCGGGAGCGGCAGCCGGTTGCTGCGACAGCGCCACGCCCGTGGTGCCCATCGCCAGAATCAGAACCGACGCCGCAGCGCCACGCATTCCCATCTTCATGTGTTGCATTCCTGGAAGTGAAAAGACGCCGACGTCGGCGCGAAAACATGCATTGTCGCACGCACGCCTGATATGTCGAGGCGCATGTGCCGTGGATCAAGGGGTGACCGGCGCCGCCAGTGCGCGTTCGATCGCAGCCACCAGGGACTTGTCGTCCGGTTTGACCTTGCTGGGGAACTGCGCGATGACCGCGCCGTCGCGGCCGATCAGGTACTTGTGGAAGTTCCAGCCCGGCGCCACGCCGGTCGCAGCGGTCAGCCCCTTGAACAGCGGCGTCGCCTGGTCACCGACGACGTGGACCTTTTCAAACATCGGGAACTTGACGCCATAGGTCAGCGTACAGAACTCCTGGATGTCCTTCTCATCGCCAGGCTCCTGGCCCATGAAATCGTTGGACGGGAAGCCCAGCACGCTCAGGCCGCGCGCCGAGTAGGTCTTCTGCAGCGCTTCCAGGCCCTCGTACTGGGGCGTGAACCCGCACTTGCTGGCCGTATTGACCACCAACAGCACGCGACCGTGGTAGCGCTGACCGAGGTTCACCGATTCCTTGCCGGCCAGCTGGCGATAGGACACATTGAGCAGATCGGAGGCCGAGGCGGCAAGCGGCAACAGGGCCAGGCCACCGGCGAGGGCGATGGAGGCCAACACACGGCGCAGGTGCGGCACGGAAACAAGGCGCATGGGGTCAGTCCTGTCAGCAGTTACGGGGTGCGGGCACGGGCTCCGCAATTCGCCGCGAACTATACCACCGGGCTGTTTGGCCGCCCCGTCCGCTTCGCTGACCTGCATGGCCGCATCCGTGAAGCGGGGGCCAAAGCTGAATGAACGGCGCAAGCCGCTCCGCGCGGCGGACAAGTCGCGTCCATTGAAATCAGTCACTTAGGAACGTCGAAGAGGGGTCTGGTCGGAACGCTCGATCGATTTTGCAAAATACTTGCACTCCCGATCCTAGGTGTTATAGTTGACTACAACACCAGTCACCTGAGACAGGGGAAGCCGATGAATACGTCACTGCGACGTTCGACGATATGCAAGGCCGCTGCCGCGGCCAGCGTGCTGCTCCTGTCACTGTGGGCCAGTGGAACACGGGGCGGCGGCGAGGCATCGAATGCCGCCTCCCCCCTTGATGGCCTGCAGGACGCAGGCGTGCCGGACGCTGGGAATGCATCACCGGCACCCTCCCCCCCGCGTCGGCTGAACAGTTCTTTGTCCATGCCGTATTTTTCCTTCGCACAGTCGCTGAATTCCCGGAGCTGACCATGAGCGATATCCAGTGGAGCGATGGCGCTCCCATCTACCGTCAGCTGAAGGAGCGCGTCATTGCCATGATGCTTGACGGAATCATCAAGCCGGGCGACGCCCTCCCCTCGGTCCGCCAGGTGGCGGCCGACTACCAGCTCAATCCCATCACCGTGTCCCGCGCCTACCAGGAACTGGCCGACGAAGGTCTGGTAGAAAAGCGTCGCGGGCTCGGCATGTTCATGACCGACGAGGCGGCCACGCAGCTGCGCAGCAGCGAGCGCGACCGCTTCCTCAACGAAGAATGGCCGGCCGTGCTCGAGCGCATCCAGCGCCTGGGCCTGGACGTGAACACTCTACTCACCCAGGGGAAAAACTGATGAACGCCGTTGCACACCAGGATGTGATCATCGCCCGCGGCCTGCGCAAGGCCTACAAGGGCGCCCTTGCGCTGGACAACACCAGTTTCAGCATTCCTGCCGGCCGCATCGTCGGCCTGATCGGCCCCAACGGCGCCGGCAAGACCACAGCCCTCAAGGCGCTGCTGGGCCTGACCGCGGTGGAGGGGGAGCTCAGCGTACTGGGCAAGGACCCGCGCAGCCACCGCGACGAGCTGATGAACGACATCTGCTTCATCGCCGATGTCGCGGTGCTGCCACGCTGGTTGAAGGTGCGTGAGGCCATCGACCTGGTCGCTGGCGTGCATCCGCGCTTCGACCGGGCGCGCTGCGAGCGCTTCCTGTCCACCACCAAGCTGCAGCCGAAGCAGCGCGTACGCGAGATGTCCAAGGGCATGATCGTGCAGTTGCACCTTGCCCTGGTGATGGCCATCGACGCCAAGGTACTGGTGCTGGACGAGCCGACCCTGGGTCTGGACATCCTGTATCGCAAGGAGTTCTACCAGCGCCTGCTGGAAGACTACTTCGACGAGCAGAAGACCA
>JAZBLM010000187.1:0-4209 GCA_037033225.1 Pseudomonadota bacterium
CATGGATGGCGCGAAACGAGGCCCGCATGGATGCAGTTTTTGCCGTCCCCCGCCCAGCCCCACCGTCCGACCCAACCCAGATGCAGCTCAAGAACAGCCACCCGCGAGGGGGTCCCACCCGTTCGCTCCCATCCCGATGCGCGATAATGAAACGATGGACACCCTCCGCATCGCCACCCGCAAGAGCCCGCTCGCCCTCTGGCAGAGTGAACATGTCGCCGAGCGGCTTCGCCACGCCCACCCCGGCCTGCATGTCGAACTGATCCCGATGAGCACCCGGGGGGACGAAGTGCTGGACCGCTCGCTCGCCGCCATCGGCGGCAAGGGCCTGTTCCTGAAGGAGCTCGAGCTGGCCATGCTGCGCGGCGAAGCCGACTGCGCCGTGCATTCGCTGAAAGACGTGCCGATGGAACTGGACGCACCGTTCGTGCTGCCCGCCATCCTGCCGCGGCATGATCCCGCAGACGGCTTTGTGTCGAACCTGTATGCCTCGCTGGAAGCGCTGCCCCTGGGCGCGCGCGTCGGCACCTCGTCGCTGCGGCGCCAGGCGCAGCTGCGCGCACTGCGTCCGGACCTGGAACTGCTCGACCTGCGCGGCAACGTCAACACCCGCCTGGCCAAGCTCGACAACGGCGGTTACGACGCGATCGTCCTGGCCGTCGCCGGCCTGGAACGGCTTGGACTGGATCATCGCATCGTCGCCAGGCTGCAGGCGCCCCACTGGCTGCCTGCGCCCGCGCAGGGAGCGGTGGCCGTGGAATGCGATGGCGGCAACGAGGACCTGCTTCGGCTGTTTGCCGCACTGGATGACGCCACCACCCGCGCCTGCGTGGAAGCCGAGCGCGCCATGAACCGCACCCTGCATGGCAGCTGCCACGTGCCGGTGGCGGCGATCGCCGTGTGGCAGGGCGAGGACCTGCACCTGCAGGGACTGGTCGGTGGCGTCGCAGATGGCAGTGCGGTGCGCGCCGAGGCAGTGGGTCCGGGCCGTGACCCCGACGCACTGGGGCGCGAGGTCGCGCAGCGCCTGCTGGACCGCGGTGCCGGCGAACTGCTGGCGGTCTGAGCCACGCGCCACCCACGGGGTGACGCCAATGGGCGTCGGCGTCCGTCCCGCTGCTGGACGCCGACGTCATGCGCGGTGGCTTACTTGAACTTGTAGACCACGTTCATGGTGGTCAGGGTGTCGGTCTTCTGCTTGTCCTGGGCGACGTCACTGTTGTGGCGCGCCTGCCAGGCGGCCTTCAGCGCCAGATGCTCGTTCATGCTCACCGATACGCCGAAGTCGTTCTGCGCAAAGGTGTTGTACGAACCGGATTCGACCAGCAGCGTGTTGACCAGGTCGGTATTGGGCGTCAGCGAATACTTGATGTCGAAGAAGCCGCGGCCGATCAGGCCGGTGCGGGTCTCGTCGTCTTCGGTGTTGTGCGTGCGGCGCACACCGGGACCGAGCTGGGCATCCACCGAGAACCGGTCGTTGTTCCACAGCCGCGTACCGTAACCGAGACCGAACGAGCTCTGGCGGTCATAGGTGGCGAAATCATCGCGCTCGAAACGCAGGGTCGCCGTGATCTGGCGGTGCTCGCCCAGCTGCAGCGCGCTGCCGGCGCTGCCGGTGTAGCGGTTGGCGGTGGTGTTGGTCACCTTGGTTTCCGTGCCGTCGTCGTTGGTCTGCACCGAGTCCGAGCGCGAACGGAGGCCGAACAGGTCCATGCTGTGCACCCAGTCGTCGTCGGTGTAGCGCAGGCGAAGGCGCCCGTTCGCGCTTTCCGTGGTGCTGTTGCCGCGTGCCGAGGCAAAGCCGAGTTCGCCACCGCTGCCGCTCCACGGGGAGGTCATGGCCGCCAGTTCGGCGGGATCCTGCGCAAATGCCGCAGGAGCGACCAGTAACAACGGGACGAGCAGGGAAACACGCAGGGACATCAGGAATTCTCCGGGAGGGCAGGGCGTCGAACGCAGTTCGTGATGATAACGTCAACCTCCTGCACGCTCGACCGCACCCTACACCTGCTTCAGTGGGCGTTGCCCTGAATGCGAGTCGGTGCGGGGCACACGGGTGCATCAGGGCATCGGAACCTGCAGGCGGGGATCGTTCATGCGCGAGTAGCGCAGCAGGATGCGGTAGGGCTGGTCCTTGTTGAATCCGTCGCGCTGGACCTGCACCGGCAGGCCCTCGGCGCTGATCCAGTACTGCAGGGTTTCGCCGCTGCCTTCCGGTCCATCCACGCGGTAAAGGCGCGTGGCGGTGCCATCGATGTCCGCCGGGCCGCCGTCATGGACCTGCAGGGTTTCCAGCGCGGCCTCCGGCGGCAACGGGCTGCGCCACTGCTCCAGCATGCCGGCCGGCGCCGGGATCTGCTGCAGTCGTCCTTCGGCCTGCAGGAAGAACGTGTCGCCGATGATGGTCTGCACCCCGGCTGGTGTGTCCAGCCGATAACGGTCAGGGGCAACGTAATCCATCGCGCTGCGCACGACCTGGCCCGGCCGCGCGCCGTGCAGCGTCATCTCGGCATGGAAGCTGTGCAGCGCGGCGAAGCGCTGGCTGGCATCGAGCACCGCGCGCTTCGGATCCGCCGGCACCTCGGCGGAAGGGACCGGCAGCGATGTGGCAGGCTCCGCAGGCGACGGCGCGTCCGCACCGCACCCAGCCAGCAGCGGCGCAGTGGCCAGGCCAAGCAGCAGGAAGAGGCGGCATCGCAGGCGCATGGGGACGGACCAGGGGCAGGGGACCGACACGATAGCCCATCATGGCCGCCACAACGGCCCGGACTCGGACATAATCAGGGGCATGGACCGATACGAACGCATTACTGCCCTGCATCGTCTGCTGAAGTCTGCCCGCTACCCGGTGACGGTGGCGACGCTGCAGGACAAGCTGGGCTGTTCCCGTGCCACGGTCTACCGCGACCTGGCCTTCCTGCGCGATGCCCTGATGGCACCGATCGAAGGGGATGGCGAGGCCGGTTTCCGATACATGGCCGACGAAAGCGATCGCTTCGAACTGCCGGGACTGTGGCTGAGCTCGGAAGAGCTGCATGCGCTGCTGGCCTCACAGCACCTGCTGGCGCGTACCGGCGGCGGCGTGCTGTCGTCGGTGCTGGCGCCCCTGCAGCAGCGCATCGAAGGCCTGTTGGCGGCCCAGGCCGGTGCCTCCAGCTGGCCGGTGGACCGGGTGCGGGTGATCCCGCACCGCGTGCGCAAGTTCGATGAAGGCAGCTTCCGCAGCGTGGCTTCGGCGGTGCTTGAGCGGCGCCAGCTGGCGTTTGAGTACCGTGCCCGCTCCACCGACGAGGCGACCCGGCGTACGGTATCCCCGCAGCGCCTGACGCATTACCGCGACAACTGGTACCTGGACGCCTGGGACCATGACCGCGATGCCCTGCGCAGCTTCGCGGTGGACCGCATCAACAAGGCGCGCGTCGTCGATGCGCCTGCCACTGACGTGGATGACACAGTCCTGGACGCGCAGCTGGGGGCCAGTTACGGCATCTTCTCCGGCGCGCCGAAGGGCTGGGCGACCATCGTGTTCAGCGCCAAGGCCGCACGCTGGGTGGCTGACGAGCACTGGCACGCCAACCAGCAGGGTCGCTACCTGGCCGATGGCCGTTACGAGCTGAAAGTGCCCTACAGTGTTTCGCGCGAACTGCTGATGGATGTGCTGCATTATGGTTCGGATGCCGAGATCATCGAGCCGGTGATGCTGCGCGAGCAGGCCAAGAGCCTGCTGGCGCTGGCCCTCAGCAACTACGAATGACCCTCTCCCCCGAGACCCCTGCCTGATGAAGAAGTCCCTGCTGTTTTCCCTGTTCGCTGCCATCGCCCTGGCGGCCTGTGGCAAGTCCGGCGAGCCTTCGCGGACCCTGGTCGTGGCCGCGACCGCCGTGCCACACGCCGAGATACTCGACGTGGTCAAGCCCATGCTGAAGGAGCAGGGCGTGGAACTGGACGTGCGCGTGTTCAACGATTACGTGCAGCCCAATGACCAGCTGGTGCAGAAGCAGGTCGACGTCAACTATTTCCAGACCGAGCCCTATCTGGACGCCTACAACCGCGACCGCAAGTCGGCGCTGGTCACCGTCACCGGGGTGCACATCGAACCGTTCGGCGCCTACTCGCGCAAGGTCAAGTCGCTCGACGAGCTGCGCGATGGCGCAGACGTGGTGATCCCCAACGATCCCAGCAACAACAGCCGCGCGCTGATCCTGCTGC
>JAZBLM010000188.1:0-4190 GCA_037033225.1 Pseudomonadota bacterium
CTGCTGGACATGCTGCAGACCGAGCCGGGCACCACCCAGCGCGTGGTGCTGATCGACTTCCCGCACCGTGACATGAAGTCGGTCGGCCTGGTCACCCGGGTCATCCGCGAACAGGGCACGGGGCGCGAGCTGGCTGCGGTGTATGTGCCGACCACGCCGAATCCCACCTCCGGTTATCTCGAGATCGTGCCGGTGGAACTGTTGACGCCGACCGACTGGACGGTCGACCAGGCGATGAGCTTCATCATTTCCGGCGGCGCCGTCGCACCGGACAGCGTACCCTTCACCCGCGCGGGTGATCGCGCCTGATGCATGGGCGGCTGCGGGGTCGCATCGGCGGCGGCACGGCAGCTGACTGATCGCCAACCCCGGGTGCACGGCCCGGGTCCGGCGCTGGTCGGATGCGTCTGGATCGTGCAAGCTCCACGATCTGTGTTCCACGGAATTGCCCGATGCCCCAGCTTGTCCGCGCCCTGGCAGTCGCACTTGCCTCGCTGATGCTGTTCAGCGCCGCGCCGCCGGCCGAAGCCGCGAAGAAAAAAGCCAACCGTCCCGCAGCGGCCCAGGGCCGCCAGGCCGCCAGGCCCAGCGCGAAGCCACGCGCGCGGCCTGCCGCCGCCGCACGGCAGGCTGCACCGGCCAGCAAGGCCGCCCAGCTCGAGCGGTTGTACGACGAATACTGGGACGCTTCAATGAAGCTCAATCCCCTGCAGGCCACGTTCCAGGGCGATGCACGCTACAACGGCGAACTGCCCAATATCCTTTCACCCGCATGGCGCCAGCAGTCGCATGACTTCACCACCCAGTGGCTGGGCAAGGTGGAGAAGATCGGCAGCAGCGGCCTGCAGGGACAGGATCTGCTGAGCTATGAGATCTTCGTGCGCGATGCACGCGCATCGCTCGCCGCCGAGCAGTACCCCTCGTGGATGCTGCCCATCAGCCAGTATTACAACCTCGGCAGCATCATGGCGATCCTGGGCGCCGGCGCGGGAGCCCAGCCCTTCAACACGGTGAAGGATTACGACGACTGGTCGCGCCGCACGCTGGGCATCCCGGCGCTGTTCGAACAGGCCATCGCCAACATGCGGCAGGGCATGGCCGCAGGGGTCGTGCAGCCGCGCGACCTGATGGAAAAGGTGCTGCCGCAGCTGGACGCGGTGATCACCGCGACCGCCGAGGAGAGCATCTTCTGGACGCCGGTGCGCACCATGCCGGAGAGCATTCCCGCCGAGGAGAAGGCCCGCATCAGCGCAGAGTACAAGCGCATGATCGAGTTGCGGTTGATGCCGTCCTATCGTGCGCTGCGTGGCTTCATCGCCACCGAATACCTGCCGGCCACGCGCACCTCCGCCGGTCTTGGCGCGCTGCCCAACGGCGCCGCCTGGTATGCCGCCACGCTGCGCCAGGCAACTGCTACCGCACAGGACCCGGCCCAGTTGCACGCATGGGGCGAGCAGCGCGTGCAGGCCCTGCATGCGCAGATCGCCGCCGTGATGAAGGACAACAAGCTGCGTGGCACTGAAGCCAAGCTGCTGCAGCGCATGCGCAGTGACCGGCAGTTCCAGTACAGCGATCCCGCCGCCCTGCTCGGCCGCTACCAGCAGGTCAAGCAGCAGGTGGCTGTCAGGCTGCCCAGCGTACTGCAGACCCTGCCCCGCACCGAGCTCAGCATCGAGCCGGTGGACGCCGAACGCAGTGCATCGGCGGCGGCCGCCTCGTACCAGCCGGGGATCAGCGGCAGCCGCGCAGCGGTGTTGTCGGTCAATACCAGCAATCTGCCTTCGCGCAAGCGCTGGAGCGTGCCCATGCTCTATCTGCACGAGGCCGTTCCCGGCCACCACGTGCAGCTCGGCCTGCAGCAGGAGATCGAAAAGCTGCCACGTTTCCGCCGTGTCGGTGGCGACCTGGCGTTCGTGGAGGGCTGGGGCCTGTACGCCGAGTCGCTCGGCGAGCCGCTGGGGTTGTATGCCGACCCGTACGACCATATCGGCTACCTGCACGCGGCCCTGACCCGTGCCGCGCGCGTGGTCGCCGATACCGGCGTGCATGCACAGGGCTGGAACAAGCAGCGCGCCGTGGCCTACCTGCAGCAGCACACCGGGATGTCGAGCGAGGACGCCAACGCCGAGGTCGAGCGCATGATGGCGCAGCCTGGCCAAGCCCTGTCGAACGTACTGGGCGAGGCCAGGATCGTGGAGCTGCGTGATCGCGCGCGGCAGGCGCAGGCGGGTGCATTCGATCTGCGCGCCTTCCACGCTGAACTGCTGAAGGATGGCTCGATGCCGCTGGATATCCTGGAGCAGCGCATGGCACGCTGGCTGGCGCCGGCACGCGATTGAAGCAACCCGATCCGCTCCCTGCAAGGGCAACGGACCGGGTCGCACAGCGCGCTTCGAAGTGGACGGCTCAGAAGTAGACGCCGATGTCTTCGTTCATCTGCCGGTTGCGACGCAGGCTTTCATCGACCTCGGCCTGCAGCTGATTCAGCCGCTGCAGATACCCGACGGCGTCGTCAGGCGCGTCGTCCCGCCCGAGGTCGGTCCAGAAGACCTGACCCTGCTGATGCTCGGCGTGCGTGGGGGCTTCAGACCGGTCGCGGTGGCGTGGAGCGTGCACGACGAATTCATCGTCGTCATCCATGGTCACCTGGTACGTCGGCATGAACGGCAGGTCCATGGGTTCCTGCATCCATTTGCCATCATGTTTCTTGGTCAGGAACAGCTGATCGGGCACCGGTCCGGCCGCGTCCGGCTCGGCGTCCAACGCGTATTCCCTGACGGTTCCACACGCATTGAAGGTGACGTTGACCGCGCGGCCCGGCGCCCGGTGGTCGGGAGTGACGTCCTGGGCAAACGCCGCGTTCGCGCGCTTCAACGCCGCCCGGCGCAGTGAAGCCAGCTCGGCCCGCGGCGTGGTGCCGAAGGTTTCCACTACGTCGAAATCCTCCTCTTCGTGCTGCGCTTCCACCGTGGCCGGCTCGCCGTCGCGTGGGCGGTAGGTTTCCGCCCACATGCGAAGCTCTTCGTCCAGCGCCAGATCTGCCTCGTGCGGCGGCACGTCTTCGCATGGCAGCGCGGCGGCGGCGCGTGCAGGCGCCTCGACCGCGGCAGGCACTTCGACCGCGGCGAGTACCTCGACCGCGGCAGGCACCTCGACCGCGGCGAGCACCTCGACCGCGTCAGGCACCTCGACCGCAGCGGGTGTCCCCGCGGCGACGCGGCGTGCGCCTGCTGCGCGCCCGACCTCGGCGGCCGCGACCGGCACTTGATTGCGCAGTAAGGCGAGCATCTGTTTGACGCTGACGTTTGCCGGCGTCACGACGCCTTGCGCGGGGTCGTGCGGTCCGGCGCCAGGAACAGCGCCCTGCTGCTGCAGGTGATCGACAAAACGTCTCCAGTCACCCTCATCGGCGGCAGCCTCCGTTGCGGTCGGACGGGGTGGCGGGGAAACCGATCGGGCCGCCGTGCCCGCTGCCGCGCCGGCGGGACGTGACAAAAAGCCATCAAGCGGGGGATTGCTGACCGAGCGGACGAGCTGCGGCACCTTCTGCGATGAGGGCATTGTCGCCAGCTGCACGCTGAGGAACGACCTGTGGGTCACGGGAATCGAATGCGTTGCGGTCATGGGAGCACGCTCTGGCACAGGGAGGAGGTCCAAGGCTCACCCCCATTGGATGCCGATGCTTCCTCATTTCGGCCTTGCCGCCACACCGGATCCGGCGATCTGCGATCATGGACTGCCCCGGCTCTTCGCACTGCCATGTCTACTGGTCTGCAAGGCATCCATCACGTCGCCCTGATCTGTGCCGATTACGCCCGCTCTCGGGCGTTCTATGTCGACGTGCTCGGTCTCGCGGTACGCGCCGAGCATCACCGTGCCGCACGCGACTCCTGGAAGCTGGACCTGGCACTGCCTGACGGCGGGCAGCTGGAGCTGTTTTCGTTTCCCGGCCCGCCGCCGCGTCCAAGCCGACCAGAAGCCCAGGGGCTGCGACACCTGGCGTTCCGCGTGGACGCGCTGGAGCCGTTCATCGCGCACCTGGCGCAGCACAGCGTGGCGTGCGAGCCGATCCGCGTGGATGAATACACCGGTCGCCGGTTCACGTTCTTCGCCGATCCGGATGACCTGCCGCTGGAACTGTACGAAACCCCGTAGTGACGGCCGCTGGCCGTCCGGGTAACGACGGGCGC
>JAZBLM010000189.1:0-4156 GCA_037033225.1 Pseudomonadota bacterium
CCGTGACAGGCAGGTGTGTGGAGCCGGCTTCAGCGCTCGGGCAGATACCGCGGCTGCTGCTCGTACCATTCGCGTGCGCCGGCCAGGTGCCATTGCCGCTGCTGCCCTTGCAGTTCGATGCCTGCGCCCAGCACGCCCCAGCGCAGGTAGAGGTCGCCGCGACGACCCTGCTTGCCCAGGTCAAGCCGTCCGCGCAGCGACAGTCGCGCGTTTTCCGCCTGCAGGTCATCGATCACCAGTTGCCCGTGACGCAGCCTGAGCTGGCCGCTTGCCTCGACCTGGCCTGAGTCCACCAATCCCAGCACCCAGCGCGGATACGCGCTGCGTTCTCCGAACGCATCCAGCAATGGGCCTGCATCGCGCAGGACGATGTCCGCCACCGCGTCGGCCTTCAGCGGCTCGGATGCACCCAGCTGGCCCTTGCGCACGGCCACCTCGCCCCACCAACCCGCGTCCTTGCCATCGGCGATGCGCACGTCCTGCAGCCGCACCCGCGTGCCACTGAGGTCGAACTGTTTCTCGCTGAAGTCCGCGCGCGCGATCCGTGCCTGCAGCCGGGCGTTGCCGGCCATTGCGATCCCCGCAAGCTGCATGCGCGCATTGTCACCGCGCAGGTCGGCCCGGCCTGTGCCCACCCGCCCGGTTGCATCCAGTTCCACGTCACCGCTCAGCAGGCCGGTGCCACCGAGCAGCTTGACCTGCTCATTGCCCAGGTAGCGGTTGTAGCGGGTGAGGTCCGGCACCCGTGCGTCGTTGAAACGCAGCCGCGCGCGTACGCCTTCCTTCAGCGCCTGCAGCCGCGCGTCACCGCTCAGTTCCAGCGCAAGCCCGCGGCCATCGAACAGCACCTGCGCTGGCGCGTCGGAAGGTGCTGCACGGAACTGGTCGATGTCGATCTGCATCAGCGCCTTTGGCGTGGCGGCATCGGTGATGCGTCCACGCGCGCGGGCATCGCCCTGCATGCGCACGCCGGCCACGTCGGCAATGGCGGCCACCCTGGGAATCTCTGCCGTGCTGCCTGCCGCCAGCTGCCCGTCCACCAGCTTCAGGTCCGCCCGCAGCAGGCCACCGCCGTCCAGGCGGAACCAGGGCTTGCGCACGATCAGATCGGAGATCCAGTTGAGCGAATCGAAGGTCCAGGCTGCATGGATTGCGCCGGAGGTACGCGGCAACAAGGCTGACATGTCATGGAAGGGCACCTCGCGCCCGGCGATCCGCAGATCGGCATCAAGCGCGCTGCCGGTCGCTGTGTCCGGTGGCAGGCGCGCCTGCAACCGGATCGCCTCGGCGACATCCAGCTGCAGCGCAAGCAACCCCCGGTCCGGCGCGTTCTCGCCGGCGTGCACCGGCAGCCGCCACGTCACGTGGCCACCCGGTCGCAGCGCACCGTGGTCCATGGCCAGCCGACCCTGCAGGCGTGCAGCCGATGGCACCGTCCCCACGCTCGCATGCGCGCCGGCCGTGTCGATGCGTACAGCCTGGCTGCGCCCGTCAATGGCCAGCTCTGCGCTCAGGATGCCGAGCTTGCGCAGTCCGGGCGCGTCCTCGCGGTAGTGGCGCGGAAAACTGGCGCGGGCCTGGATGTGGGCCTGGTCAAGCAGCGTGGTTCCGTCCCAGCTGATGCGCGCGTTTCTGAAGTCGGCGTTGGAATCAAACAGTTCCGACGGGCCGCCCTTGATCTGCTTCAGGAAACCGACCGTGGCGCTGGCATTTCCGGAAATCAGCAGTTTGCCGAACTCCCCGCTGCGGATGCTGTCGCTGTGGATGGCATCCATCCGCACGGTCCAGCCGCGATCGCCGCGGGGCGGAGGCGGAATGGCCTTCTCGACCCGCTTCACCACCGCACGCACGCCGAAGGCGTCCACGCGCGGGATGTGGATTTCGCGTCGGACCAGCGCAGGCAGCGAGATGAAGGCACTGGCCCGCTCCGCGCTGAAGATATAGACCGTGCGGTTGGCCTGGCCGCGCACGTGCACGTTCCAGAGCACGGCGTGGCCCGGCACCAGGGTGAAGCCGGGCCCGGTCCGCAGCTGGAACTTCTCCGGCTTGCGGTTGGTCACCATGTCGAACAGCGGCGTGTTGAGGAACACATTGCCGGCAACGAGATACAACAGATAGAGCACCAATACAGCGGCGAGCAGGATGCGCACCGGGCGCGGCCACTGCGGCATGCGCTGCAGCCGCTTGGAAATCAGGGACATGGCGGGGCGCAGGATGAAGGAATGCAGCCACTATCGTCAGTGGCGGCGCGCAGCAGCGTGAAGGCCCTCGCGGCCGGCGGCACGGAACAGGTGCACCTTGCGGCATCCACCCAGCACGCCCGGCGGTGCTAACGTGGCACGCCGTTTCCCTGCGAGTTGCCGTGCCATGACCCTTCCGATGCCCAGGATGATTCCGTTGATGCTGGCCATGTCGCTCGGCGCGATGGCCCACGCGCAGTCGCCCGCAGGGGATCCGCTGCTCACCGCTGCGCCGCGGACCGTGCAGCCGGAACAGATCGCGTCGATGCAGGCGCGCCTGCAGGACTGGCCTCAACTGGGGCACTATCGTGGGCAGAATGCTGCGCTTCCGGCGGCGCAACCCGGCACCCCACGCGTGGTGTTCTACGGTGATTCGATCACTGAGGGCTGGGGAGCGACCGGCAGTGCGGGTTTCTTCCCGGGCAAGGGCTATATCAATCGTGGCATTTCAGGGCAGACGACCGCGCAGATGCTGCTGCGCTTCCGCCAGGACGTGGTGGACCTCAAGCCCGCCGTGGTCGTGATCCTGGCAGGCACGAACGATATCGCAGGCAATACCGGCCCGGCCTCGCAGGCGATGATCGAAGACAACCTGCAGTCGATGCTGGATATCGCGCAGGTGCATCACATCCGTGTCGTCCTGTCCTCCGTACTGCCGGTGAGCGCGTATCCGTGGCGTCCAGGCCTGCAGCCGGCAGGGCAGGTCCGTGCGCTGAACCAGCGCCTGCAGCGGCTCGCCCATGAGCGCGGACTGATCTATCTCGATTACCACCAGCAGATGTCCAATGCGGCGGGTGGGCTGGACCCGGTGCTGGCCGCCGATGGCGTGCATCCTACGGCGGCTGGTTACGCACGGATGGCACCCCTGGCACAGGCCGCCGTGGAGGCCGCGCTGGCACGCTGAGCTGCAGCGCCCGCCGCGTGTCGGGCATGCCCTTGAGCCGATGGCAGGCGCTCGGTACCTTCTGCAGCATGACCATCACCTACCGTGCAGAGCAGCCCGCCGATGTCCCCCGGATCGCCGCGTTGACCGAGGCTGCATTCCGCGACGCACCGCATGCCAGCCACACCGAACATTTAATCGTGGATGCGCTGCGGCGCGCGGGAAAGCTCAGCGCCTCGCTGGTCGCCGAGGTCGACGGCAAGCTGGTCGGACACGTGGCGCTGTCGGCGGTTGCCTTGTCCAGCGGCCAGAACGGGTGGTACGGGCTCGGGCCCATCTCGGTGGACCCGGGGCGACAAGGGCAGGGCGTCGGGTCGGCGTTGATGCGTGCGGCGCTGCAGTGGCTTCGGGATCGAGACGCGGCAGGCTGCGTCCTGCTGGGGGATCCTGCCTATTACGCTCGCTTTGGTTTCGCTGCGCATCCGCAGATGACGCTGCCGGGGGTACCACCGGCCTACTTCATGGCGTTGCTGATTTCCGCGCGCGCTGTGCCCGCAGCCGAGGTCGCCTACGACCCTTTGTTCGAGGTCACGGGATGAGCCCGCTGGTCACGCCGGACGGACGCTACCTGGTCGTCCGCGGGCGACTGTGGCGAACGAGCAATCCGCATCTGTCTGTGACGGAGAAGGAAAAGCAGGTCGGCAAATTGATGGATGCGCGCCGGGCGGTGAAGCGGGCCAAGGCGGCCGACGACG
Organism: Pseudomonadota bacterium; assembly: GCA_037033225.1. Lineage (GTDB taxonomy): Bacteria > Pseudomonadota > Gammaproteobacteria > Xanthomonadales > Xanthomonadaceae > Stenotrophomonas. Next base: position 3,879 of record JAZBLM010000189.1, read on the forward strand.
CAGCACAGCTGGCCGTCGCGCGCGCTGCAGTGGACGCGGCGAAGATCGCGCTTGGCGAGCGCGGGCCGAAGTGGTGGACCGACGGCGCGCGTGACTACAACCGGTTCCTGGCGAAGAACACCCCGTATGCCGAGTGGTTTGCCGGGCAGGTCGGGTGATACGCGGCCGACGGCCAGCGGCCGTCATTTCCGGAACGGAGGGGGGTAGAGTCGATCCATGATCGACTGCCATTCGCGGTGGGTTTGGAATCACCGCGTTCTCCGCACGGTGACGGCCAT
>JAZBLM010000190.1:0-4019 GCA_037033225.1 Pseudomonadota bacterium
ATGATGAACCAGCTGACCGAGCGCAACATGGAGTTGTGGCAGGAGTTCCAGCGCAGCATGGGCAGCGGCTTCGGCGCTCGCCCCGGTGCATCGGGAACCGGTCCGGGACCCCGCCCGGGCAGCGGCGCCAGCGGCGCCCCGCCGCGCGCGGGCCATGCACCCAGCGGCTCCAAGGCGCCTGAAACCGCCGGCAGCAAGGGCCGCGGTCGCTGAGGGCGCCACCGCATCGCGGTGACCTGCACACCCGGTCACCACTGCGCCCTCAGCGTCGAGGGCGCACACGCTCCACCTTGTAACCCTTGGCCTTGAGCTTTTCCACCACGCCGTCGCTGCCCAGCAGATGCAGCGCGCCGACCACCACCAGCGTGCCGCCCTGTCCGTCCTGCAGCCACGGCTCCAGCTTTGGCAGCCAGGCATCGTTGCGGTCGCTGTTGATGCGCTGGTAGAGCTGCGGGTAGTCACGCTTCATGCCCACCGCCATCCGGTTCCACATCAGGGTATCGTCGCCACGACGCCAGGCATCGTGCAGCGCACGTATTTCCGCATCACCCTTGCCGGACTGCTCCAGCGCCTCCTCCACCATCTGACGCTGCTCGGCGATGCTCATGCCCGACAGCACGCCGATCTGGGTGTCGATGGTCTCCAGCCCGAGCGCCGGCTTGCCCGCCGTGGCCGCGCGCTGCATGAAGTGGCGGTCCAGCCCCAGCGCCGGGTCCAGCCCCATCTTCTGCATCTGCGCAATGCTGATGCTCAGCCCCACGAACCACGGCTTCAGCCCCTGCAGCTGCGCCAGCGGCAACGGATTGTCGGCCGCGTACTGCTGCAGTTTCACCCAGGTCGCATCGCCCAGGTCACGCCGCAGCTCGCTGCCATCGGTGCGCACGGCGGCCTGCACCATTCGGCTGGCCAGGTCAGGTGACTGCATGTCCTGCGCCGACAGCTCGAACACCACCCGACGCGACGCATCGAAGGCCTTGTCCACTTCCGGCGCGAGCGGATAGTCCTCCGCACGCAGCAGGTGGAAGGAGCCCAACAGGTACATCCGCGCATCGCCGGCACCGGTGACCTTCCACATCAGCGGAACCGGCGCAGCGCCGGCGCGGGCGGCAGGTGCCTTCGCGGCAACCGGCGGTGCGGCCAGGGCCGCGTTGCCCAGCACCCCGGCCAGCAGCAGCAACGGGGTCATCATCCAGCGGGTCAACGGGCGCTTCACTGTGCAGTCTCCTTAAGCGGGTGGTAGACGCGTTCACCGGCGTCCACGCGCAGGTCCAACCGGTTTTCCGGCGGTGCCAGCGGGCAGGTCGCGAAGGGCGTGAACGCGCAGGGCGGATTGTAGGCGTGGTTGAAATCAAGCAGCACGCGACCATCGGGGCCGGGCGCATCCGTGTCCAGGTAGCGGCCGGCGGGGTAGCTGCCATGGCCACTGGTGCGATCGGCAAAGATCAGGAACAGCGGCGCGCCAGGCTCGCCGATGGCCTCCATGCGCAACGTCCTGCCATCGCGCTGGAACTCCACCGCGCCCGCGTTCGGCATCGCAGTGGTCAGCCCGGTGATGTCGACGATGGGCAAGGTGCGCCCCGCAGGGTGCGGCAGGAAACGGGCGCGGACCTGCCAGTCCGGGCCACCGGGCCAGTAGTCCAGTCCGGCGAAGCCGCTGCGCGTGGCCGCATCGGCATGCTTGATGCGCAGGGCGAACCGTGTGCCCCGCTGCAGCAGGCTCAGTTGCCCCCTGCCCTCGTCAAATGCGATCCGGGTCGGCTCCGGGTCGCGGTCACTGTTGAAGGCGATACGGCCAGTCACCGGTCGTTCGCCTGCGGTCAGCGCGACCCCGCGCTCCGGCGTGAACGACCAGCGATCGCCCTGGCGGCTGACCATGCCCAGTTTCTCTGGCCCCACGGCCAGACGGATACCGCTGCCCGGACCACGGCCGATGTAGTGCGCCTTGTGCTCCAGCCAGTGCAGCCCCACCAGCGTGGTCCAGCCGTCAGCGGCGGTCAGCGTCTGGTAGCGCTGCATCCGCCACTGCTGCTGCGCCTGCTCGAAGGCGGGATCAACCGGAACGACGGGCGCGGCCGGCGCCTGCGGCCCGGTGCAGCCAGCCATGCCGAACATACCCGCCACCGCCAGCACCAGCCCACGACCGGCGCCCCTGTGATGTCGATCCATCCTCGTCCCCTTCAACGTCCGCGCAGGAACCAGCGGTCGATCTCCGCCAGTGAAAAACGGGCCCAGGTCGGGCGGCCGTGATTGCATTGCCCGGAGCGCTCGGTGATCTCCATGTCGCGCAGCAGCGCGTTCATCTCCGGCACGGTGAGGCGGCGGTTGGCACGCACCGCGCCGTGGCAGGCCATGGTCGAGAGCAGCTCATCGCGCGCGTTTGCTACCCGCCGTGACTGGCCGTGCTCGCGCAGATCCCCCAGTACGTCGCGCAGCAGGCCTTCCGGCTCGGCGTTCGCCAGCAGCGCCGGGATGCTGCGCACGTGCAGGGCACCGGGCCCTGCGCGGGTGACATCGAAACCCAGTGCGGCCAGGGTCTCCGCCTCACGTTCGGCGGTATCGGCCTCGCGTTCGCCAACCGCCAGGGTGATCGGAACGAGCAGCGGCTGCGCGTGCAGGCCGATCCCGTCGTGCGCGTTTTTCAGACGTTCGTAGCCGATGCGCTCGTGGGCCGCGTGCATGTCGACCACGATCAGTCCTTCGGCATTCTCCGCAAGAATGTAGATGCCATGCAGCTGCGCGATGGCATACCCCAACGGCGGGACGCCCGCATCGGCCTGGGTCACTGGCAACCCATGCTCGGCCGTCATCGGCGCCAAGTGTCCGGCGCCGCCGGCCGGGTCGGCGTACAGGGCGGCGTAGGCCGAAGGCGCATCGGCCACCTGCAGGCCGAGGGGCGACTGCTGGCCACGCCAGGCTGCGTCCGCGCCGCCACTGCCCGAGGCAGTACTGGCACTGCCCAGCCCGCCGGCTGTCCACGCCTGCGGAGGCGCCAAGGTTCCGGGCTCCGGTCCGCTGGCTGCCACCGCGCCGATGTCCTGCGCCGACATCCCTGCGCGGGTATCGGCCAGCGCGTCTTTCAGGGTGCGGTAGACGAAGTCGTGCACCAGCCGGGAATCACGGAAACGCACTTCGTGCTTGGCCGGATGCACGTTGACGTCGACCCGGGTCGGGTCCAGTTCCAGGAACAGCACATAGGCCGGCTGGCGACCGTGGAACAGGACATCGCCGTAGGCCATCTTCACCGCGTGCGCCACGCTGCGATCCCGCACCGAGCGACCATTGACGTACAGATACTGCTGGTCGGTGCTGGCGCGCGAATAATGCGGCTGTGCGATCCAGCCGTGCAGGCGCAGACCGGCGCCGCTGTGGTCCACGCGGACCGCCTGGCTGGCAAAATCCTCGCCCAGCGTTTCGCCGAGCCGCGCATCGGAATACAGGTCGCCGGGCTTGTAGCGGCGCGACGGTTTGCCGTTATGCGAGACGCGCAGTTCCACGTCGGGACGCGCCAGCGCGAGCGAGCGCAGCCACTCTTCGATATGTCCCAGCTCGGTCCGCTCGGCGCGCAGGAACTTGCGCCGGGCCGGCACGTTGTAGAACAGTTCGCGCACTTCCACCGTGGTGCCGGGCGCGTGGGCGCGAGGCAGCACCTCACCCAGCGTGCCACCCTCGATCTGCAGCGCTGAACCGTGGGCGTCATCGGCGCGGCGGGAGGCCAGCGTGAAGCGGCTGACCGAGGCGATCGACGGCAGCGCCTCGCCGCGGAAGCCGAGCGTGGCCACCGCCTCCAGGTCGTCCAGGCTGGCAATCTTGCTGGTCGCATGGCGGGACACTGCGAGCGGCAGCTGCTCGGCTGCAATGCCGCTGCCGTTGTCACGGATGCGGATCAGGCGGACACCGCCTTCTTCCAGTTCGATATCGACCCGCGTGGCGCCGGCATCGATGGCATTTTCCACCAGCTCCTTGACCACCGATGCCGGCCGCTCGACGACTTCGCCGGCGGCGATCTGGTTGATCAGGAT
>JAZBLM010000191.1:0-3866 GCA_037033225.1 Pseudomonadota bacterium
GGCGGCAAGCCGGCCACGCTGGAAACCGGCGCGGTGGTCCGCGTTCCGCTGTTCGTCAACCAGGACGAGATCATCAAGGTCGACACCCGCTCGGGCGAATACTCCGCGCGCGTGAAGTAATCCGGCGCAGCCGGATTACGGTAGGGACGGCCGTTGGCCGTCCGCTCCCGGCGTTACGTGGGGGCCGGCCGATGGCCGTCTCCACGGCCGACCCGCCGCCCCCGCCAAGTGAGTCCGCATGACCGACACCGCACGCACCCCCGAAGCCTGTGACCTGCTGATCGAAGCCGGTCACGTGGTCCCGATCGAGCCGCACGCGGTGGTCCTTGAAGACCATGCCGTGGCTGTCCGCGACGGCGTCATCGTAGCCGTGCTGCCGCGCGCCGAGGCCCGTGAGCGCTTCCGCGCGGCCCAGACCGTCAGCCGCCCGGACGCCGCGTTGATGCCGGGGCTGGTCAATGCCCATACGCACAATCCGATGACGTTGCTGCGCGGCGTGGCCGATGACCTGCCACTGATGACCTGGCTGCAGCAGCACATCTGGCCGATCGAAGCGGCCGTGATCGGGCCGGAGTTCGTCGCCGACGGGACCACGCTGGCAATCGCCGAAATGCTGCGCGGCGGTACCACCTGCGCCAACGAGAACTACTTCTTCGGCGACGTGCAGGCGGCGGTCTACAAGAAATACGGCTTCCGCGCGCTGGTCGGTGCGGTGATCATCGATTTCCCGACGGCCTGGGCGCAGAGCGACGACGAGTACTTCGCCAAGGCCGGTGAACTGCACGACCGGTGGCGCGGCGATCCGCTCATCGGCACCGCGTTCGCGCCACATGCGCCGTACACCGTCAACGACGCCAACTTCGAGCGCGTGCGCATGCTGTCCGACCAGTTGGACATGCAGGTGCACCTGCACACGCACGAGACCGCGCAGGAGATCAGTGATTCGATCACGCTGCATGGCCAGCGTCCGCTGGCGCGGCTGGATCGGCTGGGTCTGGTCAACGATCGCCTGATCGCGGTGCACATGACCCAGTTGACCGAAGCGGAAATCCACCTGTGCGCCGAACGGGGCGTCAGCGTAGTGCACTGCCCGGAGTCCAACCTCAAGCTTGCTTCGGGTTTCTGCCCGGCCTGTGCGTTGCAGCGTGCGGGCGTGAACCTGGCGATCGGCACCGACGGCTGCGCCAGCAACAATGACCTGGACATGTTCAGCGAAAACCGCACCGCAGCGATCCTCGCCAAGGCGGTGTCCAATGACGCCACCGCGCTGGACGCGGCCACCACGCTGCGGGCCTCCACGCTGGGCGGCGCCCGTGCGCTCGGATTCGGCGACCGCATCGGGTCGATCGAAGTCGGCAAACAGGCCGACCTGGCCTGCGTGGACCTGTCCCAGCTGGAAACCCAGCCGCTGCACAATGTGCTCTCGCAGCTGGTCTACGCCACCGGTCGCCAGCAGGTCACCGATGTCTGGATCGCGGGCCAGCCCAAGCTGGTGCAGCGTGAGCTGGTCGGCATGGACCTGCCGGGCATCATCGCCAACGCGCGACAGTGGCGCGAACGCATCCGCCACGTACGCGCCTGATCCTTACCCTCCCGTGCGCGTTGCGCGCAGCAAGGACCCCCATGAACGCTTCCCCTGCTTCCACCAATTTCGACCAGGCCGAGCTGGACAAGTTTGCCGCGCTGGCCACCCGCTGGTGGGACGCTGATGGTCCGCAGAAGCCATTGCACGCCCTCAACCCCGTGCGCCTGCAGTACGTTGCAGACCGCGCGCCGCTGCGTGGGCTGCGCGTGCTGGACATCGGCTGCGGCGGAGGCCTGCTGAGCGAGGCGCTGGCCCAGGCCGGTGCGGAGGTCACTGCTATCGACCTTGCACCCGAACTGGTCAAGGTCGCCCGGCTGCATGCCCTTGAGAGTGGCGTCAGCGTGGACTACCGCGTGCAGGCGGCGGAAGACATCGCGGCCGAACTTCCCGCGCATTTCGATGTGGTGACCTGCATGGAAATGCTGGAGCACGTGCCGGATCCGGGCGCGATCATCGAAGCCTGCAAGCGGCTGCTCAAGCCCGGTGGCCAGCTGTTCCTGTCCACCATCAACCGCACGGCGGCCGCCTTCGCCGTGGCGATCGTCGGTGCCGAGTACGTGGCGCGGCTGCTGCCAAAGGGCACGCACCACTACCAGGAGTTCATCAAGCCGGCCGAACTGTCGCGCTGGCTGCGCGAGGCGGACCTGCAGCTGCAGGATGTCAGTGGCATGGCGTATGAGCCTTGGCGCAACCGCGCACGGCTGTCCAGCCGTACCGACATCAACTATCTCGCCCACGCGACCAGGCCGGCATGACCGCGATGCGCTTTCCGCCGGGGGTGCTGTTTGACCTGGACGGTACCCTGCTGGACAGCGCGCCGGATTTCGTTGCCACTGCCGGCGACATGCTCGCCGCGCGAGGCCGGCCAGCGGTCAGCCTCGAGGTGCTTCGGCCGGTGGTGTCCAAGGGGGCGCGCGCGATGCTGGCGGCGGCCTTTCCGGACCTGCCCGACGAACAGCGCGATGCGTTGATCCCGGAGTTCCTGCAGCGCTACGAAGCGCTGATCGGCCAGCACGCGCAGCTGTTCGATGGTGTTGCGGCCATGCTGGGCGCGCTGGATGCTGCCGGCGTGCGCTGGGGCATCGTCACCAACAAGCCCGAATACCTGGCTCGCCTGATCCTGCCGCAGCACGGCTGGGACGCGCGCTGTGCAGTGCTGGTCGGCGGCGATTCGCTGCCCCAGCGAAAGCCGCACCCGCTGCCCTTGTTGCACGCCGCGGAGGCCATCGGCATCGCGCCGTCGCAGTGTGTCTACGTGGGCGATGACGAGCGCGACATCATTGCCGCACGCGCGGCCGGCATGCCCTCGGTCGCCGCATTGTGGGGCTATCGGCTGGCGCATGACGATCCGGCCAGCTGGAATGCCGATGTCGCGCTCGATGACGCGCGCGCGTTGCAGCAGGCCGATGGCTGGCCGACTCTCCCGGCGCTGCCGGACAAGCTTTGAAGGATACGTAGTGAACAGCAGTGCGTTGGACAGTTTCCTGGACAAATGGCGTGCGCGCTGGCCCGAGTGGTCGGTGGCCGAGCCGTTCGTGGCGCCGGCGCATCGCGCGCGGACCGTAGCGTGGTTCTCCCTGCTGCAGGAGTTCGACGACATGCTCAACACCTCCGGCGATCCGCTGCCGGCCGATGCCAAGCTGGCATGGTGGGGCGAGGAGCTGCGCAGCTGGGCGGTCCAGCGTTCGCGCCATCCGTTGGGACGGGTGCTCGAGCCGGTGCGTGCACCGTGGGTGGCGCTGGCCGATGCGTTGCCCTCGCTCGTGCAGGCACGCGCCGTGGCCCTGGATCCGGCAGCGTCGGAAACCACGCTGGCGGAGTATTCGGCGGCGGTGGCGGCAGTGGAATCGGTGATGTTCGAGGATCGGCCCCGCGCCGGCGCGGATCGGGCCGTGCTGCGGCAGACGCTGGCCCAGCGCCTGTTTGATGCGGGCGTGGCCGGCGTGCCGCGTTCCCTCTTGGATCAGGACGCCACGCTCGCCTCACGGCGCTGGGCGGGCGAACTGTTGGCCGGCTGGCCGCTGCGCGTGCCTGGCCCACGTCCTCGTCGCATCTGGGCGGTACTGGCGCGGGCGCGGCTGCAGGCGCAGGCGTCAGGCAAACCGATTGAAGCCACCCCCGTGCGTACCCTCCTGCGCGTCTGGTGGGCAGCCCACGGCTGATACGGCCGCTGTCAGGTAGAGTCGATCCATGATCGACTGCTTTTCGCGGCGACCCCTGACGGCCGGCGGCCGTCACTACCGAGGCGTGGCAGAGGAACGGCCAGCGGCCGTCATGCCGC
>JAZBLM010000192.1:0-3570 GCA_037033225.1 Pseudomonadota bacterium
CGGGTCCGGCACCGCGATGGCCGCTGTCGACCATGGGTCGACACTACCAAGGCGACACCGCGATGACCCGTGTCGACCATGGGTCGACACTACCAGGGCGGCCTCGCGATGGCCCGTGCCGACCGGGGCGACATCGTGGTCGACCATGGGTCGACGCTACCGGGGGCGTGGCATCGGTGATGCCGACCGGTGTGCGTCACATGACGCGCGTGCGGAACCGGCGGCCTTTGATCTTGCCTTCTTCCAGCTTGGCGACCGCGCGGTTGGCGTGCTCGCGGGCAATCGCTACGTAGGACCGTGTCGGGTAGATGGCGATCTTGCCGATATGCTTGCCGGCCAGGCCTGCATCGCCGGTCAGCGCTCCCAGTATGTCCCCGGGACGCAGCTTGTCCGTCTTGCCCCCATCGATGCGCAGCGTGCGCATGGCCGCCTGCGGCAGTTCAGCTGGACGCGACGTGGCCAACGGGGTCTTCTGCCAGTCCAGCGGCTTGCCGCGCTGCGCTTCCAGCGCTTCGGCCCGTGACTTCTCGCGACCAGCGACAAGGCTGATCGCCAGCCCGCTGGCACCGGCGCGCCCGGTGCGGCCCACGCGGTGCTGGTAGGTCTCGCTGTCGGTCGGCAGTTCGTAGTTGATCACTGCCGCCAGGTCTTCCACATCCAGCCCGCGCGCTGCCACGTCGCTGGCCACCAGTACGTTGCAGCTGCGGTTGACGAAGCGCACCAGCACCTCCTCGCGGTCACGCTGCTCCATGTCTCCGTGCAGCGCCAGCGATGAAAAGCCGAACTGCTGCAGGGAGTTGGCCACTTCGTCCACGTCCTTGCGGGTGTTGCAGAACACCACCGCCGATTCGGGTGTGTACTTCAGAAGCAGGCCGGCCAGTGCCTTCTGGCGGTGGGCGGGCTCCACTTCGCAGAACAGCTGGCGGATGTCGGGCGCGTCTTCCGCACCATCCACCGTCACCTCCAGCGGGTCGCGCAGCACATCACGGCCGATGGCCCGGATCGCCTCGGGGAAGGTGGCCGAGAACAGGAGCGTCTGGCGGTCTTTGTGGGTGCGCCCGGCGATCTCGCGGATCGGCTCCTCGAAGCCCATGTCGAGCATGCGGTCACCTTCGTCCAGCACCAGCGTGCGGACCTGACCCAGATTCAGCGCGCGCTTGCGTGCCAGCTCCTGCACGCGACCGGGCGTGCCGACCACCACGTGCGGGTGATGCGCCTCCAGCGAAGCCAGCTGTGGCGCAAGCGGGGCGCCGCCGGTCAGCACCAGCAGCTTCATGTTCGGGATGCCGGTGGCCAGCTTGCGGATCTGCTTGCCGACCTGGTCGGCCAGTTCGCGGGTGGGACACAGTACCAGCGCCTGCACCCGTTGCGTTGCCGGATCCAGGGCCTGCAGCAGCCCCAGTCCGAACGCTGCGGTCTTGCCGCTGCCGGTGGGCGCCTGCGCGATCACATCACGGCGGTCGAGGATGGCCGGCAGGCTGCGGGCCTGGATGGCGGTCAGGGTCGTATAGCCGAGCGCGTCCAGGCCAGGCTGGAGGGCCGGGCTCAGCGGCAGGGTGGAGAATTCATTCATGGCGCATTGTACGGGGTTAACCCCTTACAATACCCGCATGCCCCTGATTACCTTGCAGAACGTCGACTTCAGCGTCGGCGGCCCGTTGTTGCTGGAAAAAGCCGAACTGTCGATCGAGCCGGGCGAGCGTATCGCCCTGATCGGCCGCAACGGCGCCGGCAAATCCACTTTGCTCAAGCTGCTGTCCGGTGACCACAAGCCCGACGACGGCGAAGTCCGCGTGCAGCAGGGCGTCCGCGTGACGCGGCTGGAACAGGAAGTGCCGCATGGCGCGGCCGGCAGCGTGTTCGACGTCGTCGCCGATGGCCTGGGTGAACTGGGACAGTGGCTGGCCGAATTCCATCATCTCAGCATGGCCGACGATTTCGACGGCGACGCGCTGGGTGCAGTGCAGGCCAAGATCGATGCCGCCAACGGATGGGGCCTGGACCAGCGTGTCAGCGAGACGCTGACCAAGCTCGACCTGGACGGCGAGGCGGAGTTCGCGCGCCTGTCCGGCGGCATGAAGCGCCGCGTGCTGCTGGGCCGTGCGCTGGTATCCAGCCCCGACCTGCTGCTGCTGGACGAACCGACCAACCACCTGGACATCGAAGCCATCGACTGGCTGGAAATGTTCCTCAAGAACTGGAACGGCAGCGTGGTCTTCGTGACCCATGACCGCCGTTTCCTGCGGGCCCTCGCCACGCGCATCGTGGAGATCGATCGCGGCCAGGTGACCAGCTGGCCCGGTGACTGGGCCAACTACGAGCGCCGTCGCGAAGAACGGCTCAACGCGCAGGCGCAGGAGAATGCGCGCTTCGACAAGATGCTCGCGCAGGAAGAAGTGTGGATCCGCCAGGGCATCAAGGCCCGGCGTACCCGCGACGAAGGCCGCGTGCGCCGCCTCGAAGCGATGCGCCGCGAGCGCTCGGTGCGCCGCGATATCAGCGGCAACGTCAGGATGGAAGCGGCGCAGGCCGCCAACTCCGGCAAGAAGGTCATCGACATCAAGGACGTGTCGTTCTCCTTCGGCGAGCGCTGCATGGTGCGGGATTTCTCCGCCACCATCCTGCGTGGCGACCGTATCGGCCTGATCGGGCCCAATGGCAGTGGCAAGACCACGCTGCTGAAGCTGCTGCTGGGCGACCTGGCGCCGGACCAGGGCGAAGTGCGTGCCGGCACCAACCTGGAAATCGCCTACTTCGACCAGTACCGTTCGGTGCTGCGCGAAGACTGGACGGCGATCGAGAACGTTGCCGAAGGACGCGACTTCATCGAGTTCAACGGCAAGCGCAAGCACGTGCACGCTTACCTGCAGGACTTCCTGTTCACCCCCGAGCGCGCCCGCGCGCCGATCACCCGCCTGTCCGGCGGTGAGCGCAACCGGCTGTTGCTGGCCAAGCTGTTTGCCCAGCCGTCCAACCTGCTGGTGATGGACGAACCGACCAACGACCTGGATGTGGAAACGCTTGAACTGCTCGAAGAGCTGCTGGGCGATTACACCGGCACGCTGCTGCTGGTCAGCCATGACCGTGACTTCCTGGACAACGTGGTGACCTCCACGCTGGTGATGGAAGGTGACGGTGTGGTCGGCGACTACGTAGGCGGTTACAGCGACTGGCAACGGCATGCGGCCTACGTTGCAGCGCAGGCTGCCAATGCACCGGTGGTGGCCAGCCGTCCCGCCGCGGCGGCTGCGCCGCTGGCTGCGGCGGAACCGGTCGCGGCCAAGCGCAAGCTCAGCTACAAGGACGCGCGCGAGCTGGAACAGCTGCCGCTGAAGATTGAACAGCTGGAGCAGGACATCGAGGGCCTGACGGCCGCGATGAACGACCCGGCGTTTTACCAGCGCAGCGCGCCGGACATGGCCGCGCACAACCAGAAGCTGGCCAAGGTGCAGGCTGAGCTGGACGCGGCCTACGCCCGCTGGCAGGAACTGGACGCCTGAGGCAACCCCGGTGGTGACGGCCGCTGGCCGTCAACGCACAGCGCCAGTAGTGACGGCCGCTGGCCGTCAA
>JAZBLM010000193.1:0-3440 GCA_037033225.1 Pseudomonadota bacterium
TCGACCGACGGGGCGGCATCAGAGCGCGTCGGATGCATGACCCCTGCGGCGCCGTCGTGGCGCGGGCGCCGGATGCGGTGCGGGCAAGAGCAGTCGATCATGGATCGACTCTACCTCCCCGCAGTGCAGGGATCCTTACGGCGCGGCCTTGCCCTTCATCATCGCATCGCGGGCTGCCTTGAACGGATTGCCGTCATACCAGTTCGGCCAGCGATCCCCTGCGGCCAACTCCTTGCCGACGCCATGCAGCAGCTGCAGATCTTCAACCGTACCGTCGAGCTTCCAGGTCGTGACGTCAAACTCGTCCTTCGGTCCGTGGTAACGATCACGACCGTAGGCTTCCGCGGCCTTGCGCCCTGCGTCGACTCCACCGTCCAGCAGATCTTCGCCGCCGTCTGCATACAGGGCCGGCACGCCGGCCTTGGCGAAGTTGAAGTGGTCCGATCGGAAGTAGAAACCGCTCTGCACCGACGACTCGCCGTGCAGGGTCCGCCCCTGCGCAGCCGCCAGCGGCTTGAGGATGTCTTCCAGCTCGGAACTGCCGTAACCAGTCACCGTCATGTCCTTCGCACGCCCTGCCACCGACATCGCATCGATGTTGATCACGCCGGCAATCTTGTCCAGCGGGAAGGTCGGATGTGCAACGTAGTACTTCGAGCCCAGCAGGCCGGATTCTTCCAGCGTCACCGCAAGGAACACCGCAGAACGGGCGGGTTTGGGATCCTGGTGCATCATCGCGTCGGCGACCTCCAGGATGCCGGCCACGCCGGTCGCGTTGTCCACTGCTCCGTTGTAGATGGTGTCCTCGCCCTCGCCCTCGTGCTTGCCGAGGTGATCCCAGTGCGCCATGTACAACACCGCTTCGTCGGCGCGGCTGCTGCCAGGCAGCACGCCCACCACGTTACGCGACGTCTTTTCCGCCGTAGTGCTCTTCAGGTCGACCGACAGCCTGGCGTTCAAGGGTACCGGCTTGAACCCGCGCGCATTCGCATCCTTGTAGGCCTGCGCCAGGTCCAGCCCGGCACCGGCGAACAAGGCCTTGGCCGCGTCGGCACTCAGCCAGCCCTGCACCGGCAGGCGAGGCTCCGGGTCATTCTTTGCGGGCAGATCGTATTGGGGCCCCGCCCAGGAATTCTTGACCACGTCCCAGCCATACGAAGCGCCCGCGGTGTCGTGCACGATCAACGCGGCGGCGGCCCCCTTGCGTGCGGCCTCCTCGAACTTGTAGGTCCAGCGGCCGTAATAGGTCATGCGCTTGCCGTCGAACAGCTTGGCATCGTCGACGTGGAAGCCCGGGTCGTTGACGAACATGACCACCGTCTTCCCCTTCCAGTCCTGGCCGGCGTAGTCGTTCCACTGCTGTTCCGGCGCATCCACGCCGTAGCCGACGAAGATGATGTCGCTGCCGTCGAGCTTGACCTCGGTCTGTCCGGTGCGCGTGCCCACCACCATGTCGGTGCCGAACTTCAACTCGCTGTTCTTGCCAGCCTGGCTGATCTTCAGGGACGTGGTTTCGTCGGCCGTGGTTTCGGTCATGGCGACGTCCTGGAACCAGCTGTCGCCGTTTCCGGGCTGCAGGCCGATGCGCTGCATCTGGTCACGGATGTAGTTGACGGTGAGTTCCTCGCCCTTGCTGCCAGGCGCGCGTCCTTCAAACGCGTCCGACGACAACGTCTTGACCAGCTCAGCGAAGTCGGCCGCATTGATTTCGGGCGAGAACGCGTACGTGCCGGCGTCAGGCGAAGTAGCAGCCGGTGCGGTCGCCTCGGCGGGCACCGCTGCAGGCGCGGATGCGTCCTTGCAGGCAGTCAGGGCGGTCGCCAGGGCAAGGCAGAGCAGCAATTTACGGGGCATCGGGTCATCCTGCTGGAAAGGGGCCGGCCCGCATGCGCAGGCCCGGCGGGGAACTCAGTTTTCGGGCGCCGCGTCGCTGTCGAACGCTACGGGGACGGCACCGCTGACGGCGCCGATCTTCGCGCTCTGATGCACGTACAGCACGACGTCGCGCTCGAACTGCAGCGCACCGTTGACCACCGCGTTGGGGCCGATGATGACGCGCGGTTTGCGGCCGGGGGTGAGCGAGATGCTGAAGCCGGCCTTGCGGATGTGGATCCGGCCATTGACGACCGAACCCACGCCGACGGTGACATCCCCATTGACGGTGCGGATGTCACCGGCCAGGCGGGTTTCGACCAGGCCGATGCCGCCGTTGACGGTCTCCACGCTGCCCTCGATCTGGCTGCGACGGTCGGCGAAGATGCTGCCGTTGACCGTTTCCACGTTGCCGCCGGCAATGACACCAGGCCCCAGTGTCACCCCGCCGTTGACGGTGGAAATACCGCCGGTGCGGGCGCCGTCGCCTACCTTGATGCTGCCGTTGACGGTTTCGATGTCGCCGGTTTCCACGCCGTCGCCGACGCGGATGCTGCCATTGACCGTGTCCAGGTCGCCGTAACGCTGGCCCGGGTCGGCGCTGATCGCGCCGTTGACTTTGCTGATGTCCTCCTGGGCCCACGCCGGCGCGGTTGTGGCAACCAGGCCAAGGGCGAGCAGCAGGGGCAGGGATGGGGCGTTCATCGAGGCTCCTTGTGCGTCACATGCGGCTGGCAGGCCGCCCTTCAAAGATGTCACCATGTTGCGCCGGCGAGTGCATCTGCCTGAAGTCATTGGACCCCCCTTGCGCGACAACGCCTCTTCCTCCTGCAACGCTCAAGTGCGCCGGCTGCGCCTGGCCTGCATGGCGCTGCTCGCCGTTTCCAGCCTGGCGTTGGTGGCGCCGCTGCCTGCAGGCGCGCAATCCACCCGTGAAGCCGAGCGCAAGCTGCAGAAGCTGCGGACCGAGCTGAAGGGTGTGGCGCAGGAGCGCCGGCAGCTGGACAACCAGCGCGGCCAGGCCAGCCGCCAGCTGCGCGAGATGGACGAGAAGGTCGCGCGGACCGGCCGCACGCTGGCCCAGACCGAGGCCGCGCTGCAGGAGCAGGCTGCGGCCCTGGCGGACCTGGAAAAGCGCCGGACCGCCCTTGAGGAGGGACTGCAACGGCAACGCCGGGAACTGGCCGGCCTGCTCAATGGTGCTTACCGGCTGGGCAATCATGCGCCGCTCAAGCTGCTGCTGTCGCAGGACACCGTGGCCGACGGCAACCGCTCACTGGCCTATCACCGCTACCTGCAGCGCGAACGCAGCCAGCGCATCCATGAGATTACCGCCGACCTGAAGGAAGTGGACACGCTGCAGGCACAGATCAGCGAGCGCCAGCAGCAGCTGCAGGGTACGCGCCAGCAGCAGAAGCAGCAGGCGACCGCCTTGGCCAACGACCGGCGCGCCCGCGAAGAAGCTGTCGCCGCGCTCGACGAACGCTTCAAGGACCGCAGCGAGCGCGAAAAGGCGCTGGGCCAGGATGCCAGGGCGCTGGAAACGCTGCTCGCCAACCTGCGCGCGG
>JAZBLM010000194.1:0-3425 GCA_037033225.1 Pseudomonadota bacterium
CGTTGGCGGGGTCGACATGCCGCGCGAAGACGGCATTTGACACGGTGTATTCGTGGCCACAGCAGAGAAGCAGCTGGGCCGGCAGAGCCGCCAGCCTGCTCAGGGTGGCGAGCAGCTGGGACGGCGTACCTTCGAACAGGCGCCCACAGCCCAGGCTGAACAATGCGTCGCCACTGAAAAGGTGTTCATCAGTGTGAAACGCGACATGGCTGCGGGTGTGCCCGGGCACGGATACTACGTTGAACGTCCGCCCCAGTGCCTGAACGCGTTCACCATCGGCCACGCGTTCGGTGGCCATCGGGATACGCGGTTCGTGTGGCGCAATCACCCGGATGCCGGGAAATCGTGCCTGCAGTGCGTCGACACCTCCGATATGGTCGTCGTGGTGATGGGTCAGCAGGATCGCCTCGGGCCGCATGCCCGTGTCGGCGGCGGCCAGCACGGGTGCCGGATCGCCCGGATCGATCACCACGGTCGCGCCGTCGTCGTCGGTCAGGCACCAGATATAGTTGTCCGCGAATGCGGGCAGGGCGGTCAGTCGCATAAAATCGGACCATGCCCGTGCTGCAGAGCCGCCGTCAAGTGACACCCCCAACGTGGTTCGACAGCGCACCGGCGCAGCAGCTGTACCAGTTGGAGCAGCAGATGCTGCTTCCCCAACTGGCTGCACTGCCTGCCCAACCCTGGCTGTGGATCGCGCCCAGCGCACGCTGGCTGGAGGGCGCGGCCCTCACGGGCCGTGGCGTGCGGCTCTACCGCGAGGGCGGCGGCTATGACGGGGACGCGCGCTGTGCGCTGCCCCTGCCGCTGCCCAACGAAAGCGTCGATGCGATCGTCCTGCAGCACGTGACCGCCGCCGACGCGGCGATCCTGCTGGCCGAATGCGAGCGCGTGCTGATGCCGGGAGGCCGGCTGTTCCTGACCAGCCTCAACCCGTTCAGCCCGTTCCGCACCCAGTGGCGCCGCCACGGTATGGTGGTGCGCACGCCGCAGCGCCTGCGGCAGCTGCTGGACCAGGCAGGACTGGACTGCGGGCAGACACGCTTCCTCGGCCCCGCATGGCCTTCGTCCACCGCCGTCAGTCGCCTGCAGCCGCTCCGTGCAGCCTGTCTGTTCAGCGTGGAAAAACGCACCTTTGCCCTGCCGGGTCCCACGCCGCTGAGGGTTCGCTGGCAAGCGCCCATGGCCACCCCCGGCATGACCCGTTCGATTCTGGAACCCCATGAAGACCATTGAAGTACACACCGACGGTTCCTGCCTCGGCAACCCCGGCCCGGGTGGCTGGGCAGCGCTGCTGCGCTACAAGTCACACGAGCGCGAACTGAGCGGTGGTGAGCCCAACACCACCAACAACCGGATGGAGCTGATGGCCGCCATCTCCGGCCTGGAAGCGCTCAGCGAACCGTGCCAGATCGTGCTTTTCACCGATTCGCAGTACGTGCGGCAGGGACTCACCGAGTGGATGCCCGGCTGGATCCGCAAGAACTGGAAGACGGCGGGCGGCTCGCCGGTGAAGAACCGTGAGCTGTGGGAGCGGTTGCACGCCGCCACGCTTCGCCACCAGATCGACTGGCGTTGGGTGAAGGGCCACTCCGGTGATCCGGACAACGAACGCGTGGACGTGCTGGCCCGCGAGGCGGCAACCCGGGTACGCGCCACCGGCATGGCGGTAAACTGAGCCGATGCGTCAGATCATCCTTGATACCGAAACTACCGGCCTGGCCTGGCAGAAGGGCAACCGCGTCGTCGAGATCGGCTGCGTGGAGCTGCTCAAGCGCCGGCCCAGTGGCAACCATTACCACCAGTACCTGAAGCCGGACGTCGATTTCGAACCGGGCGCGCAGGAAGTGACCGGGCTGACCCTGGACTTCCTGGCCGACAAGCCGGAGTTCGCGCAGGTGGCCGAGGCCTTCCTTGCGTTCATCGACGGCGCCGAGCTGATCATCCACAACGCCGCCTTCGATCTGGGCTTCCTCGACAACGAGCTGTCCCGGCTGGGGCCCGAGTTCGGCAGGATCACCGACCGCTGCACGGTGGTCGACACCCTGGCGTTGGCCCGCGAGCGGTTCCCCGGTCAGCGCAATTCGCTGGATGCCCTGTGCAAGCGGCTAGGCGTGGACAATTCACATCGCCAGCTGCATGGCGCGCTGCTCGATGCGCAGATCCTGGGGGAGGTGTACATCGCGTTGACCTCCGGTCAGGACGACCTGGGCTTCGGCATGGACGAGGAGAACAGTGCCGGCGCCATGGCCATGGCCGGGTTCGACGTCAGCACGCTGCTGCCGCGCCCGCGCGTGCAGGCGACCCCTTCGGAACTGGAAGCGCACGCGGCACGGCTGGAGCGCCTGCGCAAGAAGGCCGGCCACGCGTTGTGGGACGGCCCGAAACAGGAAGAAGCGGCCGTCGCCTGATCCCGGCGCTACGCCATCCGGAGTCGCGAGGTCTTCGCTGCCGGCGTGCAACCCTCCCTCCGCTGCACTCCGGCCGGCTGCCTCAATGGCAGCGCACCAGCACCACAGTCACATTGTCCGAACCGCCGCCGTCCAGCGCTGCGCCGACCAGGGTATCGACGCATTCCTGTGCACTGGTGTCCTCGTAAGCCAGCGTACGGGCAATGCTGCCGTCATCCAGCTCCTCGGTGAGTCCGTCACTGCACAACAGCAGTTGCATGCCCGGGCGCAGCTCGCCGGACGTGGTCGCCACGTTCAGATGCGCCGGGTCGGTCACCCCGAGCGCCTGGGTCACCGCATTGCGGTGCGGATGCGCACGCGCCTGTTCCGGGGTCAGGTGGCCCTGCGCCATCATTTCCTGCACCACGCTGTGATCCTGGCTGAGCTGGGCCAGCTGGCCGTCGCGCCAGAGATAGGCGCGGCTGTCGCCGACCCACGCCACTTCATAGCGGTTGCCCTGCACGCGGGCGGCGACCACGGTGGTGCCCATCGGAAGGCTTTCGTTGCGGTGCCGCGATGCGCGGATGATCTCCTCGTCGGCCGTGCGGATCGCCTGCGCCAGGGATACCCCGCGTCGGATCTCACGGACGATCGTCTCACGCGCCAGCGCGCTGGCCACTTCGCCGCAGGCATGACCGCCCATGCCATCGGCTACCAGCCACAGCGACAATTCCCCATCGCCGTAATAGGTGTCTTCATTGAGCGCGCGGCGCAGTCCGGGGTGGGTCAGATGTCCGAATTCGATCATGGGGTCGCGCAGGAGAAGGAGGGTGCCGCAGGGAGAACGCCATCATCGCGGTGGCACGAACTTCCGACAAGCTGCGGAGTCAGCAGAGTTTCACTTTCCTGCACGTGACGACTTGTGAAACCTGCCACTTCCTCGTATGATGCGCGTCCCCGGTACGCCGGGGAAACCGGAGAGGTGGCAGAGCGGTTGAATGTACCTGACTCGAAATCAGGCAGGCGTTTATAGCG
>JAZBLM010000195.1:0-3393 GCA_037033225.1 Pseudomonadota bacterium
CCCTGCCTTCGACACGTCCATGGCGGCCATGGTCACTATGATGGAGTGTCGGAACTGGATGGAAACGAGGAGGGGGTAGAGTCGACCCATGGTCGACTGCTCTTGCCGCGCCATGAAACCCTCCAAAAGCGGTCGACCATGGGTCGACCCTACCGCCTTTTTTCCTGTTGCGCGGGTGGCGGCCCCGATCCCGCACTCTGCAGTAACAACCAACCGCGAGGGTGGCTCACCCGTTCGCCAGCGCGAACTCCGGCCGGGTCAGGTTGTCCGCTTCGCCCGCAGTGCACAGCACTTCGTCCTCGATGCGGATACCGCCGTACGGGCGGAAGTAATCGATCCGGCCCCAGTCGACGCTGGCGCCATGCCCGGCCTGTTTCACCTGCTCCAGCAGCATGTCGATGAAGTACAGCCCCGGCTCGATCGTCACCACCATGCCCGGCTGCAGCACGCGCGTCAGGCGCAGGTAGGGATGGCCCTGCGGACGCTCGATGCGGCCGCCTTCCTCGCTCGCCGCGAAGCCGGCGACATCGTGCACCTGCAGGCCGATCAGGTGGCCCAGCCCATGCGGGAAGAATGCCGCACTCACACCGGTTTCCACGGCTGTCTGCGGTGATACGGTAATCACGCCGAAGTCCTTCAGCACGCCCATCAGTGCCAGGTGCGCGTCCACGTGCAGGGTCTTGTAGTCCACGCCCGCGCGCACCGCCGCGCACATCGTCTGCTGGGCAGCGTCCACGGCTCCGATCATCGCGGCGAACTCGTCATGGCCGCGCGCGGCATGGGTGCGGGTGATGTCGCTGGCGTAGCCCAGCGCACTGGCACCGGCGTCGATCAGGAAGCTGCGCATCGGCTGTGGGGCGGTGCGGCCCAGTTCGGTGTAATGCAGCACGGCGGCATGTTCGTTGAGGGCCACGATGTTGCCGTAGGGCAGCTCGTTGGCATCCTGGCCGACGGCCGTGCAGTACGCCATGTGGATGGAGAACTCGTCCGCGCCGTTGCGGAACGCGGCTTCGGCTGCACGATGGCCGCGCACGCCCAGTACCTGCGCCTGGCGCATCAGCGCGATTTCGTACGGCGTCTTGAACGCGCGGTGGTAGTCGAGATGGTCGACGACTGCGGCGGGGTTGCCGGGTACCCAGTCGCCCAGCGTACTCTGCGGCTCGCCCAGCACTGCGCAGCGCGCACGGTCCTTCGGCAGCAGCGCAAGGGCCTCTTCCGGGGTGCGGATGATGTGGATGTCGAAGTGTTCCACCCACCAGCCACTGGGTGCGTCGGGCACCACGTGCCAGTAGTCGAAGGGCTGGTGGAAGATCACCGTCGGCCGCTTGCCGGGGGTGAACACCAGCCAGCTGTGCGGCACACGAGTCAGAGGCAGCCAAGCCTTGAACTGCGGGTTCACGGCATACGGATAATCCCGGTCATCGAACAGGTGGTAATGCAGCGTGCCGCTGGGGACCACCAGATGGTCGAAGCCACCGCGTGCAAGCGCGGTTTCGGCCCGCCGGCAGAGCACGGCGAGGTGGTCGGCATACAGGGCGCCCGGGTCTTGCTGGATCATCACGGTGACTCGCTGGAAAACAGCCCCTGATTGTGCCGCAAGCGTCGCCGGCCTGCTGTGCCGGAACCGGCACTCAGGCTGCCGGACCGTCCTGTACGATCCAGCGACGCAGCAGCTCGCGGTGCTCGCGTGACAGGGTGATGAAGCGGAACCCTGCCCAGGACTGTCCCGCCACGTGCGCCGGATCGGCCCACAGCAGGTGCACGCCAACATCGATCGGTGCCAACGCGCCGCCGACCATGGGCAGGCTGAACTGCAACTGGTACAGCGCGTCCTCGCGCAGCGGGACCGAGGCCAGCATCAGCATGCCGGTCTCGGACACGTTTCCCACGCGGCCCACCACCCGCTCCGCGAGCTGGTCGGTCACCGGTACCAGGTCGACCACGCTGCGGCGCGGCGCACGTCGGGTGTCGGCATTCCCGTCGTCAATGCTCATGCGGCTTCTCCGTGCTCGCCACCGGCCAGCGCACGCAGGGTGCGCAGGGTGGCCTGCCAGGCGCGGTCGATCAGCCGCCCTTTGTCTTCGGTGACCACCCGCGCCTGCCCCAACGCCATCAGCCGGGCCAACGTGTCCAGGGTGTATTCGGCGACCTTCTGGCCGCGCGGATTGACGAACAGCGCGTGCTCGGTGACCAGGCTGTACCAGGACAGACGCTCGCGGTGCAGGTCGCCCTGCTGGTTGCTGACGAACTCGAACCACGTGCCGAAGGGCAGGGTGCGCAGCTGGCGGTAGCAATCCTCCTCCGGGCCGCTGCGCGCCAGCGGCGCAATCCGCCGGGCATCGTCTGCGTCGGCCTGCTCGCCCAGGCGCGTGCGCGCCTTCAACCGCGCAGTCAGTTCGGTGCGCGAGGTGCTGTCGTCCTCGCCGCCGGGGGTGGACAGGCGCCGGGCGATCGCACGTGCTTCGTCGTGGTGGCAGCCAATCTGCAGCACTGCAGCCTCGATGTCGGCCTGCAGCGCCGTGTCCGTCCCGCGGCCCTCCGCCGGGGCCTGCGCGGTGACTGCGGTGATCGTGGCGGTCTGCAGCACCCGCTGCTGCCACAGGTCGGAGTCCTCGCCGTGGCGCAGCTGGGTCAGGGTCAGCACGTCGGACCACGCCTGCCGCAGCAGGGTCTGCACGAAGCGTGGCGGCTGATCCTGCGTGCAGCAGTGTTCGATGTGAGCGGCGGCCTGTTGGCGGGCCACCTCAAGCCGCTCCCTGCCGCGGGCGGCTTCCACATGACGCCGCTCGGCCAGCTCGGCCTTGTGCGCCGCCGCGCGGAAGTGCTGCTGCAGCTCCTCGTTGGCCGCGGCGAACACCGCCGGATCGTCATGGTACTGCTCCACCACCGCGTCAACGCTGCGTCCGACCTTCTGCACCAGCTGCGGGTCCAGGTCATCGTCGTGCAGGCCGCTGGCGCCCAGCTCGGCGAGCGTATTGAGCAGTTCGCGTGCCGGGTGTTCGTCGCGCACGAAGAAGCCCGGGTCAGCCAGTGCGGCGCGCGCCAGGGGCACCTGCAGGCGGCCGACAAGATCGTGCCCGTCGGCCTGCGGACGCTGCTGCCGGCGGATCTGGTCGAACAACAGAGCCAGCAGGTCCAGGGTGTCACCGTCCTTGACCGTCAGTGCAGCGTGCTCACCCTGCTCGGCGCGCAGCTGGGCGAGCAGGGCGGCGTGCAGGTCGTCCATGCTGGGCGCTGCGGCGCTACCGGCGATGCGTGCCTGCAGCTGCCCCAGGATCGCGTCGACCACCGCACTGGGGACTGTGTGCGCGTCGGCGGCGGGCGTCTGCGGGGACAGCGCGACGGCAGCGCTGGGTGAAGCGGGGACGGGCGTTGGTGCGGCCGCGGCGTCAG
>JAZBLM010000196.1:0-3341 GCA_037033225.1 Pseudomonadota bacterium
TGCGCTGGAACTCCTGCCACAACTCCATGTTGCGCTCGGTCAGCTGGTTCATCATCGCCCAGGGCGTCTGCCCCAGCAGGTTGCCCATCTGCTGCCGGAACTGCTGCTGCTGGTCGAGGAAGACCTGCATGCTGCGCTCCAGGTAATTGCCCATGAAGCCCTGCAGCGAATCGCCATAGAAACGGATCAGCTGGCTGAGCAGCTGGGTGGACAGCATCGGCTCGCCGTCCTGCTCCTGGTCGGCGATGATCTGCAGCAACACTGAACGGGTCAGGTCGTTGCCACTCTTGGCGTCGCGGACTTCAAAATCCTCGCCATCGAGAATCAGCTGGCGAACGTCCTCTATCGTGATGTAGCTCGAAATCTCGGTGTCGTACAGACGGCGGTTGGGATACTTCTTGATGATGCGGGTAGCAGCCATGAAGCAAGCACTCGTCACAGTAGACGCGCAGCATGGCGCAGCGCAGCAGTGGTTGCAACGGCAGGCGGACACCACGCCACGCTGTTCACGTCAGAAAATGTTGCAGGGCAAGGGTTTCAATGTTGCGCAGCAATTGGCGTCCTGCCCGCGTGGCGTGCCGCGCTCCGGGCGTGTGAACGGTCGACTGCGCGGGCTTCGGCGAACGCCTTACCAGCCCATGTGGTGGCCGCCGTTGATGTCCAGGTTGCTGCCGGTGATCCAGGCGGCCTCGTCGTTGACGAGGAAGGACACCCCGTAAGCGATTTCCTCCGGTTTGCCGAGCCGTCCGGTGGGGATGTCGGCGATGATCTTGGCGCGCACTTCCTCCGGCACGGCCATGACCATGTCAGTGGCGACGTAGCCGGGCGAGATCGTGTTCACGGTGATTCCGAAGCCGGCGTTCTCCCGCGCCAGCGAGATGGTGAAACCGTGCATCCCCGCCTTGGCGGCTGCGTAGTTGGCCTGGCCGTACTGGCCTTTCAGTCCGTTGATCGAGCTGATCTGGATCACCCGGCCCCAGCCGCGGCGACGCATGCCTTCGATCACCGGCCGGGTGACATTGAACACCGAATTGAGGTTGGTGTTGATGACCTCGTGCCACTGTTCGGCGCGCATCCGGTGGAAGGTGGTGTCGCGGGTGATGCCGGCGTTGTTGACCAGGATCTCCACCGGCCCGAGTTCGGCTTCCACCGCGCGGACCATGGCCTCGGCGCTTTCCGGCATGGAGACGTCGCCGGGGAAGATCGCGATGGCCAGTCCGCGCGCCGCCATCGCGCGTTGCCATGCAACCGCCTTGGAATGGTCACGGTAGTTGGTGGCCACCTTGTGGCCCTGGTCTGCCAGGCGTTGGCAGATGGCGGTGCCGATGCCGCCGGTACCGCCGGTGACCAGTGCGACGCGTGGAGTCATGCTGCGCTTCCGTAAATCGGTGGGGAACGTGGATTCTGCAACATCACGGGCCCGCGTGCGCCTGCCGTGCCGAAATGTCATCAGGCGGCACGCGTGCCGGGTCGAATGCCTGCGCAGCGCGTTGCAGCAGCCCGGGCAGGTCGCGCGAGGCTGCCAGTGCCGCACCGGGCTGCCCCAGCAACGCCCACAGATGCCGCAGCGTGGCCTGCGGGTCGCCGCCGTCGGCAGCCCCGGCCCCTTCGGACTTCGACAGCTTGCGCCCCTCCGGATCCAGCAGTAGCGGCAGGTGCCTGTAGGCAGGGGTCGGCAGGTCGAGTGCGCGCTGCAGCAGGATCTGGCGGGCGGTGGATTCGAGCAGGTCGGCGCCACGCACCACTTCAGTCACGCCCTGGGCGGCATCGTCGACGACCACCGCAAGCTGGTAGGCCCAGCAGCCATCGGCCCGGCGCAGCACGAAGTCGCCCACGACCGCGTGCACGTCCTGCTGCTGCACACCCCGCAGCGCATCGTGGAACGTCACTGTGCTGCCGGGGGGAACGCGGAAGCGCACGGCCGGATCCACCCGTCGTTGGCCGGGCACGCAGTGACGGTGGATGCCGCCGCTGGCCGCCAGGTCGCTGCGGCTGCAATGACACACGAAGGCGTGGCCACCTTGCATGAGCCGTTCAAGCGCCAGCCCGTACGCATCTCCACGCAGGCTCTGCCACATCACCGGCCCATCGGCGGCCAGTCCGAGGGCACGCAGCAGGCCGAGCTGGGCCGCCGCTGCGCCCGGCACCGTGCGTGGCGGATCCACATCCTCCACGCGCACACGCCAGGTCCCGCCCTGGTGCCGGGCCGACAGCCAGCTGGCGAAGGCCGCCAGCAGCGAACCCATATGCAGCGGGCCGGTAGGCGAGGGAGCGAATCGACCGCAGTAGGGAGAGGGCATCATGCTGGCTGAATCGTCGGTCAGGTTGGCGCTTGAATTCAAGCTGAAGTCCCCGCAGATTTAGCAGCGCTATCCCCAATCAGAGCTTACTTTTCCCATGTTCAGTCGCATTGCCCTGTTCCTCCTGACCAACCTCGCGGTACTGGTGCTTGCCGGTATCGTGATGTCGGTGCTGGGCGTCAACCCCAACCAGATGAGCGGCCTGCTGGTGATGGCGGCGATCTTCGGCTTCGGCGGCTCGTTCATCTCCCTGCTGCTGTCCAAGTGGATGGCCAAGCGTTCGACCGGGGCAGTGGTCATCAGCGAGCCGCGCAACGACACCGAGCGCTGGCTGCTGCGGACCGTCGAGCGCCAGGCGCGCGAGGCAGGCATCGGCATGCCGGAAGTGGCGGTCTATGACGGGCCGGAAATCAACGCGTTCGCGACCGGCGCCAACCGCAACAAGGCCCTCGTCGCGGTGTCCACCGGTCTGCTGCACAACATGAGCGAGGACGAAGCCGAGGCGGTGCTGGGGCACGAGATCGCCCACGTGGCCAACGGCGACATGATCACCATGGCGCTGCTGCAGGGTGTCCTCAATACCTTCGTGATCGTGCTGGCGCGGGTGGTCGGCGGCGTGATCGACAGTGCGATGTCGGGCAACCGCGAGGGTGGCGGGCGCGGCATCGGCTACTACGTCATCGTGTTCGTACTGGAAATGGTGTTCGGCATTTTCGCGACGATGATCGCGATGTGGTTCTCGCGCCACCGCGAGTTCCGGGCCGATACGGGCGGTGCCCAGTTGGCGGGTCGGCAGAAGATGATCGCCGCGCTGGAGCGGCTGAAGGTCAATCACGGCCAGAGCACCCTGCCGAGCCAGGTAGCGGCCTTCGGCATTGCCGGTGGCGTGGCGCAGGGCATGCGCAAGCTGATGATGAGCCATCCACCGCTGGAAGAGCGTATCGCCGCGCTGCGCGCGTCGACCGCCGCCTGAAGCCGGCGGGCCAGCAAGGACGGGCAGCGCCGACCCAGGGTCGGCGCTGCCGCTTCTGTGAGGCCCTG
>JAZBLM010000197.1:0-3300 GCA_037033225.1 Pseudomonadota bacterium
TCTCGCTCAACGAGGCCGAGCGCCGCACCGAGCGTGAGCGCCAGGACAAGCAGCGTGCCGACCGGCAGGCGGTGCGCAAGGAGCTTGGGCTCGATCTGGACCCGCTGGCCGACGATAGCAACGACGACGGCCTGACCGGAAACGAGCGCGACATCGTCAAGGACGCCGCACGCGAAAAGGCCGCTGAAAAGCGTCCGGACCCGCTGCTGCGCGAGTCCGCCGCCATTCTGGCCGACGCGGTGAACCTGCTTGAACAGGACCGCCCGCTGTCCGCCCAGGTGCTGCCGCAGTCCACCGGCGTTGGCCGCTGGGCTGACTGACGCAGAAAAGAAGCCGCAAAAAAGGGGACGGAGGGGATTAAGGTTTCGTACTACGAAACCTTAATCCCCTCCGTCCCCTTTTTTGCTCTTTGCGTGGTGCTTACGCCGTGCGCGCTATGCTGCGGCGAGTCAATTCCTGCAGGAACGTTCATGCGGACTGCCGTCTTCCTTGTTTCCGCCGTGATGCTGGCTGGCCTGTCCGGCTGTGGCGGTCGTGCTGCTGACAGTACGCTGCTGCGAGAGTCGTTTGATTCCGGCGACATGTATTCGCGCGCAGTGGACGGTACCCCTGCCGAGGCCTGTGAGGCCGCCCGGCGGACACTGCTGAGCCAGGGCTACGCCATCGCCCGGGCGGACGACGTGGCGGTCGAAGGCAGCAAGAACTTCCAGCCCCGCGAAGATGATCATGAGCAGCTGGTCCTGCGTATTTCCTGCGCCCCGCGCGCAGGCCAGGCGCTGGTCTTCGTCAGCGCGGTACAGGACCGCTATGCACTGAAGAAGAGCCCCACGTCGGCCAGCGTCGGCGTCGGTGCCCTGGGCTCGGTGTCCTTGCCGTTCGGCAGCAACGACGATTCGCTGGTGAAAGTGGCCAGCAGCACGGTGCAGGATGCCGACTTCTATGGCCGCTTCTTCCAGCGCCTCCAGCAGTACCTGCCCACCGAGGCGCCGGCCGGATACACGCCCACGCCTGCCGTGCAACAGAATCTGGACGACAGGCTGCGCTGAGCATGCGGCGCGCCGTGGCCCTGCTGGGCCTGCTGTTCACCGCGCCCATCGCCGTCGGTGCACCACCGTCGGCAGCCTGCACGCAGGGCCTGCTCGAGCGCCTGGGCTGGCAGTTCAGCACTGCTGATGCAGAGACGCCGCAGGTACATGGCGGACCGGTATGCACCCGCGCCGATCAAGCCGATGCGCAGGCTCACGGCGACCTGCGCGTCGTCGTCCCGCTGCGCTTGGACAGCGTCGCGCGGACGGAGCTGCTGCAGCGCCTGCTGGACGACCCCGCGACGTTGTGTGCGTATGCCATGCAGGTGGGCGCGGCGGCGCGTCGTGCGGCGCAGGCGCTGGAGGCAAACGCGGGCTATCGTTTTTCCGGGCTGCAGCTGGGCTGGATCGGCTTCGGCGCGCGAGGCGCCCACGCACAAGGGTGGCAGCCCACCCGCAGCCTGGGCCGTGGCTTCCAGCCCGCCGCTGGCAACAGCGCAGCACTGGATGCGTTCTATCGCGGCCATGTCCGCAGCGAGTGCGGGGTCGGCCGACAGGTCGCGCAGCTGGCCACGCAGCGCGAACTGCACGGAGATGTCTCGTTCGATACGGCGTTCACAGCGGAGGAACTGGGCATCGGCACCTTCCTCGGACTGCAGGACACCGCCAGCGTCCTGCTTGGCAGCGAGGCGGGTGAGATGTTCGCCGACGGCAAGGCCGTGCGCACCTCGGCGATGGGGCGGCAGGCGTTCATGGGCGCGCCGGGCTACATTACCCACGCCTTCGGCCGCGAAACGCTGGACGATCTGAACAACCAGGCCGAGAACTTCATCGTGGCCGACGTCGGCGCAGAGGCAGCGGACGCGTTGGCCACGCACGGCGGGCTGGCATGGTATGACCGTCGCAACCATGAACTCTGGGCGCTGTCGCGGCAGGTGCCGAGGCGCGGGGTACGTTTTTTCGAACGCCTGCTGGCCGAACGGGATCCCGTCCTGCGTGCCTCGCTGACCGACGATGAAGCGGTGCTGGTGGCGCAGATGGATGGGCTGCTGGACGATCCGTTCTACCGGCAGTTCCTCATCTACGTACATCCACGCGGTATAAAGCCCATCGGCTACCACGTCGCACGGTTGCTCGACCGCAACCCGCGCACGCCGTTTGTCGTGGAACTGACCCTCCACAACCTGCATACCACGCTGTACCGTCGCTGGCAGCAGGCGCAGCTGCGCCACTGCAGCGAGGGCGGTACGCCAGGCGGCCTGACTTCTGATTCCGGATCGACGGCGCGCCGCGCCACGGTCCCCCAACGCAAAGGTGACTGAGATGGATATTGCAATGATCGGCCTCGGCCGGATGGGTGCCAACATGGCGCAGCGGCTCCAGCGCGGTGGCCACCGCGTGGTCGGCCATGATCCGATGGAGGCGGCCCGCACGCGCGCCGCTGAGGCGGGCCTGGAGGTCACCGCGTCGCTGGCCGACGCCGTCGCCGCCCTGCCGGTGCCGCGTGTGGTGTGGTTGATGGTGCCGGCCGGCGATACGGTGGACCAGACATTGGCAGAACTGTCGCCCCACCTCGCCGAAGGCGATGTAGTGATCGACGGCGGCAACTCGAACTACCAGGATTCCATGCGCCGCGCCCGCACGCTGGCAGACGATGACATCGTCTATCTGGACTGCGGCACCAGCGGTGGGGTGTGGGGCCTGCAGGAAGGCTACAGCCTGATGATCGGCGGGGACGCAGTCGCGGTTGAGCGCCTCGCGCCGCTGTTCCAGACGCTGGCACCGGCCGCCGACCGTGGCTGGGCACGCGTGGGTCCCAGTGGGGCAGGGCACTACACCAAGATGGTCCATAACGGCATCGAGTACGGAATGATGCAGGCCTACGCCGAGGGCTTTGCGTTGATGGAGCGCAAGGAAGAGCTCGAGCTCGACCTTGCGCAGGTCGCCGAGGTGTGGCGGCATGGCAGCGTGGTGCGTTCATGGCTGCTGGATCTGAGTGCCCAGGCATTGAAGGCCAACCCCTCGCTGGAAGGAATCGCGCCGTATGTGGACGATTCCGGCGAAGGCCGCTGGACGGTTGCCGAAGCCATCGCGCTCGACGTGCCGGCGCCGGTCATCACATTGTCGCTGCTGGAGCGCCTGCGCTCGCGCCAGGCCAACAGCTTCAGTGACCGCCTGCTGGCGGCAATGCGCAACGAGTTCGGCGGCCACGCGATCAAAAAGCGCTGAGCCGCGCTCTTGGCTGGGTAGTGCGGGCTCAAGCCGGCTGCGGTGT
>JAZBLM010000198.1:0-3298 GCA_037033225.1 Pseudomonadota bacterium
TCTTGGCGACGCCCCTGCATCAAATGAATCAGTTACGCTCGAGTGCATCCAGCAGTGGCGAACGGGCTACGCCCGCAACCACCCACGCCCGCAACTCCTTGGACAGCTTCGCCCGGCCTTCCTGCGCAGCCTGCTGCGAGGGAAACTCGACGAAACATCCACTCCCGGAGCCTGTCAGCCGCGCCTTTCCGGTCCCGCTCAACGCTGCAAGCACCGCCTCCACGGCAGGCTCACGGCGGCGCAGCACCGGTTCGAACGCATTGCCGGACAGGGATCCGGAAACGAAGTCCTCTATTTTCGCCATTGGACTGTCGCGCGTCAAATCCGGGTCTGCGAACAGCGCCGGCGTGGGCACGTGAACGCCCGGATCGACCACCACGTACCAGGCCGGCGGCAGCAGGATCGGCGTCAGCGCCTCGCCCACCCCTTCAGCCCAGGCGTTGTGGCCCCGAATGAAGACCGGCACGTCCGCGCCCAGCTGAAGGCCGAGCGCCGCCAGCGCATCGTTGTCCAGCGCGGTGCCCCACAGGCGGTTCAGCACCACCAGCACAGTGGCGGCGTCAGAGGAACCACCCCCGAAGCCACCTCCGGCAGGCACGTGCTTTTCAACGATGATGTCGACGCCTTGGCCGACGTTGCAGGCATTCTGCAGCAGCCGGGCAGCGCGCACGGCCAGGTCGTCCTGCTCGGTCACACCCGGTAGCGAGGCTCCCTGTCGGCGAACCTGACCGTCATCGCGCAGGCGCAGGGCAATGCGGTCGCCCCAGTCAAGCAACCGGAACACGGTCTGCAGCAGGTGGTAGCCATCAGCGCGCCGGCCGGTGATCTGCAGGAACAGGTTCAGCTTCGCCGGTGCCGGCCACCAGGACCAGCCATTGGCGTCATTTTCCAGCGGCGTCATGGCTCAGCTGCGGTCCACTGATCCACGACCAGCCGCACCTTTGCATCGCCCCGGCTGGCTTCGATCCGGCGTGGCAGTGCCTGCTGCCCCGCCTGTGCCGGGTACCAGTCGAGGTAGTCCACACGCCACCCGGCCTGCCGCAGCTGTCGCGGCCGACCTTCCGCATCACGCTGCAGACCCGCCTGGTCATGGCCGTCGATCACGAGTCCGCGCGTCCAGTCCGGCAGCTGGTTGACCGGAATGTCCCATCCGGTCGCGTCCAGCAGCACCGCCTGCGCATCAGCCCCCTCGCGCGGCCCGCCATCCAGACCCTCCAGCCGCCCGTTGCCCTGCTGTGCGTCGCCCTGCAGGCGCCAGCTCTGCCGGGTCACCGGCGCGCTGAGCTGCACTTCATAGACACTGTTCCGCTGCTGCCACTCGATGCGGCCACTGCCGCCGTTCTTGCCCTTGCTGACCGCCACCCGGCCCTGGAAGGACCAGTCCGGCTGCGCACGCAGCGCTTGTACGCGCGCGGCCTCGGCGCGCTCGGCGGCGGGGGAAACGCTGTAGGCCACGTCGGGCACGGGTGTTTTCTGCTTGCCGACGCTGGTACAGGCGGCCAGCACCAGGCACGCTGCGGTCACCAGCAGCGGGCGGATCAGGTTCGATGTCATGGTTTGAACGTCTCGCGGACGCGCTGCAGCGCGCGGTTGTCGGGATCCAGCCGGGCGGCCTCGTCGAAATACCGTCGCGCCTCGTCCTGGCGCCCCGTCACCCACAGCACTTCGCCCAGATGGACGGCAATTTCCGCGTCCCTGGCAAGCGCGTAGGCCCGGCGCAGCTGCACCAGCGCCTCTTCATTGCGGCCCAGCCGATACAGCACCCAGCCATGGCTGTCGATGATGGCGGGGTTGTCCGGCTCGGCCACGCGGGCGCGGTCGATCAGCTCCAACGCCTCCTGGTAACGATGGGTACGGTCGGCCAGGGTGTAGCCCAGCGCATTGAGCGCTGCCACGTTCTCCGGCTCGGTCACCAGCACCTTGCGCAGGTCGGCCTCCGCACGAGGGATGTCATCGCGGCGCTCCCAGGCCAGGGCACGCGCATACAGCAGTGCGTTTTCATCGGGATAGGCAGCCAGGCCGCGACCCAGCGCATCCAGTTCACCCACTTCGTCGCCCGCGCGCAGGCGCAGCTCGGCTTCGAGCAGGTAGGCGTCGCGTCGCGCCTCTTCGGCCAGCACCGCGTCGGACTGCACCGCGCGCACTTCTTCCAGCGCCTTGTCCTGGTTGCCGAGCAGGCCCTGTGCGTTGGCCGCGCGCAGGCGCGCTTCGCTCAGCTCGTCACCCCCGGGGACGCTGTGGTACCAGTCAACGGCTTCCTGGTAGCGCTTGAGGTACTCGGCGATCTTGCCCAGCAGCAGGCGCTGGCCCGGATCCGGCTTGCTGGCCGCACGCGACAGCTCGGCATACAGCGCGGACAGCGCGGTGGCATCGTCCTGCTTGGCCAGCAGCGAGGCCCGCATGCCATAGGTCTGGGTGTCCTGCGGACCGGCGGACAGCACCCGTTCGGCCGCCGCATTCTGGTTCATGCTGTCGTAGGCGATCGCTACCGCGTTGCGCAGATCCACGTTCGTGCGGGCCTGCGCTTCAAGTGCCTGCAGGACCGCCTTCGCCTGTTCGGTCTGACCGCTCTGTTGCAGCTGGCTGGCACGCAGCAGGGCGACCCGCGGATCATCCGGGAAGCGGCGCACCACCTGATCCACCATCTGCTGGGCCAGCTCGGGCTTGTCCATCCTCATCGCCAGCCGGCCGAATTCCTGCCAGACCTCGATCCGGTCAGGGATGGCATCGGCCTGCACCAGCGACTGCAACACCTGCGCCGGCACCGCCGGATCGCGACCCCCGCCCACCAGGGCGGCCAACGTCAGCTTCCAGCCCTGTTCGCCGGGCGCTGCCAACAGGGTCCTGAGTTCACGGCTGGCCAGGTCTGGCTTGCCTT
This sequence comes from Pseudomonadota bacterium, assembly GCA_037033225.1. Taxonomy (GTDB): domain Bacteria; phylum Pseudomonadota; class Gammaproteobacteria; order Xanthomonadales; family Xanthomonadaceae; genus Stenotrophomonas. Next base: position 2,879 of record JAZBLM010000198.1, read on the forward strand.
GGCGCATGGCCAGCGCGGCGGCCGCACTGCGCATGGAGAGCGAGCGCGGGGCACGCTGTTGCCACAACGCCAACGCCTGCGCGGCGCGAAGGTCGTCATTGGCCAGCATGGCGATGCGGGTCGCCCGCTCGGCCAAGCCGGCGTCGCCCTCGCTGGCCTGGGCTGCCAGCAGGTAGGACGCAGCCGAATCCGGCAACTTGCCCGCCTGCAGCGCGAATTCACCCACCAGCGCAGGCTCCAGCGATGGCTCCTGGGCCGCCTGGGCCTTGTCGAGCACGCGGTCGACGGAAGGGGCTGCCAGCGCCGGTCCAGCCATCAGGCTGAGCAACAGAACACTGGAGATGCGAATCAATGCGGGCATCGACGGCATTGGGGCCTTAAAATGTGTGCCTATGGCCAGCAGCTTATCGCAAGCAACTG
>JAZBLM010000199.1:0-3173 GCA_037033225.1 Pseudomonadota bacterium
GGCCGGCATCGGCCGACGGTCGGGCCGCAGCCGGGCGGCTGGCGGCGGCGGCTTCAGCGGCCTTGGCCGCGATCGCCGCTTCTTCAGCTGCCTTCTTCTCTGCTTCGGCCCGTTCCTTGGCAGCGATCTCTTCCTCGCGCTTGCGCACGATGGCCTCGTCGCGCAGGCGATCTTTCTCTGCCAGGGCGGCCTGTTCATCAAGATTGCGCTGGCGGGATTCCTCCAGCTTGCGCAGGATGTCGGCGCGCTCCTCATCCGGGGTCATGCGCGCGGCCGCCTTGTCGTAGGTGCGCTTCTGACGCACTTCCACGTTCACGGTGGTCTTGCTCCGACCCGCGTTCACCGTCACTTCCTGGTGCTTGCGGCGGTTCAGGGTGATCTTCTTGGACGCCTCGGAGGCCTCCTCGACCGGCTGCTCGGTCTTGCCATGGGCACGACGAAGGAAGCCCAGGAGCTTCACCTTCTCGGTACTGGTCACGACCTGTTCGGGGCCACTGAACTTCATGCCGGCACCCGCCAGCTGTTCCAGCAGTTTTTCAACCGGTGTATTGACCAGTTCGGCAAGCTTGCGGATGGTGGTTTGCTGCGACATTCGGATCCTATGATCTTGAGGGCGCCCCCCCGTTTGTGGAGGTAGCGCGGATTCTACGCCCTGATCGGCTCAGGGCCCTGTTCATTGCCGGCTCATTCGCCGCGTTCCAGTCGGGCGATCTCCTCGGCGCGGGCGGACAGGATCAGCGCCGCGGCGCGCTCCTGGTCCAACCCCTCGATGCCGAATTCAACCACCTCGTCGGCAGCCAGGTCCGACAGGTCCTCACCGGTGCGCACACCATGGCTGGCAAGGGCGTAGGCGGTCACCTCGTCCATGCCTTCCAAGGCCAGCAGGTCGTCGGCAGGAATGCCGTCTTCCAGGCCTTCTTCAACGGCCAGCGCCTCGTTGAGCAGCGCGTCACGGGCACGTGCGCGCAGTTCTTCGACGATGTCCTCGTCGAAGCCTTCCACCGCCAGCAGTTCGCCGACGGGTACATAAGCGATTTCCTCGACGGTGCCGAAGCCTTCGCTGACCAGGATGCCGGCGATCTCCTCGTCCACTTCCAGCTTGTCCATGAACAGCTGGCGTGCCGAGGTCTGCTCGGCTTCGGACTTGGCGGTGACCTGGTCCTGGGTCATCACGTTCAACTGCCACCCGGTCAGGCGGCTGGCCAGGCGCACGTTCTGGCCGCCCTTGCCGATCGCCTGCGCCAGGCGGTCTTCGGCCACGGCCAGGTCCATCGAATGCTTGTCTTCATCGACGATGATCGACTGCACTTCGGCCGGCGCCATCGCATTGATGACGAAGTTTGCCGGGTTCTCGTTCCACAGCACGATGTCCACGCGCTCGCCGTTGAGCTCGTTGGACACGGCCTGCACGCGCGAACCGCGCATGCCGATGCATGCGCCGATCGGATCGGTGCGGGTGTCGTGGGCGAGCACGGCGATCTTGGCGCGGTCACCCGGGTCGCGGGCACAGGCCATGATTTCCACCAGGCCCTGGCCGACTTCCGGCACTTCCAGCTTGAACAGCTCGATCATGAACTCCGGCGCGGCGCGGCTGATGAACAGCTGCGGGCCACGCGGCTCGGAACGCACTTCGGCCAGATAACCGCGGACGCGGTCACCGGCACGCAGCACGTCGCGCGGAATGCCCTTGTCCTTCGGAATGAAGCCCTCGGCGTTGCCACCCAGGTCGACGAAGATGTTGCCGCGCTCGGCACGCTTGACCACACCGGTGATCAGCTCACCGACGCGATCCTTCCAGGCATCGACCACCTGCTGCCGCTCGGCTTCGCGCACACGCTGCACGATCACCTGCTTGGCGGCCTGGGCGGCGATGCGGCCGAAGTCCGGATTTTCGATCTGTTCTTCGACGTAGTCGCCGACGTCCACGCCCTCGGCTTCGTCGAGGGCGTCCATCAGGCGGATCTGGCGGTCCGGCGACTCCATGACCACATCATCGGCCACCACTTCCCAGCGGCGGAAGGTCTGGTAGGTGCCGTCCTTGTGGTCGATGACCACACGCGCCAGCACTTCCTCGTCGGGGTAGCGCTTCTTCGCCGCCGACGCCAGCGCGGCCTCGATCGCGTCGAAAATCACTTCGCGAGGCACGCCTTTTTCATTGGCGACCGCGTCAACTACCAGCAGAAGTTCCTTGCTCATTGGCTCACTCCGCGCGCGGCTTCTTGGCCGCAGGCTCGTTGGATGGGGTTTTGTCCGGCTTGGGACGCTTGGCCGGACCGGTCGGCTTGCTCGGGGCCAGCCCCAGCGCCACCCAGTCGGGCATGATGCGTGCCTTGTCGATGTTGTCGGCCGACACCACCAGGGTGGTCTTGTCGACGGTAAAGCTGATCGTGCCCTGCTCGGCATCGACCGAATCGATCCGGCCCTGCAGGCGGCGACGGTTGTCCTGCGGCAGCTTCAGCTGCACCTTGGCGTTCTGTCCCAGGTGCTGCCCGAACTGCTGCAGGTTGAACAACGGACGATCCACGCCGGGCGATGACACTTCCAGGGTGTAATTGCCGCTGATCGGGTCTTCGACGTCCATCTGCGCGGATACTTCGCGGCTGACGCGCTCGCAGTCCTCGACGTTGATGGTGCGCTCATCCTGCTCGGCGATCAGCACGTCGATATACAGACGCAGCGTAGCGCCGCCCGGTGCGGGCAGATATTCGACGCCCAGCAGCTCCAGGCCCAGCGCATCGACGGTGGGGCCGAGCAGATTCGCGATTTCAGTTGCCTTGTCGCTCACAGCCTGCCTTGTTGTTGAATGTGGATGATGTCCGGGCCTGCGTTGGGCCCGTCCCGGAAACAGCAAAGGGCCCACTGGGCCCTTTGTCCGGTAGAAATCCGGTCATTGGATTCCGGCCGCGGGGCGCGCTGACGCGGTCCCCTGCGAAGCCCAGCTTCAGGTCGAAGCCGGTGGCGGGATGGGCGCACTCAATGCAGAGCCAACCATCAGATATACCGCCAGCCCGCTGATGATAGACCTTGCACCGGCGTGGTGCAAGGAGCAGGCCTGTTTCGCACTGCCAGAACGAGAAAAGCGACCCCGTTTCCGGAATCGCTCTCGTCTGATGCTTAGTTGGTAGCGGGGGCAGGATTTGAACCTGCGACCTTCGGGTTATGAGCCCGACGAG
>JAZBLM010000200.1:0-3158 GCA_037033225.1 Pseudomonadota bacterium
GCGGCGGCCCGTGCCGACCACCGATCGACGCTACCGGGCTGCCTGTGCTGCGGCATTGCCGCGCGCCAGCACGAAGCGCGAGGCGGCCTCGCGCAGGGAACTGGCCTGTGCCGTCATCGCCTGCGCCGCAGCCGACGTCTCTTCCACCAGGGCGGCGTTCTGCTGGGTTACGCCGTCCATCTGCATGATGCTCTGGTTGACCAGTTCGATGCCGGCAGCCTGCTCACGCGAGGCGAGCGCGATACCGCCGATGGCGCTGCCCAGCTCGCCGACCGCCGTGACAACCTGCTGGATGGTCTCGCCGGCCTGCAGCGCCAGCGTGCTGCCGGTCTCGACCTGCTCGACGGATGTATCGATCAAACCCTTGATCTCGCGCGCGGCCTGCGCCGAGCGCTGAGCCAGCGTCCGGACTTCACTGGCAACGACCGCGAAGCCCCGACCCTCTTCACCTGCCCGCGCGGCTTCCACCGCCGCGTTCAGCGCAAGAATGTTGGTCTGGAACGCGATGCCATCGATGACCGTCGTGATGTCGGCGATCCGCCGCGAAGACGCTTCGATCAGGCGCATCGTGCGTTCGACCTCGGCCACGGCCTCGCCCCCCTGCGCGGCCACGCCAGAGGCATGAACGGCCAGGCGATCGGCCCGCACCGCATGATCGGCGCTCTGGCGCACGGCAGCGGTCATTTCTTCCATGGATGCCGCGGACTCTTCCAGGTTCGCGGCCTGCTGTTCGGTACGCCGCGACAGGTCCTCACTGGCCGAAGCGATCTCCGATGCTGCCGCCGACACGCCATCGGCCGAGCGCTGGATGCCGGCGATGATGCCTCCCAGGCTGGAAACGGTCGCGTTGGCGTCATCCTGCATCTCGGCAAACACGCCCTGGAACTCGCCTTCGATGCCGGCGCGCAGGTCGCCCCGCGCAAGGTTGCGGAGAAGATCGGACAGGGCCGCCAGGTTGTGGTCGGCGGTGGTCATCAGGGTATTGAGCCCCTCCACCATGACGCGGAAGTCGTTGTCGAAGGCGGTGGCATCACCGCGTGCGCTGAAGTCACCGGCGGCCGCCGCGGCGACAAGTCGCTTGATCTCGCCGTTGATCGCCTGCAGACGCCCACGCACGCCATTCACCGCAGCACTGATCTGCGCTTTCTCGCCCGGCAGGTCCGCCATAGGCGCGGAGAGATCACCGGCTGCGTACTGCTGCACCAGCCCAACCATGTCCAGCGTGGTGCGCACATGGGCATCCACCAGCGCATTGGTGCCTTCGACCATGCCGCGGAAGGCGCCCCGGAATGCCGTCGCGTCGATCCGGTGGCTGATCGTGCCTTCGGCGTGGTGCTGTGCCATGCGGTCCTGCGCGTCCGTCACGCTGCGCAGAGTGGACTGCATCTGCCGCATGGACGCCATCAGGCGACCGACTTCGTCGGCGCGCCGCAGCGGAATCTCCCGGTCAAGCCGCCCGGCGGCCACGTCCAGCGCGACCTGTTCGGCCTGTTGCAGCGGACGCCCCAGCAAACGGCGCATCGCCAGCACGGTGGCGCCGATGACGGCCAGCAGGGCCAGCACGGAGATGCCGGCGATCTGCAGCAGAAGGCGGTTCAGGACCTCATCCAGCACCGACACAGGCTCCATGCCGAGCACCATCCAGCGCCAGGGCGCATGGGCCTGCGCTGAAACGAAATAGCCACGCGTCGTGGCACCGTCCGCGCTCTTGATCTGCAGCGTGGCCGAGGTCTGGCGGCCCTCGAGCAGCGCCTGCAGCACGGAGCGGTCGGTGGCCGCAACCCGCTCGCCCAGCGTGCTGCCTTCGCCGGCAGGCGCGGCGATGATGGTCCCGAAGGTCTGTCCCGGGCGCGTGTCGATCGCCATGAAATACCCTTCACGGCCCAGCGTGGAATCGCGCAGGCTGGCTTTGAGCGAGGCCAGGCCTGCTGACTGGTCCTGTCCGACAAACGCAATGCCGACCACCTCACCGGCTGCATTCTTCATTGGCATGTAGTGGGTCATGTAATCGCTGCCGAACAGGTGCGCCGGGCCGCTGAAATCCTCGCCGGCAAGCATCTTCGGATAGGCCAGGTGGGCATGGTCAAGCTGGGTGCCGAGCACCCGCTCGCCAGCGGCATTGCGAAGCGAGGTGGCGACGCGGACGAAATCATCACCGTCGCGCACGAAGATCGTCGCGACGCCCCCGGTGGACGCGGCGAACCGGTCCACGGCCGCGTCATCAAGCGCCAGCGCTGCCCCGCCGAACGTCAGTTGCGGTGCGAGGTGGCCGGCCACCTCGATGCGGCGTGCCGGCTCCAGCGCGACCTCCCCGACCGGCAGCGAGGCCCGGAACAGCGCGGCCAGGTTGCGCGTGCTCTCGCCAAGACTGCGGTCGTACAACGCGACGGAATCCCGCATCAGGCTGGCTGACGTGTCCAGGCCGGCCTGCAGGCGCTGCTGATAGCTCGCTGCTGTCTGCCGATAGATCAGCAGCGCCAGCAGCACGAAGGCGGTAGCGGTGATGGCGGCGAGCAGCAGCGCAAGGCGCGTGGACAAGGAGAGCGAGGGGCCGGTGGCCGCAGATGTCGTCATCGTGGGGAACTTCTTGGAAGGGGCGGCCCGTGTTGGGCGTCACACCTCCTAACGGCACCCAAAGTGGTCCGCTTTAGCGGCGCAGTCCGCCCAAGCTGACTGCACGTTCACATTCAAGCCCTTGATTCACCAATGGAAAGCGATGGAAGCGTTTACATGCGTCATGGCGTTTCCGTCTGAAGCACGATGCGCGACCCCGCGTTTTCGCCTTCGAGCGGGGTGATCGCCTGCAGCGTATCCAGCCTCAGGTCGCGACGTCCGCCTGCGGTGTGGACCTCAAGAAATTCCTCCTTCTGTGGCGTACTGATCGTGGTGATCGCGCGCCCCTCCACCGACGTTCCGTCGTTGAGCTCCACGCACAGCAGGCGTCCGTGCATGCAGGCAATTTCGAGATGGTCGTGCAGATCGCAGGATATGGGACGATAAGGCTGCATGAGACTCCAGCACGCAGGGGTGGGCAATTCGTAACGATGGACATCGAGGCCCTGCTTGGCAACGTGCACGCAGTTGGATAGACTCAACGCCGCCGTGGGGCCATAGCTCAGCTGGGAGAGCGCGTCGTTCGCATCGACGAGGTCAGGAGT
>JAZBLM010000201.1:0-3115 GCA_037033225.1 Pseudomonadota bacterium
ACCTCGATTCCGACGCAATAAGTCATTGGCATCGCCCCATCAAGTGCGGTCCAATGGTAACGATGGTGCCGTGATGAAGGCATTACCCCCCTCACTTCCTTCGATGAACCGCATGACCACCGTGCTCCTGAGCCTGGGCAGCAATGTCCAGCCCCGCCGTCACCTGCAGGCCGCCGTCGCAGCGCTCGCCGACCGCTTCGGCCCGCTCATCGTATCGCCTGCCTACCGCACCGCAGCGGTGGGCTTTGACGGCCCCGCGTTTCTCAACAACGCGGTGGCCCTCGAGACCGACATGAGCCTGGATGCGCTGGACGCGTGGGCGCACGCGCTTGAAGACGCGCACGGCCGTGATCGCAGCGGGCCGCGCTTCTCCGACCGGACCCTGGACATCGATGTGGTGTTCCATGGCGACCTGATCGTCGAAGGCCCGGGCGAGATGCGGATCCCGCGGCCGGAAGTAAAGCACGCCTTCGTGCTGAAGCCGCTGGCCGACATCGCGCCGGAATTCGTGGATCCGGTGAGCGGCCTCACGCTCGCCGCGTTGTGGCAGGCCCATCCCCAGGTCGGAGAGACCTTTGAAGTGGTCGACCTGGACGCCAACGATCAAGGGTAGTGACGGCCGCTGGCCGTCAGCTCTCCGGTAGTGACGGCCGCTGGCCGTCAGGCTTCCCGGCCGTCGGGCGCCCGGCCCCATCCGATGCCGCGCCGCCTCACGACAATGTGCGTCCGCCATCCAGTCGCAGGGTATGGCCCGTCACGAAGCCGGCATCGGCGATCAGCCAGCGGACCGCTTCGGCGACCTCTTCCACCGTCCCGGTGCGCCCCAGGGGCGTACGTGCCAGCACCGCGTCCCGGGCGAAATCATCCTTGCCGGACTCCGGCCACAGGATGGCGCCAGGCGCCACGGCGTTCACCCGCACCTTCGGCGCCAGTTCCAGGGCCAGTGACCGGGTCACCATCTCCAGCGCGGCCTTCGCCATGCTGTAGGCCGGATGGTCGCGCAGCGGGGGGGTGCCGTGCAGGTCGGTCAGGTTCACGATGCTGCCCTGGCTGCGGCGCAGGTGCGGTGCCGCAGCCTGCCCCAGCAGCAGCGGGGCCCGGGCATTGACCGCGTACAGATCGTCGATCGCCTCTGCCGTGATCTGGCCGAGCGGCGTGGGGTAGAAATTGGAGGCGTTGTTGACCAGCGCGTCGAGCCGTCCGAAATGCGCCACGGCCTGTTCCACCAGGTCGGGCAGCGCCGCGGCGTCGCGCAGATCGGCCTGCAGCGCCAGCACGCTGCCCGGCCGCGCCAGCTCGAACGCGAAGGCGGCCTGCTGCAGTTCATCGCTGGAGCGGTTGGCGTGCAGGACCACGTTGTAACCGGCCTGGTGCAGGTTCGCGGCGATGGCCGCGCCGATACGGCGCGCGCTGCCGGTAATCAGGGCGACAGGGGCGGAAGGTGGCATCGGGTACTCCATGGCTCGGCTATCCTGTGCAGCATTGTCACCGCATTTGAAGACGCCATGCAGTCAACTCTTCCCCTGCCCGAAGCCGAGGCCCTCGCCCACAGCGACCAGCTGGCTAGTGCGCTGCGCGACGAAATCCGCGCACAGGGCGGCGCAATCCCGTTCTCCCGCTTCATGGAGCTGTGCCTGTACACGCCGGGGTGGGGCTATTACAGCGCCGGTGCCAGCAAATTCGGCGCCAGTGGCGACTTCACCACCGCTCCGGAAATGGGCGGCCTGTTCGCTGCCACGGTGGCCAATGCCCTGGCGCCGGTATTTGCGCAGCTGGGACCTGACGCGCGCATGCTGGAACTGGGCGGGGGCAGTGGTGCGTTCGCCGAGGCCGTGCTGCTGCGACTGGCCGAGCTGCAGGCGCTGCCGGCACGCTATGCGATCCTGGAGCCCAGCGCCGACCTGCGCGAGCGCCAGCAGCAGCGGCTGCAGCAGAACCTGCCGGTCGAACTCGCAGGGCGCGTGGAATGGCTCGACCGTCCGTTCGATGACGACTGGAAGGGGGTGGTCTTCGCCAATGAGGTGATCGATGCGCTGCCGACGCCGCGATTCGTCATCGCCGCAGGCGAAGTCTACGAAGAGACCGTAACGCTCGATGCCGACGGCGGGTTCGCACGTGGCATGCAGCCGGCGGACATGCTGCTCAATGGCGCCGTGCGTCACCTGGAACGCTACCTGGACAGGCCGTTCGTCGACGGCTATCGCTCCGAACTCCTGCCCCAGTTGCCGTACTGGTTGCAGGCGGTCGCCGGCGGCCTGCAGCAGGGGGCCCTGCTGTTCGTGGACTATGGATATACGCGCGGCGAGTATTACCTGCCCGAACGCGACGACGGCACGGTGCGTGCGTTCTACCGGCACCATGTGCACAACGAGGTCCATCTGTGGCCGGGCCTGCAGGACATCACGGCGTCGGTGGATTTCACCGCGATGGCCGAAGCCGGGCTGCACGCCGGTTTTGATCTGTCGGGCTACTGCAGCCAGGCCAGTTTCCTGCTCGGCAACGGGCTGGACCAGGTGCTGGCGCTGGCCGATGAGCGCACCGACGATGTGGGCCGCGTGCAGCTGCGCGACGAGGTCAAGAAGCTGACCCTGCCCAGTGGCATGGGCGAGCGCTTCCAGGTGATCGGGCTGCAGCGCGGCATTGATTTCGAACCGGCTTTTGAACTGGGTGACCTGAGCTGGCGGTTGTGAGCGCGCGCTGGCTGAAGCCGCTGCGGCACCCGCGGGTCTGGCTGGGGGTGTGGCTGGCCGCGGTGCTGACGGTGGTCGTGGTCTGCCTGATCCCGCCGCCACCGCTGGCGTTGCCGCCGAACGGCGACAAGCTGGAGCACTTGCTGGCGTACTTCCTGCTGGCGGGCAGCGCGGTACAGCTGTTCCGCAGCGGGCGCGCGCTGGCGGGGATCGGCGTGGGCCTGGTGCTGATGGGCATCGGCATCGAGTTCGCGCAGGGCGCGCTGACGGAGACACGCATGGCTGATCCGGCCGATGCGGTCGCCAATACCATCGGGGTGCTGGCTGGACTCGCCACGGCGCTGACGCCGGGCCGCGACATGCTGCTGCGGTTTCGCGGCTGAAAAAGTCGTCGGCCGTCAAAGCCGGTAGTGTCGATCCATGAT
>JAZBLM010000202.1:0-2868 GCA_037033225.1 Pseudomonadota bacterium
TCGCTGGGACGTACTGCCGCAGCAGCCGTCGCTGGCCTATGACCTGGCGCAGAACAGGCTGATCGTCACCGCTGCCGCGCTGCAGGATCCGATCTTCAATGCACAGTCCACAGCGGCCACCAAGTTCGGCAGCTATGGTGCGCTGGTGGGCCACGAGCTGACGCGCGCCATCGATGCCAAGGGCGCGTTGATCGACGCACGCGGTGAACTGCGCAGCTGGTGGACCCCGGCCGACAAGACCGCCTGGACCCTGCTCGCCACCCGCGTGGCGACGCAGTACAGCGCGTACGACTTCCCGGGCGTGAAGGGCGCCAAGGTCAACGGTGCGCTGACCGCTGACAACAACCTTGCCGACGTCGCTGGGCTGGAGCTGGCGTGGGAGGCCTACCGCGCGCAGGAGCCCAACGCGAAGCCGGCCGAGCAGCAGGACTTCTTCCGCGCCTGGGCGGCGTTGTGGCCGCAGCAGGTATCGCCGAACGAAGCCGCCGCACGTGCCAGCATGGACGTGGAAGCACCCGGCAAGTGGCGTACCAACGGGCCGCTGGCCAACCTGCCGGCCTTCGGCGCCAGCTTCACCTGCAAACCGGGACAGCCGATGCAGCGCAGCGATGCCGAGCAGATCCGCGTCTGGCGCTGAGCAGTCGGCACCCGCGGCACGAAACGAAAGGGCGCCCGCAAGGGCGCCCTTTCTGCATCCGCCGCGCCACCGCGCGTGCAGCGTTCGCGCGTGCAGCGTTCTGCAGCATCCCGCCGCGCACGGCGGCGGCTGCCCTTATCGTGCGCCCCCGCCGTGCGCCGGGTGCCTATTTCACCGAACGAAGGTGATTGGGGCGCTTCGGCGGTCCAGGCGGGCGCCGCTTGAACGGTGACTGTCCACGCCAGTAGCGGATCAGCAGCCAGCCGAACAGCATGCCGCCAAGATGCGCGAAATGGGCCACGCCGGGCTGCCAGCCGGTCGCGCCAAGCACCAGTTCGCCGACACCGAACAGGATCACGAAGGTGCGCGCCTTCATCGGGATCGGCGGGAACAGCAGCATCACCCGCTGGTTGGGGAACAACATGCCGTAGGCCAGCAGCAGGCCGAACACCCCCCCCGAGGCGCCGAGCACGGTCGCCGGATTCTCCATCAGGCTGCCGACCAGCAGCTGGCACAGGCCGGCCCCCGCCACGCACACCAGGTAGAAGATCAGGAAGCGCTTCTCACCCCACGTCTGCTCCAGCGGCGCGCCGAACATGAAGACCGCAAGCATGTTGAAGAACAGGTGGCCGAAACTGCCATGCAGAAAGCCATAGGTGAGCAGCTGCCAGGGCTGGAAGTTGCCGCCCGGGGAGAACGCATCGAAGCTGCCCTGCAGCGGCTGCAGCATGAACGGTGCAAAGGTCGCATCGCCCAGCAGGAAGGGCTGCTGGAGCAGGAACAGGATCGCGTTGGCGATCAGCAGTGCCTTGGTGACGGTGGGCAGTCGCGGAAACATGGTGGCACCCTCTGGAACGGCCTTCATCATAACGGCAGCACGGGTTGACCGCAGCGACCGGGGCGTTGCAAGGGTCCGGTGGACGCCTGCGCTCAGCCGGGACCCCATACTGCGGCATCGAGCGCCGCTGCAGGATCGGCAGGAGCCATGCGCACCCGGCCCCGCTCGACGGTCACGCCTTCAGCGCGCAACCGCTGGCACTGCTCACGCCAGCCGCGCGATCCTTCCGGCATGGCAATGCGCCCATCGGCACGCAGCACGCGGTGCCAGGGCAACGCCGGGTCGTCATTCATGCCGAGCACGCGCGCGGTGAGGCGCGCCCTCCCCGGCAACCCGGCCCGCGCCGCCACCTGTCCATAGCCCAACACCTGGCCACGAGGGATCGCGCGGATCACCGCCAGGATGCGGTCGCGCGCCTGCTGCGCCGTCAGCGCCGCAGCCGCGTCACCAGCAGCACGCCGCACAGGACCAGCACCGTGCCGACGATCTGAGCCGGGCCCATTGGTTCGTCGAGCAGCCATAGACTCATCACGATCGTGGATACCGGGCCGAGCATACCGACCTGCGCGGCCAGCGACGAGCCAATGCGCTTGACCGCCAGCATGATCGCCATCACCGGCAGCACCGTGCAGACCGTGGCATTGACCAGCGACAGCCACTGCACGGGCGCCGGGGCCTGCCACAGCACCCGCCAGGGATGGGTCAGGCCGAAGTGCAGCAGCACCAGCACGCAGGCCACGCAACTGGCCTGGGCGGTCAGTCGGATCGCACCGATACGCGCGACCACCTGGCCGCTTCCGAACAGGTACAGCGCGTAGCTGATCGCGCTGCCCAGCACCAGCAGGCTGCCCAGCAGGATCTGCCCGCCTTCGCGCTGCAGGTCATGGCCGAAGGCCACCAGCACACCCGCGTAACTCAGCGCCAGCGCAGCCAGTTGCCAGCGGCCCGGACGCTGGCGGGCCAGCAGGACATTGATCAGCAGCACCAGCGTGGGGTTGAGGTAAAGAATCAGCCGCTCGAGCGTCACGCTGATGTACTGCAGGCCCTGGAAATCGAGCCAGCTGGACAGGTAGTAACCGGTGAAGCCCAGCCACAGGATGCGCGCACGGTCGTCCCAACCCAGAGCGGACTGGTCACGCGAGGACCACGCTGCCAGCAGCAGGAACAGCGGGAATGCCATGGCCATGCGCAGCGCCAGCAAGGTGGTCGGATCCACGCCGTGGCGCAGCCCCAGTTTCACGATGACCGCCTTGCCGGACGCTGCGATGGCGCCGATGGCGGCCAGGCCGACGCCTCCCATCGCGATGCGGGTGGACGACGTTGGCAGGGATGAGGTCGAGGACATGAGGGCCGGCATTATCGCATCGTGCTGAAGCCCCGGTAGAGTCGACCC
>JAZBLM010000203.1:0-2635 GCA_037033225.1 Pseudomonadota bacterium
GCACCATACCGCCCCGGATGGGTATACAGTCGACACGGGCCGGCACCTGCGCCGGCATCGCACCATTGCCCTGGGAGGGGACCATGCGCAACACCTTCAAGACCCTGCTGCTGGCGCTGCCGCTGTGCGCGGCTGCGCTGTCGGCCCATGCCGCCGATTCGGCCGTGGGCCGCTGGAAGACCATCGATGACAAGACCGGCAAGGTGAAGTCGATCGTGGAGATCACCCAGGCCGGCAACGGCACGTTGAGCGGCAAGGTGGTGGAGATCCTGCAATCGGACAAAGGGCCGCACCCTGTCTGCAGCGACTGCAGCGGCGCCAACAAGGACAAGCCGGTACGCGGCATGACCATCCTGTGGAACCTCAAGTCCGACGGAACCGGCAGCTGGTCCGGCGGCACCATCCTGGACCCGGCCAACGGCAAGACCTACAAGTCGAAGATGAAGCTGCAGCCGGGTGGTACGCGGCTGGACGTGTCCGGCTGCGTGGCGTTCATCTGCCGTGCCCAGACCTGGCAGCGCGAATGATCCAACCGGCTACGCCGGGCATGGCCCGGCGTAGCCGGCGCCATGCCGGGTGCCGCGGTCGCATGCGATAATCCCGCATTCCCCTCGCTGCACGCCGTGACCATGACCCGTACCGCGCTCGTCACCACCGCCCTGCCCTATGCCAATGGCCCCCTGCACCTGGGCCACCTGGTGGGCTACATCCAGGCCGACATCTGGGTGCGCGCGCGGCGAATGAGCGGCGGCACCACCTGGTTCGTGTGCGCCGACGACACCCACGGCACGCCGATCATGCTTGCGGCCGAAAAGGCCGGGCTGTCACCGGAAGTGTTCATCGCCGGCATCCAGGCGGGCCATGAGCGCGATTTCGCCGCCTTCGGGGTCGACTTCGACCACTACGATTCGACCAACTCGGCCGCCAACCGCGCGCTGACCGAATCGTTCTACCTGAAGCTCGAGTCGGAAGGTCACATCACCCGCCGCTCGGTCGCGCAGTTCTACGACCCTGCCAAGGGCATGTTCCTGCCCGACCGCTACATCAAGGGCATCTGTCCCACCTGCGGTAGTGCCGATCAGTACGGCGACAACTGCGAGGTGTGTGGCGCGACCTACAGCCCGACCGACCTGAAAGAGCCGAAATCGGTCATCTCCGGCGCGACCCCGGAGATGCGTGATTCGGAGCACTTCTTCTTTGAAGTCGGACGGTTCGAAGGCTTCCTCCGCGAATGGCTGGCAGGCGATGTCGCGCTGCCCGGCGTCAAGGCCAAGCTGATGGAGTGGATGAACGCCGACGGCGGCCTGCGCGCGTGGGACATCTCGCGCGATGCGCCCTACTTCGGCTTCGAGATTCCCGGCCACCCGGGCAAGTTCCTGTATGTCTGGCTGGACGCACCGATCGGCTACCTGTCCAGCTTCCAGACCCTGTGTGCGAAGACCGGCGTGGATTTCGCATCGCACCTGCGGGCCGGCACGCACACCGAGCTGCATCATTTCATCGGCAAGGACATCGTCAATTTCCACGGTCTGTTCTGGCCGGCGGTGCTGCATGCCACCGGCCACCGCGCGCCCAGCCGCCTGCACGTCAACGGCTACCTGACGGTGGACGGGGCGAAGATGAGCAAGTCACGCGGCACCTTCGTCATGGCGCGCACCTTCCTCGATGCCGGGCTGGAACCGGAGGCACTGCGTTATTACTACGCCGCCAAGTCTTCCGGCGGCGTGGATGACCTGGACCTCAACCTGGGCGACTTCATCGCCCGCGTCAACGCGGATCTGGTCGGCAAGTTCGTCAACCTGGCAAGCCGCTGTGCCGGCTTCATCAGCAAGCGCTTCGGCGGCGAACTGGCCGCGCGGCTGCCCGATCCGGCGCAGTACCAGCGCTTCGTCGACGCGTTGGCGCCGATCCGTGAAGCCTACGAGCGCAACGATCCGGCCGCCGCGATCAGGCAGACGATGGCACTGGCCGACGAAGCCAACCGCTACATCGACGACGTCAAACCCTGGGTGATCGCCAAGCAGGAGGGCGCCGATGCGCAGCTGCAGTCGGTCTGCACCCAGGGCTTGAACCTGTTCCGCGTACTGGTCACCGCGCTCAAGCCGGTGCTGCCGGCCACGTCCGCCCAGGCCGAAACGTTCCTGGCGGCACCGGTGAGCGACTGGACCGCGCTGGCGAAGCCGCTGCTGGCCCACCGCATCAACGACTACGTTCCCCTCTTCACCCGTATCGACCCGAAGAAACTCGACGCCATGACCGAAGCATCCAAGGACACCCTGCAGCCTGCCGTCGCTGCGACGCCCAGCGCGCCTGCGCCGAAGGCGGAAGCCAAGCCGGCTCCCGCGGCCGCCCCGGCCACGACCGACGCCGCCGCACCGGCCCCTATCGGCATCGACGACTTCGCGAAACTGGACCTGCGCATCGGCAAGGTGGTCGCGTGCAGCTTCGTCGAAGGCTCGGACAAGCTGCTGCGTTTCGAACTGGATGCCGGTGAACTGGGCAGCCGGCAGATCTTCTCCGGCATCCGCGCCAGCTATGGCGAACCGGAAAAGCTGGTCGGCCGCAACGTGGTGTTCATCGCCAATCTGGCGCCGCGCAAGATGCGCTTCGGCCTCAGCGAAGGCATGATCCTGTC
>JAZBLM010000204.1:0-2394 GCA_037033225.1 Pseudomonadota bacterium
GGGGTCTGCGCTCAGCGCTCGACGATGGCGACCACGCCCATGCCGCCAGCGGTACAGATCGATACCAGTGCGCGTCCACCACCGCGTTCGGCCAGCTGCTTGGCGGCCGTCGCAATGACCCGTGCACCCGTCGCCGCGAAGGGGTGGCCGGTCGCCAGCGAAGAGCCCAGCGGATTGATCTTCGCAGGATCGATGCGTCCCAGCGGTGCGTCCAGGCCCAGCCGGTTGCGGCAGTAATCCTCGCTCTCCCATGCGCGCAGCGTGCACAGCACCTGGGCCGCGAAGGCTTCATGGATCTCGTAGATGTCGAAATCCTGCAGGGTCAGCGCGTTGCGCTTCAGCATTTCCGGCACGGCCACCGTCGGTGCCATCAGCAGCCCTTCGCCGTGGACGAAATCCACTGCGGCTACCTGTGAGTCGCGCAGGTAGGCCAGCGGTTCGTGACCGTGCGCCCGCGCCCATTCCTCGCTCGCCAGCAGCACGGCGGACGCGCCATCGGTCAGTGGCGTGGAATTGGCGGCTGTGAGCGTGCCACGGCCCGATACCTTGTCGAAGGCAGGCTTCAGCGTCGCGAGCTTTTCCAGCGAGGTATCGGCACGCAGGATGTTGTCCCGCTCGACGCCGCGGAACGGCGCGATGAGATCGTTGAAGAAGCCGCGCTCATAGGCTGCAGCCAGCTTCTTGTGCGATGACACCGCCCACTCGTCCTGCGAGTCGCGCGAAATGTTCCATTCCTTTGCCATGTCCTCGCAGTGATCACCCATGCTCTTGCCGGTGCGCGGCTCGGCCACGCCGGGGAACTCAGGCTTGAACTCGGAGAACTTGAACCCCTGGGTCAGCGCGCGGATCTTGTCGCCGGGACGCTTGGCCCGGTTGGCGGCCAGCAGACGCGCGCGCAGCTTCTTGCCGTAGACAATCGGTACGTCCGACGTGGTATCCGAGCCGCCGCCGATACCCGATTCGATCTGCCCCAGCGCGATCTTGTTGGCGACTGCAATGATGGTATCCAGCGAGGTGCCGCACGCCCGCTGCATCGTGATGCCTGGCGTCAGCGGGGACAGCCCGGACGACAGCGCGGCCTCGCGGCCGAGGTTCCAGTCGCTGGAGTGCTTGATCACCGCGCCCATCGCCACCTCGCCCAGCTGCTGGCCGTGCAGGCCGAACCGTTCGACGAGAGCGCCCAGCGTACGTACCGACATGCCAAGGTTGCCGACATCCGAATACGCGGTGTTCTGGCGGCAGAACGGAATACGGACGCCACCGAGGATGGCGACGGGTCGGGCGTTGGGCATGGACATACCTGGCATGGGATAGGGTGTCTGCAACATGGCCTGCACGACATGGCAGGCATAATGGTCCCAAGTGTAGCTGCCGCCCTGTGATGGGCCAACCGTGAAACCATGAGCAAAACCGACCCCGCCATGAACGCCCTCGGCGTTCTCGCCCTTGAGCTCGCCGACGGACAGGTGCCGACGCATGCCGCCCTCACCGCCGCACAATCCGGCGAGCTGGCCGAGCGGATCGGCCGTGACCTGGCCAAGCTGGTCCCCCAGGCGAGCGCGCTTGATCTGGTGTTCGCTGCAGCGCATTTCGATCCGGCCGAGGTCCTGCGCCCCGGCTGGCCGATCCATCGCCGGCTGGAAGAACTGCAGATGCGCGCTCCAGGCCGCAGCGAAGGGCCGCGACTGCTGGCTTTCGGTGCCGATGCCAACGGCGATGTGCCGCTGCCGTTCCAGGCCGATCCTGCGCTGCAGGGAGGCGGACTGCGCGTGCTGCCATTCCTGCTCACCGGCGCCGACGCGGCCACCATCACCGCGGTGTCCGACGCGCTGGAAACCGTCCTGCTCGCCGAAGGCATGGCCCACGCCGATACGGCACTGCTGGCCCAGAAGGCCTTCGGGGCCCGGGTGGAGCACGCACGGTATTTCACCGTCAACGACCTCGCCGCGATGATGTCGATGCAATATGACAACCAGGGCCTGGCCGTACTGTGGCCGTTGATCGAGACGGCGATCATGGCACCGGCCGAAACGGAATGGATGGACGCTGCGCCGGAGCCCTTGCTGCGTTACGCGCACGGCGAAGTCCGCATGGCGCTGTTCGATCCCGCCGGCTGGTGCAACCACTATGCGCACGGGCGCAACGACTGCGAAAAACTCAAGAAGGTCTACGAGCAGTACCTGATGCGCCAGCGCCAGATGTCGGCCGTCCTGGAGGCCCATGGACTGCCGGTGCTGTTCGTACACTGCGCATCCGGCCAGGATGCGAGGGCGTTGTTGGTACGGTGAGTTTTTTCGCTGGGGGCGCTTTGGAATTGCGGGCGGGAGGCGGTGGGGCGGACCATGCAGGACACGCCGTAAACCCTTCCCTGGGGGCTCGCAGTTGCCATCCATG